>CAZYTR010000418.1:0-1793 GCA_964650365.1 uncultured Alcaligenaceae bacterium | reverse complement strand
GCGCCGCTCGCCGCTGATCTGGGGGATCATGGTGCTCGTGCTGCCCACGTGCGAAGAGCTGCTGTTTCGCGGCGCGCTCTATGGCGCGCTGCGGCGGCTGCTGCACCCGGCCGCGGCGGTCGGCGCCTCGGCGCTGCTCTTCGCCCTCGCGCACGGCACCCTCACGACGCTGCTGCTGCCGGTCACGGCGCTGGGCGTGGCGCTGGCGCTGCTCTACGAGCGGACAGCCAGCTTGACGACACCGATCCTGTTCCATGCGCTGCATAACGGGCTCACGATGGCTTATGCCGCGTTCTATCCGGAGGCCGCGCAGAGTCCATGACGGTGCACGACGAGCTGCGTCCCCGGCTGTTGCCGCGCGGCGAGGCCTGGGTGGCGACGACCGCCGTCGTGACCGACGATGTCGTGCTGGGGCGCGACTGCAGCATCTGGTACGGCGTCGTGATCCGCGGCGACTGCGCGCCGATCACCATCGGCGAGCTGACCAACGTGCAGGACAACAGCGTGGTGCACGCTGACACGGGCGTGCCCAACGACATCGGGGCCGAGGTGACCATCGGGCACGGCGCCGTGGTGCACGGCCGCCGCATCGGCGACGGCTGCTTGATCGGCATCAAGGCCGTGATCCTGGGCGGCGCCGAGATCGGCGCGGGCTGCATCATCGCGGCCGGCGCGGTGGTCAAGGAGCACGCGGTGATACCGCCGCGCTCGCTGGTGGCGGGGGCGCGGCGCGGGGCGTGTTGCCCCCCTTGATCGATTGCCAGCCGGCTTTGCTGGCCATTGCCAACCGCACCATTGAAAAGGCCATGAATCTGGCGGAGTCCTTCCGGCATAAACCCACCTCTGCCTCCACCGTCTTGTCGGCACTCAGGTTCCAGGAACTGGCCGGACACCACTATGACTTGGTTATCAACGCGACTTCCAGCAGTCTGCAGGGCGAAACGCTGGCTTTGCCAGATGGGATATTTGCCGATGGGTCGCTGGGCTACGACATGATGTACGGCAGGGGTGAGACCCCGTTTCTCACCTTTGCGCGCGCACAGGGTGCCGCCGCTGCAGATGGGCTGGGCATGCTGGTTGAACAGGCGGCCGAATCTTTTTTTCTGTGGCGCGGGGTGCGTCCGCATAGCGCGCCGGTGATCGCGATGCTGCGGGAACCCTAAGACAATGAAGGCTCTCTGGCGCTGGAGTGCCCGTCTGATATTGCTGGTGATTGCGACGCTGCTGGTTTACCAATTCTGGATTTTCGGCAATGTCGTGTGGTGGGTGTGGTTCAATCCTTCGAACAGCGCATTTATGGAGAATCGCCTCGAAGTTCTTCAGGAAAAAAATCCCAATGCCGAACTGCGGCACAAATGGGTACCCTATGAGCGGATCTCCGTTCACCTGAAACGCGCGTTGATCGCTGCGGAAGACGCCAAGTTTCTTGACCACGATGGCTTCGACTGGGAAGGTATTCGCATTGCCTATGAAAAAAATCTCAGCAAGGGCAAAGTGGTTGCCGGGGGATCCACCATCAGTCAGCAACTGGCCAAGAACCTTTTCCTGTCAGGGCGTCGCACTCCGTGGCGCAAGGCCGAAGAAGCCCTGATCACGCTCATGCTCGAAAACGTCATGTCGAAACGGCGGATATTCGAGATCTATATGAACGTGATCGAATGGGGCAATGGCGTCTTCGGTGCCGAAGCGGCAGCCCGGCATTATTTCTCTACCAGTGCCGCCAATCTTGGTCCCGACCAGGCCGCCCGTCTGGCGGCGATGGTTCCCAGGCCGCGTTACTACGACAAGATGCG
>CAZYTR010000417.1:0-2731 GCA_964650365.1 uncultured Alcaligenaceae bacterium | reverse complement strand
TCGAGCAGAACGCAAAGCTCGCACTGGAAGCCAGTCACCGGGGCTACGTGATGGAAAGCGGGCTGATCACCGTGGCCGACAGTGCCCGGGCCTTGCTCGACAACCCGCAGGTGAGGCAGGCTTACCTGGGCGAGTAGGCGGGGGAACGGGACACCAAAATGGCGACCGCACTGGTAAAGCGCAGATTGGCGGCACTGGGAGATCGTGCCGGCATCCTCTTTCGCGTCGAGTTTGCGGACGGCTCGCACTATCAGAACGGCACCGGCACGCCGGCGTTCACCATCGTGATTCACAGGCGTGCGGCCGAGCTGCGCATCGCGCTGTTCGGGCACATCGGCTTGATGGAGTCTTATTTCGATGGCGACGTCGATGTCGAGGGCGATTTCGGCGCGGCGTTCCGGGTCGGGCTCGAAGGCGGCTTCGCGCATAACCCGAACGCCCTGATCGTCATTCGCAACCGCTGGCACGAGTTGCGTTTCTCCAACCGCTCGATCGCGCAGGCGAGAAAGAACGCGCGTTTCCACTACGGCCTGGGCACGGATTTCTATCGGTACTGGCTCGATTTGCCGTCGATGATGTACACCTGCGGCTACTGGAAGGAAGGCACAGCGACGGTCGAAGAGGCACAACAAAACAAAATCGATCACGTCTGCCGCAAGATCCGGCTGACGCGAGGCGAGACTGTGGTGGACATCGGTTGCGGATTCGGCGGCTTCCTGTTTCATGCCCTCGAGCGCTACGGTGCGTTGCCGACCGGCGTCAACATTACTCCCGAGCAGGTCATTGCGGTGCGGGACGAGATCCGCCGCCGCGGGCTGGAAGGCAGGATCGAAGTGCGCGAGGCCGACTTCCGCGAGGTGGACCGGCAGTACGACAAAGTGGTGTCGATCGGCGTGCTCGAGCATGCCGGGCGCGACCAGTTGCGTGCCGTGGTGAAGGCCCACGCGGATTTCCTCAAGCCCGGCGGCCTCGGCATGTTGCACTTCATCGGCCATGTGGGCGTGCGCGACACCGAGTTTTACATTCGCAAGCACGTGTTCCCCGGCGGCTGGATCCCGAGCCTCGCCGAAACCATCGTCGCCATGGAGGAGTGCGGGCTCGAGGTCGTCGACATCGAGAACCTGCGCCGTCATTACGCGTTGACACTGGATGCCTGGGCCGAGCGCTTTGATCGCAACTGGGATAAGATCCGGGCGCTCGATCCGGCGAAATTCAGCGAGCACTTCCGCCGGGTTTGGCGTGCTTATCTGTACGCTTGCGCGGAAATGTTCCGCTCGCCCCGCACTCGGACGCACCTGTTCCAGATTGTGTTCAGCAAGCCTAATGTCTCGAAGGACAATTATCCGATGAGCCGCGCTTTTCTCTACGACCGGGACTGAGCGTGCCTGCGGCCGGCGCGGCATCGAATCATCTTTCTGCGCAGCAGCGCATGCAGGACTACGCAGAGCGCAAGGCGAGGCTGGCCGCACAGCTCCAGGCCGGGGCGGGCCACCTCGCGCTTGAAAAGGAAACTTCCAATCTCTTCCGCGACCGTGCGCCGGCCGCGACGCAGCGCCTTGACGTGCGCGATTTCGACCACGTTCTGGAAGTCAATGTGCAGGAAGGGTGGGTGGATGCCGAGGGCATGACCAGCTATGAGGAGTTGGTCGATGCCACGCTACGCCGCGGCTCGATGCCGGCCGTGGTGCCGCAACTGAAGACCATTACCCTCGGTGGCGCGGTCGCCGGCGTGGGCATCGAGGCCACTTCGTTCCGCTATGGTCTGGTGCACGACACGGTGCTGGAGATGGACATCCTGGCCGGAGACGGCGGGATCTACCTGTGTTCTGCGACGAACGAGCATCGCGACCTGTTCTTCGGCTTTCCCAATTCCTACGGCACGCTGGGCTACGCCTTGAGGGTGCGGGCAAGGACGGCCCCGGTGAAGAAGTTCGTGCGCATCGACCATGCCCGCTTTCGCGACCCAAACGCCTGCTTTGCGGCGCTGGAACGGGCCTGCGCATCGCCTGCCGATTTTGTCGACGGCGTGGTATTTGGTGCCGATGAGATGGTTCTGACCACGGGAAGTTTCACGGACGAAGCGCCATTTGCGAGCGACTACACATTCGAGCACATCTACTACCGCTCGATCCGCGACAAGACCACCGATTATCTCGCGGCGCGCGATTTTTTGTGGCGCTGGGATACCGACTGGTTCTGGTGCTCCAGGAATCTCTGCGCGCAGAATCCGTTGATCCGCAGGCTGCTCGGCAGGTCCAGGCTCAACTCGCGCACCTACACCAAGGTCATGCGCTGGAACAGCCGCTGGAAACTCACCCGCCGGCTCGACATGCTGACGGGGCTGCATCGCGAGTCGGTGATCCAGGATGTCGACATTCCGCTCGAGCGCGCGCCCGAATTCCTGGAATTCTTCCAGCGCGAGATCGGCATTCTGCCGGTCTGGATTTGTCCGATCCGCGCAGGCAATCCGCAGGCGCGGTTCGACCTGTACCCGCTGGTGGCGGGCAGGACCTATGTCAACTTCGGCTTCTGGGACGTGGTGAAGTCCCGGGTCGCTCATTCGAGCGGGCATTTCAACCGGCTTATCGAACGCAAAGTCACTGAGCTCGGCGGAATCAAGTCGCTTTATTCGGAAAGCTACTATTCGCGCGAAGAGTTCTGGGCAATCTACGGCGAGACGGCCTACCGGCGCCTGAAGGGCAAGTACGATCCGCAGGGCAGGCTGCGCGAT
>CAZYTR010000416.1:0-1509 GCA_964650365.1 uncultured Alcaligenaceae bacterium | reverse complement strand
CGTCAACGCTCTTATCGCCGGCCCTCGGTCGGCGCATGCACACACGGCATTCAGCATCTGAGTCCGTTATCGGTTTCCTTTGCCGAGATTCTCATCCAAGTAAGCCCCATCCCTGCTATCGTGTTCGTCACAAAAGTATGTTTACCCGCATCAACTTTCTCCTCGGCTTCGGTGTGCTGGTCGCCATCGGCTTTTACTTCGTCGGCAATTACCTCGTGGTGCTGCCGCTTTCGAGCATCGCGCCGGATTGGGCAAAGCCGATTGCCGGGCTGGCGGTCCTGGTCAGTCTCGGACTGACGGTGCAGATCCTGTCCATGGTGGTGAGTAGCATGATGGGCGTGGCCAGTTACACGGAAACCGACGGCCCCGGCGCGCTCGCGCTCACCAGTCAGGCAGCTATCGTCTGCGGGCACGCCGGCCTGGGTTACATCGCGGTGGCCTTCTTTTCACGGGGGAAACCCGTCACCGAACTGCAATTGCTGGTTGTGGCCGCACTCTATGTTGCTGGTATCGCGACTGCGATCCAGGAATGGCGCCAACGCAAGGCGGAGGCGCAGTAACCGTGGATTACGGAAGCGAACTGGTGCGGTTGTTCCTGGTTGAGGAAACCGGAACAAACTGAAGGCGAAGCGGATGGGCTTCTACGCAGTCAAGATCCTGGTGTCCGCGGTTCTGATCGTGCTGATATCGGAGATCGCCAAACGCAGCACCTTGTTCGGCGCGTTGATCGCGTCGCTTCCGATCACCTCGCTGCTGGCGTTCATCTGGCTCTACCTCGAAACCGGGGACAGTGCAAGGATTGCGGCGCTATCCACCGGCGTGTTCTGGCTGGTGCTGCCCTCGCTCGCATTTTTTGTCGTGCTTCCCCTGGCGTTGCGGGCAGGATGGGCATTCTGGCCGGCCCTCCTCGCCGCTATACTCGCCACCGTGGCCGGCTACGGCATCATGGTTCCGATCTTGAGAAAGTACGGCATCGAGGTCTGACATGGCTGGGAAGGCATTCACCGGCGGGTGCCTGTGCGGACGCATCCGCTATCGGGCCACCGGCAAACCATCCAACGAAACCCACTGCCACTGCGAAATCTGCCGGCGCGCGAGCGGGGCAGCATTCGTTTCCTGGGCGACTTTCCAGTCGTCCTATTTCGCTTTCACCAAGGGCAAACCCGCACGCTTCGATTCTTCCGAGATCGCGTTCCGTCAGTTCTGCCCGAACTGCGGCACGCAACTGACTTTCCAGTTCCACAGATCGCCGCAGACGATCGACGTCACGCTCGCCAGCCTGGATGATCCCGGGGCGATCACGCCGTTGGACCACATCTGGACCAAGCGGCAGATTCCCTGGATCAAGCTGGCGGACGGGCTGCCGCTGCATGCAGAAAGCAGACCGTCAAAGGAAAAGTGAACCGCCCATCCAGAATTCTCACCGTCGGCCATTCGACGCTTGCGGCCGATGCGTTTCTGGCAATGCTTACGGTGCACCGCGTCGAGTTGCTTGCCGACGTGCGTCGC
>CAZYTR010000415.1:0-3242 GCA_964650365.1 uncultured Alcaligenaceae bacterium | reverse complement strand
TGATCCCCTGAAAGTGGTCATGCGGTATCACCAGGAGACGAAACATCATTTTTCCCGCTATGCGCGTTCGCTCGGCTACCTGGACTGGGCGAATCAGCCGGATCCGTTTAGACGATACGAGGGATCTCCGCTCATTCCCTTACCGCTGCTGAAACCTGAGGCCGCTCCGCTCTCGCCGCTCTATGAAGACTTGTATCGCCCTGGAGCAATTGCGAGCGCTCCGGTTACCGTCCGCACCCTTTCGCGCTTTTTTGAATATGCGCTGGCCATTTCGGCTTGGAAGCAAGCCGGTGAGGTCCGCTGGGCGCTTCGGACCAACCCGTCGAGCGGCAACCTGCATCCGACCGAAGGCTATTTGCTCATCGACAAAATCCCAAGCCTTTTGCCGTTCCCGGGTCTTTATCACTACGCGGCCAAGGAGCATGCACTGGAGCTGCGAGCAGAGTTGCCGAAGGAAAGCTTCACGTCGCTCCTGCAAGGTTTCCCGCCCAACGCCTTCCTTGTTGGCTTTACCTCAGTGAACTGGCGGGAAACCTGGAAGTACGGAGAGCGAGCCTTTCGCTACTGTCAACATGACGTGGGACACGCGGTCGGCAGCGCCCGCATTGCGGCCCAGACCCTGGGCTGGCGCATGCTGCTGTTGAACGGCCTGGCTGATGACACGGTTGCCGCCTTGTTGGGGGTAGATCGACCCGAGGATTTCGAAGGGGTGGAACGAGAGCACCCTGATTGCCTCGCCGTCGTCTGGCCCGCCGACACAGGGTTGGTGAAGCCATCCGGGGCGGGAGGCGGGCCAATGGCGCGCTACCCGCAAGCGGCCGGCGTCGCCGGTAACGTGTCCGCGCGCCCCGCCGCAAAAGCTGCCGATCTTGCCACTGGAAGGACAATCTCCTTGCCGCTGTCCCTTGCCCCCGATGCTGTTCGCGAGTCGACACAATACATTTGGCACGGCAAGGCAAACCGGCTGAGTCGAGACGATCCGGTGCAGTGGGCGATCCTCAACCAGGTGGAATTCGCCTCGTGGAAAACGACTATTGAACGCAGAGTCGTCGAACTGAATTACGACGGTCCTTCAATGAAGACCCTGATTAACCCGAGCACCAATGCGCCGGGCATCTACCCGGGTCAGCCAAGGGCTGGACAGGTGATCCGCCAACGGCGAAGCGCGCTTGCGTTCGATGGCAACACCTCAATTTCAGTCGGCAGCTTCTTCACGATGCTGGCCCGCGTCATGCCACGGGTTGATCGTGACTTGTGCATGCGTCCGATACCCTGGGACGTCCTGCCCTGGGAGCCGGCCATTCATCTTGCCCTGTTCGTCCATCGGGTGGATGGTCTTGCTCCCGGTCTCTACATGCTGGTTCGTAATCCTGCGAAGGTGGGCTCGCTCAGACAAGCGATGCACCAACAATTCGCCTGGACTTCACCACCTGGCTGTCCGCACGACCTGCCTTTGTTTCTGCTCGAAGAGGGCGATGCGCGGAGTGTGGCCGCGCAGGTCAGTTGCGGTCAGGATATCGCCGGGGATAGTGCGTTTTCCTTGGGGATGATCGCGGAATTCGAATCAAACCTGCGACAGCATGGACCGTGGTTTTACCGGAGACTTTTCTGGGAGACGGGAGTGATCGGCCAAGTGCTTTATCTTGAGGCGGAGGCGACTGGAGTCCGTGCCACAGGAATCGGCTGCTTTTTTGATGACCCGGTCCATCAGGTAATGGGATTCAACGACGCGATGTTTCAGTCGCTCTATCACTTCACGACCGGAGGCCATGTCGAGGACACTCGCCTGACCACCTTGCCGCCTTATGGCCTCGATCATTAAGAGCGTAACGGGCGATGTGACTGATGCGGTTCTGGTGCGATGGCGCAGAGAAGGATGATCTCCTGGGACTTGTTGCACCAGAACCGTATTCGGCAGAGACTGTACGGGCCTGGTGCGAAGCTGGTTTGGATCTCCATAGCGGTTCCTGACCGCCCAAACCACAGTCTGCTGTAGGATTTGGAAATCCTTGCACCAGATCCATCCTTTTAGGAGGACAAAATGGCCAAAGGACATCCACGAGGCAATCGCGAATATAAAAAACCCAAGCAAGCGAAATCGAAGTCCGCCGTTCCATTGTCGCCCGTTGCCGTAACGCAGGTTAAACCGGCCGCTTTCATTCCCGCCAAAAACAAGTAGCGGGCGAGCGTTATCAGTTGATCGATCGTTGCGGTGCCGACGCGCTTTCGAGCTCATTCTCAATCGAGCGTGGTTTCGTGCGTGGAGTGGAGGAGGAGCTTTGACTGTAACGACCTGATGGGCGAGCGCACATGATCTGGGAACGGAGTGGAACCGGGCCCCGCGATACCGGGCTGATTCCGATGGTGGTCGAGCAGAGTGGGCGCGGCGAACGCGCCTATGACATCTACTCGCGCCTGCTCAAGGAGCGTGTTGTATTCCTGGTGGGGCCGATCGATGAGATGTCAGCCAACGTGATCGTCGCCCAGTTGCTGTTCCTGGAGTCGGAGAACCCGGAGAAGGAAATCTCCTTCTACATCAACTCCCCGGGCGGAATCGTTTCGGCGGGTTTGGCAATTTACGACACCATGCAGTTTGTCAAGTCAGACGTGAGCACGCTGTGCATCGGCCAGGCAGCAAGCATGGGAGCGCTTTTGCTGTGCGCGGGGGCCAAGGGCAAGCGCTTCTGCCTCCCCAACTCGCGGATGCTGATCCACCAGCCCTTGGGCGGGTATGAAGGCCAAGCCAGTGACATCGAGATCCACGCCAAGGAGATCTTGTACCTGCGACAGCGGCTCAACGAAATCATGGCCAAGCACACTGGCCAGGATATGAAGACCATCGAGCGTGATACCGATCGCGACAACTTCTTCGGCGCGGGCGAGGCCGTTAAATATGGCTTGGTGGACAAAGTCCTGGTGAGCCGGGCAGAGGTCGGGGCTTGATTTTCTCTGGTAGCGCTTTGCGGGTACACGCGAGAATCGAATTCGAGTCTGGCTAACTCGAGCAGGGTTTCGTTACGCGCACCCGGAGTTTTTGCGTGCAGTTGTGCGGCGTGACGTCCTATACTAGGCCTATGGGTCGTCGTGCCTGCGACGGTCCTCCTGTGGAGTTCGTTCATGGCGCACATGGTCAATTGCATCAAGCTCGGGCGCGAGGCCGATGGGTTCGATTTCCCGCCCTATCCCGGCGAGCTCGGCAAGCGCATCTTCGAGAACGTGTCGAAGGAAGCGTGGAGGCAGTG
>CAZYTR010000414.1:0-1990 GCA_964650365.1 uncultured Alcaligenaceae bacterium | reverse complement strand
GCACCGATGTCTTCGAGAAAGCCGATTGTGAACCGGGCATTATGGTTTTCATTGTTCTGCCCTCTTTCGGTTACGGGATTCGGGATTCGGGATTCGCGATCCGAGGTTCGTAATACGAGATTCACAGCACGCATCTCGTTTCTCGCATCGCGTATCCCCATCCCTCACTTCACCTTCTCGATGTCCGGCAACTTCCAGCTCTTATCGAAGACCGCCTTCTCCGGAAGCGGAAAAGGTGTCAGGAACCTTTTTCGTCAACATAATCGGACGGGGACTAGAAGCGGAAAAGGTGTCAGGAACGAATGGCACTTACTTTAGCTTTTTGGGGTGACCATGTGTGCGAACGTACGCGCGAGCATGCTCACGTGGTTGGGTGAGCCGCGGGTAGGGTTTTGGTCGTCGCTTGACGGCCCTGGGCTCGATGCGGCCAGGGCGATTGCCGACCCGTTGTTGGGCGATTAACACGAATAGTGTCTGGAGCGTGTCCTCGTTCCCGGTGCCGGAGCGATGATGCTCCCAGGCGATCCAGAGCTGTACGGTGTGCTTGAAGCTGAGTTGACGCGGCAAGCACGCGGCGAGTTGTGCCGCTTGCGCCATCATCAGCCGAATGAGGTTGTAGGCGAGCAAGTAGACCCAGATTTCCTTGATGGCCATCTCGGGGGTGAGGCAGCTCAGCCGCTCCATTTCCAAGGTGGTCTTGATGTTGCGCAGGTCGAGCTCGACGTGCCATCGGCTGCAGTAGAGCCGCTTCAAGTCGGACTTGGAGGTGTGCTTCGGGTCGAGGAGCGTCGTCACCAAGGTCTTGCCCCCGGTGCGCAGCTCGCGCACCGTCACGGTGTCAGGCGCCTGTTCGTAGTCGGCCTGGCTCATCCAGTCCGGTTTGAGGACCGGTTTTTGCAGAACGATCAGGTGATCGCGCGGCCCCAGGCGTTGACCCCGCCGAAAGTCGGTGTTGAGTCGGCGGGAACCGTGTTGTTCAAACACCGCATCGACGCCGCGAGCGACCAAGGCACAGAGCAGGAAGTAGGTGGCGAAATAGGCATCCCCCAACAACAGGTCTCCACGCTCCAGGGTATCGAGCATCGAACGCAGCAGCGACTGTTCATCGCCGCCCTTGCCCTGATAGCGGCCGATGGCCGCATCGAGCACGGCGCCACTGCCCAGACACACCATGCCCACCAACCGACACAACGGGAACCCCAGGCCCGGCTGCTGGCTGCGCGATTGCGGATACTGCGCTTGATTGGCCGGGGTGTCCGGCAGCACCACCGTCGTGCCGTCCACCAGCCGCACCGGTCGGCCTCGCCAACACCACGGCTGCGGCGCACGCGCTGTGATCCATCGCCCCGTGTAGCGCGCCAGCGTGGACACCATCCGCATCGGCAGGCGCGCGCGCGCGCGGCAATAGGCACCGGTATGCGTACTACACCGCGGCAAACCGCCGGCCAAGCGTTTGACCGCGGTGTCGTTCACCGCCTTCTGACACGAGCGATCGGCACTGAGCGCCTGTGCGAGAAACATCGACAGCGTTTCGGTCGGCGGGAACCGCCGTTCCCGATGCTGCGGCATCAGCGACTCGACCTGCTCGAACAGCTCCGGCCCCGTCAGCAGGTTGAAGAACGAATACGCATCGCTGTTGCGCGCATGGCGCTGAACGCGCCGGTGTTGCTGTGCAAACGTAAGAGAGTTAGGATGCATTCAGGCTGGCTCCTCGGGTGATGGATGGTTGTTTCGCAACTCCACCGTACCACTCGAATCGGGCCAGCTGTTTTTGTACGTCACATCAGACACTTATCCTTAAAGTAAGTGCCATTCGGGATAGTCCCCTCATGCTCCCCTGCATCAGGGTCCGTTTCAGTCATTCTGAAACGGCCCGTAAGGAGTCGCGCATGCGGACAGTTCAGTGCTGGGGAGCGGTGTTGTTGTTGCTCGTCACGCAGGCGCTCGCGGCGCAGCCGTATCCCGCCAGGCCGATCCGGCTCGTCATTCC
>CAZYTR010000413.1:0-7894 GCA_964650365.1 uncultured Alcaligenaceae bacterium | reverse complement strand
GCGTTAACGGACCTGACACCACGGGCGCGGATTTTCACATGATTGAGTTCACCTACCGATTCTGACGCTTGGGTGCCTCCTCGCCGTCGCTTCCCCGTGCTGACCTCACATGGACGAACTTGCAACTTTATTGGACCGTGGGACCGTGGGGTCAGGCCTGCATAACTGCATTAATAATGCAATTATGCAGGCCTGACCCCGGTCTTCCTGTTGTTCAGACCACCCTGAAATTCTTGAACTGCCACGGGTCGGACGCATCCACGTCTTCAGGAAAGAGCACTCCGCGCCCTTCCAGCGGGGTCCAATCGGTGTACACACCCACAACTCTGCCGAGGTAGGGCTTGCAAATCTGCATCATGGTCTTGAACGGCAACTCGTCAGGCTCGACGATCCCGGCGTCGGGATTGTTGATGGCCCAGATAATCGCCGCGGCGTAGCCGATATTGACCTGCAGGCTGGTGGCGTTGTTGTACGGGCAGAGCCTGCGCGCGTCCTCGATGGTAAGCTGCGAGCCGTACCAGTAGGCGCCCTTCTTGTGGCCCATCAGCAACACGCCAAGTTCGTCCATGCCCTCGGAAATCTCGTCGCGCAGCAGCCGGTAGCGCGGCGGGAATCGGTAGTTGTTGCCGATGTACTCATGCATCGACAGCACCGCGTCGTCGCACGGATGATAGGAGTAGTGGCAGGTCGGGCGGTACACCGCCTTGCCCTTCTTGTGCACCGTGAAGTAGTCGGGAATGGTGGTGGACTCGCCGTGGGAGATCAGGAAGCCGAGCATCGGCCCTTCCAGCGGAGTCCAGGTACGCACCCGCGTGGATGCGCCGGTGCGCTCAAGGTAGACGGCAGCGCCGCAGCCGAAATCGAACTTGCGCGCGTCCTGCGGCCAATTCCTCTCGTGCGTACCCCAGCCGAGCTCAGCCGGCTGCAGCGACTCGCCGGCAAAGGCTTCACTCGACCACGTGTTGACGAATTCGTCGCGCTGCTTGCGCCGCGGGCTCAGCTGACTGTCTCGCTCGGCGATATGGATGACCTTGATGCTGAGCCGTTGCGCAAGATCTGCCCACTTCTCGCGGGTTTTCGGCACCTGCGTTTTTTCCCCTACGTCCTTGGCGATGTTGAGCAGCGCCTGCTTGAGCATGTGCGAGACCAGGCCGGGGTTGGCGCCGTGCATCAACACGCAGGCCGGGCCCTTGGGGTGTTTCCTGCGCAGGTCCAGCGCCGCCTCGCGGTAAGCGTAGTTGGAGCGCCGGTCGGCCGGGACGCTGGTGTTGTTGTGCCCGCCAGGCCAGGGTTCGATGCACGCGTCGATATAGAGAATCCCGCGCCGCCGGCAGTACTCGATGGTGTCGAGGCTGTTGACATCGTAGGACGCATTGACCAGGAAGTCCCCGGGACCCAGGTACTTGTCGTACTGGGCGACGTAGGACTCGCGCCTGATCGGCTCTACGATGAACTTGACGCCAAGGCTGCCGGCAATCTGGCGCCCGAACGCGTTGGCAGTGATGATGGTGATCTGATCGGGCTTGATATCGATATGGCGCAGGATCAGCGGCAGCGAGCCCTGGCCTACTGATCCGAAGCCAACGATAAGCATCCTCCCTTCGAAAACCGCATACTTTTTATAGCTGGCCAATTTAGCTTTCACTCCTTGATCTGGCGACGCACGCCAGCCCTGCGTGAGGGCACTATATAGACGAAGTTGGCGGCAATCTCAACCCCGCTGCCTCTTCAGCGCCCAGGCGACGTGGCTCCTCACCAGCGCCGAGGGGTGGTCGCGCCGCGCTTCGAGCGCCGCAACCACTGCGGCCGACTTCGGCGCGTTGCCCAGGCCCACCGCCAGATTCCGCAGCCAGCGCTCGTGGCCGATCCTGCGGATTGCGCTGCCTTCCAGCCGCCGCTCGAATTCTTCTTCGCTCCAGGCAAACAGCTCTGTCAGGGCCGCCGCATCGAGGCCGTTTCGAACCGAGAAGTCGTCGACGTCGGCCTTCTGGGCAAACCGGTTCCACGGACAGACCAGTTGGCAGTCGTCGCAGCCGTATATGCGATTGCCCATCAACGGACGCAGCTCCTCGGGGATTTCTCCTTTGTGTTCGATGGTGAGATAGGAAATGCAGCGGCGTGCATCGAGCTGGTAGGGAGCGACGATCGCCCCGGTCGGACAGACGTCGATGCAGCGCCGGCAGGTGCCGCAGTGATCCGGCTGCGCCTCGTCCACCGGCAAGCACAGATCGGTGTAGATCTCGCCGAGGAAAAACCAGGAGCCGGCCTCGCGATTGAGCAGCAGGGTGTGTTTGCCGCGCCAGCCAATTCCCGCCTTGGCGGCCAGTTCGACTTCCATGACCGGCGCACTGTCGGTGAAAACGCGATAGGAGAACCGGCTCGCCGACTCCGCGGACGCCGTGTCCGCATGCTCCATCTCGGCGGTAATGCGGTCGCAAAGTTTCTGCAATCGGCCGCGCAACACTTTGTGGTAGTCGCGCCCGACGGCATAACGCGCCACGTAGGCGCGGCTGCCGTCGTTGATAACCTCCCACGAATCGCGCGCCTCCTGCGGGAAGTAATTCATGCGCACCGAGATCACCCGCAGGGTGCCGGGTACCAATTCACCCGGTCGGGCGCGGGCGGTGCCGTGTGCAGCCATGTACTCCATATCGCCGTGCCAGCCGCGCGCCAGCCATTCCATCAGGCGCGCTTCGGCCTCGCCGATTTCGCAGTCGGCAATGCCGACCTGCTGAAAGCCCAGCTCGCTGCCCCAAACGCGAATTCGGGCCGCGAGGGCGCCAAGGTCGGGCGCGGCGCCCTGCTCCGGATCAGCGGGCAAAAGCCCGTTTTGTGTGTGTGGCCTCATTACCGGACGCGCCGAGAAGAAATTTCAGCCCGTGGGTCGCTGCTGCGAAATCCGTTGGGGACGTGATGGGTTTTCATCCGATTATAATGAGATTCGACACACGGGGAGTGAGCACATGGCGGCCAGGAAAAAGCAAGCAGTAGGCGTGATTGGTTTGGGCTCGATGGGCATGGGTGTAGCCCGGACGCTGCTAAAGAAGGGCTTCGAAGTGCATGCCTACGACGTGCGGCCGGAAGTGTCGAAGGCGTTCGCCAACGAAGGCGGCGTCGCAGCGGCGAGTCCCGCCGCAGTCGGACGCCAATCCCAAGTTGTCATCATCCTTGTCGTGAATGCCGATCAGACCAGCGACGTACTCTTCGGCAAGGACGGAGCCGCAGGCACGCTGGCCAGCGGTTCCGTGGTCATCGCCAGCAGCACGGTCGCGCCGCAATTCGCTACCGATCTCGGCGAGCGTTTGCGCGCCAAAGGTATTCTCATGATCGACGCGCCGGTATCCGGCGGCGCCGCGCGCGCCGCCAAGGGCGAGCTCTCGATCATGGCTTCGGGCGCACAGGAAGCGTTCAACGAAGCCGATGCCGTGCTGGGCGCGATCGCCGCCAAGGTTTATCGGCTCGGTGACGTGCCGGGAATGGGTTCGAAAGTGAAAATGATCAACCAGCTGCTCGCCGGCGTACACATCGCCGCGGCGGCGGAGGCGATGGCGCTTGGCATCCGCACCGGCGCCGATCCGCAGGTGCTCTACGAAGTCATATCCAACAGCGCCGGTTCCTCATGGATGTTCCAGAACCGCGTGCCGCACATCATTGCGGGCGACTACACACCGCTGTCGTCCGTGAATATCTTCGTCAAGGACCTCGGCATTGTTCTGGATGCGGCGAAGAAGTTGACCTTTCCCCTGCCGCTCACCGCTGCGGCGCACCAGATGTTCCTCGGCGCGGCCGGCGCCGGACTCGGCAACGAAGACGACTCCGCGGTGGTGAAGGTCTACCAGGCGTTATCCGGAATCAAGCTGCCGATGAAAAAAAGTGATTAAGTGATTGGGTGATTGGGTGATTGAGTGATTGGGTGATTGGGTGATTGGGTGATTGGGTGATTGGGTTACTGAATCACTGAATCACTCAATCACTTAATCACTAAATAAACTTCCGGCGGCGTTCGACCAGGACTTTCTCGATCAGCTCGACCGAGTTGCGCACGCCCTGCATATTCGGATTGATGGTGAGCGCGCGTCGAAAGTAGTCGAGCGCGCGCTCCAGGTCGCCCTTGCGTAGGTAAATTTGCCCGTAGCCGGAGAGCACGCCGAAATGCTGCGGATTCCTCTTGAGCACTTCGGCGCAGTCCTTCAGCGACAAATCGTCCTCGCCAAGCAGGAAGTAAACCGTCGCCCGCTTATTCCATCCCTCGGCGAAGTCCGGGTTCATGTCGATCACCCGGCCGAACGTTTCAACGGCAGCCGGCAAGTCTCCGCGTTGCATTTGCGTCAGCCCACGCTCGAACAGCCGGTCCGTGGCCTGGTTTCCTGAGCGGCCCCATACCTGCCAGATCGCCCCTTCCGCGGCTTGCCGCACCCTCGCGTCCGGATCGTACAACGCAGCCAACAACTGCGGCAAATCACCCGGCGTTCCGAGTTCAGCAAGCACGGCACAGGCGCCGGCACGAGTTTGCGCATCCTTCTGCTGCAAGTCCGCCAACGCGCGTTGCCGTGGCGTGACCTCGAGCTCCTGCGTGAGTGCCTGATCCGCAGCCAGCAGCGCCGCCAGCACGATGAAGGCAAATTTTCGCAGCATCGCAAACCCGCTCGCGCTGTTGCAACGATTCGACATGGCAATCCCCGGTCCAAAACCCTAAAATGGCGCATTCGCATCGCATCCGATGCGCCTACCAATAAATTCTACCCCTCTGGTCTGTTCGAGAGCATCTCCATGTTGAGATTTCTGAAGAAGTACCTCACCGCGATTGTGGATCTCGTATTCGGTTCGTATGGACGCAACTGGACCGCGGAATCGGCCGGCAACGTCATGCGCACCGATTGCGTGACGGGGCGCTGAGTGACGCGTTCGTCGCCTCCGGCCCGCACCGGAATGCAGCTTGCCGACGTGGATACGCCGGCGCTGCTGCTCGACCTAGACGCCTTCGAGGGCAACCTCGACCGCCTCGATCAATCCCTGGCCGGATTCAAGATTCGCGTGCGTCCGCACGCGAAATCCCACAAATGCCCGGAAATCGCGCTCCGGCAGATGGCGCATGGCGCCGTCGGCGTCTGCTGCCAGAAGGTTTCAGAAGCGGAAGCCATGGTCGAAGGCGGCGTGATGAACGTCATGGTCAGCAACGAAGTAGTGGGCGCGGCCAAACTCTCGCGCCTTGCGGCACTGGGCAGACGCGCCAGGGTAAGCGTCTGCGTTGACGATGCGCGTAACGTCGCCGACCTCGACGCAGCAGCGCGCGCCGCAGGCGCCACCCTCGACGTGCTGATCGAGGTCAACGTCGGAGCCAACCGCTGTGGCGTCAATCCGGGGCAGCCGGCGGTCGAATTGGCAAACCGGATTACCGCATCGAAAAACCTTCGCTTCGCGGGCCTGCAGGCCTACCAGGGTGCCGCGCAGCACGCGCGTACGCCGGCGGAAAGACGCGACGCGATCTCCAAGGCGGCACAACAGGTGCGCATGACCCTGGAGAGGCTTCACGAGCACGGCATCAAACCCGACATCATCACCGGCGCCGGCACCGGGACGTATTCGCACGAGGCCGCCAGCGGCATCTACAATGAGATCCAGCCCGGCTCCTACATCTTCATGGATGCCGACTACAATCGTAACCTCGGCGAGGATGGCAAGCCGCTGCGCTACTTCGAGCAAAGCCTGTTCGTCTGGGCCACGGTCATGAGCCACGCGGTCCCCGAGCGCGCGGTCGCCGACGCCGGACTGAAGGCATTGTCCGTGGATTCGGGGATGCCGCTGCTTGCCGATTTCCCAGGCGTCGAGTACGTCAGGGCCTCGGACGAGCACGGGGTCCTGCGCCTGCCGGCGGAGACGAAGCTCAAGGTCGGCGACAAGATCCGACTGATTCCCGGCCACTGTGACCCGACCGTGAATCTCTACGACTGGATCGTGTGTGTGCGCGGCGGCAGGGTCGAGTCCGTCTGGCCCATCACCGCTCGCGGCGCTTTTTATTGAATCAACGGCGAAACTCTCACCGCAGAGGACGCGGAGGACGCGGAGGAAAACCAAAATCAAGGAAGAACATACGGGAGTCAAAAGCAGCTCCGGTGCCAAAGTGACCACCGATACCGGGGTTCAACTTTCGCATGCTTTTCTAGCTCTTGCCTTTCCTCCGCGTCCTTTGCGTCCTCTGCGGTGAGCGCTTGAATTGCCTCAACGGGAAAAACCATGCCGGGACCGAAGACCTACCAGTTCGACACGCTGAGCCTGCACGCAGGGCAGCAGCCCGATCCGCAGTTCGGGGCGCGCGCCCAGCCCGTGTACTTCACCACGTCCTACGTGTTCAAGGACACCGACCAGGCGGCGTCGCTGTTCAACATGGAGCGCGCCGGGCACGTCTACACGCGCATCTCCAATCCCACCAACGCGGTGCTGGAGGAACGCATCTCCGCGCTCGAAGGCGGTGTCGGCGCGATCGCCACCGCGAGCGGCCAGGCAGCCATGCATCTGGCCATTGCGACGCTGATGGGCGCCGGTTCCCACGTCGTCGCCTCGCGCTCGCTCTACGGCGGCTCGCATAATCTTCTGCAGTACACGCTGCCGCGCTTCGGCATCGAGACCACGTTCGTGAATCCGCGAGACGTGGATGCCTTCCGCAAGGCGATCCGGCCAAACACGCGGTTGATCTTCGGGGAGACGCTGGGCAACCCGGGTCTCGATGTTCTCGATATTCCCAAAGTGTCCGAAGTCGCGCACGCCGCGGGTCTGCCGCTGCTGGTCGACTCGACATTCACCACGCCCTACTTGCAGCGGCCGTTCGAGCTCGGGGCAGATCTGCTTTTTCACTCCGCCACCAAATTCCTGGGCGGCCATGGCGTGGCGATCGGCGGGGTGCTGGTGGACGGCGGCACGTTCGACTGGGACAGGTCCGGAAAGTTTCCGACGCTCACCGAACCCTACGAGGGTTTTCACGGAATGGTGTTCACCGAGGAATCCACCACCGGTGCCTTCCTCCTGCGAGCCCGGCGCGAGGGGCTGCGCGATTTCGGCGCCTGCATGAGTCCGATGAACGCCTTCCAGATTCTGCAAGGTGTCGAAACGCTTTCCCTGCGCATGCAGAAGCACATCGACAACACCCGCAAGATCGTTGCCTTCCTGGCGAAGCACGAAGCCATCGAATCGGTCTCTTACCCTGAGCTGCCTTCGCACCCCGACCACGAACTGGCGAAGAAGATCCTGCCGCGCGGCTGCGGCGCGGTCTTCAGCTTCAGCCTCAAGGGGGGCCGCGCGGCTGGCAAGCGCTTCATCGAATCGCTCAAGGTGTTCTCGCACCTGGCCAACGTCGGCGATGCCAAGTCGCTGGTCATCCATCCGGCGACCACTACGCACTACCGCATGGACGAAGCCGCGCTGATTGCCGCGGGCATTACCGGTGGGACGGTGCGGCTTTCAATCGGGCTCGAAGATGCGGACGATCTGATCGAGGACCTGAGCCGGGCCTTGTACGCTTCGCAAAAGAGCTAATAGCTCTCAACGCAGAGGACGCAAAGGACGCAGAGGAAAAACGAATGAAGGTCGGGGACTAGGAAGCAACGGGTCTCGAGTCCCGCGCCGCGGATTCACGCGTAACGCCGCAATGGCCTTGCTGGTGAGCCGTCCAGACCATCCGGCGCAGCCGACATGGCCGAGAGAACTGTAAAAGACGCGGCCCTCGCGAACAACATGCCCGCGCGCGATGCAACCGCTTTCAGACGAAGCGGAAGATCAGCACCGCCAGCACAACGGACGCGAGGCTGGCACCCCACAGGGGCACCGGCAGCAGCGCCAACCACAGCGCGTGCAGATATCCGGCGGCCAGCAGCGAGATGAACAAACGGTCGCCGCGCGT
>CAZYTR010000412.1:0-2134 GCA_964650365.1 uncultured Alcaligenaceae bacterium | reverse complement strand
GAGCGCGACGTGGCGGTGGTACAGGCGCGCAGCGACGGCTTCGTGGAGAAGCTCTACGTGCGGGCGCCGCTCGATCCCGTGCGCAAGGGCCAGCCCCTGGCCGAACTGTACGTTCCCGAATGGGTAGCAGCACAGGAAGAGTACCTCTCCGTGCGGCGCATGGCCGGCACCCGGCTGGAAGCGCTGGTGGATGGCGCCCGCCAACGCATGCGCCTGGTCGGCATGACCGAGGAGCAGATCCGAATGGTCGAATCGACCGGCAAGGTGCATGCGCGACTGACTGTGAGCGCCCCGATCGGAGGCGTCGTCGCAGAACTCGGCGCGCGTGAGGGCATGACCGTGATGGCGGGGGCGACGCTGTTCCGGATCAACGGGCTCACCACGGTATGGGTGAATGCGGAAGTACCCGAAAACATCGCCGCGCAAGTGCGCCCGGGCAATACGGTGGAGGCACGTACCCCCGCGCTGCCCGGGACCACGTTCAAAGGTCGCGTGAGCGTGATCCTGCCCGAGGTCAATCTAGCGACCCGCACGCTCAAGGCGCGCATCGAGTTGGCGAACCCCGGCGCTCGACTCGTGCCGGGCATGTTCGCGACGGTCAATTTCGCGCCCGCCGCACGCAAGGAGATGCTGCTGGTGCCGACCGAGGCGGTAATCCGGACCGGGAGTCGCAGCGTCGTGATCGTCGCACTTGGGGACGGGAAGTTTGCGCCGGTCGATGTAGAAATCGGCGTGGAAAGCGAAGGCCGGACCGAGATCCGCACTGGGCTCGAAGCCGGCCAGAAAGTCGTCGTGTCCGGCCAGTTCCTGATCGATTCGGAAGCAAGCCTCAGGGGAACCGCAACGCGAATGAGCGACGCGCCTGCACCGGCGAGCACGACGTCCGGCAGCCAGACGCATCGCGCGGAAGGGAAGATCGAGCGCATAGGCAAGGACGCAGTGACGATATCGCATGGAGCCATCCCGACATTGGAATGGGAGCCGATGACCATGGATTTCAAGTTGCCGGCGAACGGGCTTCCCGGGAACATCGCTGTGGGTGACGCCGTCACGTTCGAAATACGCGAAAACAAGGCGGGGTTGTTCGAGATCACCGCCATGTTCCCCACAGCCCCGGTGCACCCGGCGCATAGCAAGGACGACGTGACAGGAACCGGGAAATGATCGCCAAGCTCATCCGCTGGTCGATCGCCAACCGCTTCCTGGTGCTGCTCGCCACGCTGATGCTTACAGGGTGGGGCGTCTGGTCGCTTTCCAGGACGCCGCTTGACGCCATTCCCGATCTGTCGGACGTTCAAGTCATCATCCGGACTACTTATGCGGGCCAGGCACCGCAGATCGTCGAGAACCAGGTCACCTATCCGCTCACCACGACCATGCTCTCGGTACCCGGGGCGAAGACGGTGCGCGGGTATTCGTTCTTCGGCGATTCGTTCGTCTACATTCTGTTCGAGGATGGCACCGACCCGTACTGGGCGCGCTCGCGTGTGCTCGAATACCTGAACCAGGTGCAGTCAAGGTTGCCGGCGCAAGCGAAAACCGCCCTGGGGCCGGATGCGACCGGCGTCGGCTGGGTCTACGAATATGCGCTGGTGGACCGCAGCGGCAAGATGGACCTGTCGCAACTACGCGCACTGCAGGACTGGTTTCTCAAATATGAACTCAAGGCCGTCCCGAACGTATCGGAAGTGGCGAGCATCGGTGGCATGGTGCGGCAATATCAGATCGTGCTCGACCCGGACAAGCTGCGCGCTTACGGCATCCCGCATGGGAAGGTGATCGAGGCGGTGCGCAAGGCCAACCAGGAAACCGGCGGCTCGGTGCTGGAATTGGGTGAAGCCGAATACATGGTGCGCGCTTCGGGTTATCTGCAATCGCTCGACGACTTCCGCAAGATTCCGCTGACGTCTACCGATGCCGGCGTGTCGGTGCGGCTCGGTGACGTGGCGCGCATCCAGACAGGCCCGGAGATGCGGCGCGGCATCGCAGAACTGAACGGCGAGGGCGAAGTCGCTGGCGGCGTCATCGTTATGCGTTCGGGCAAGAACGCGCTGGAGACCATCGACGCAGTGAAGAACAAGCTGGAGCAGCTGAAGCCCGGCCTGCCACCGGGGGTCGAGATCATCCCGACCTA
>CAZYTR010000411.1:0-1859 GCA_964650365.1 uncultured Alcaligenaceae bacterium | reverse complement strand
TTCATGACGTTCAGCGCCTGCGGCCGGCCCATGATTCCCAATCCTACGAATCCAACTTTCACTTTTCGCTCCTCGGTTCAAACTCTCTTAACACGAAGGGTCACGAAGGAATAACAAAGGAACACGAAGGAAAAACAAGGGCACGAAAAAAAGCAGAAGAGATTCAGAAGATCGGGTCGTACACCATGAGTTGACAAGTTTCGTGCTTTCCCATTTCGCCTATCGCGCCATGTCAATCAAGAATCTTTTCTTCCCTCGTGTGACTTCGCTTTTCCTTCGTGTTCCTTCGTGTTGTCGCGTTTACGCCCTTCGCTTCAGACCAGACCGCGGAAAGGCGAATGCCGCTCGCACCATGCGGCGGTGGCGAGCAGATAGTTCTCTTCCTCCGCCGCGCCGACGATCTGAAGACCGAGCGGCATGCCGCTCGGTCCCTTGCCAGTGGGAATGGTGATCGCCGGAGCGCCGACCAGCGTCCAGATGGTGCAGAAACGAGGATCACCGGTATTGTCGAGCATGGCCGGCGCCTCGCCCGCAGCGGGCGGGGTGATGATCGCGGCGTAGCCGCGGTCGAAAAAATGGGCCAGGCTCTGCTGCAGTTGCGCGCGGGCCTTCAACGCGTCGCGGTAATCGGGCTCGCGCATGCCCTCGCCCTCGTCCAGCGCCGCGTTGAGATAGTCGGAGAATTTGTCCCGATACGCCGCGCGGGCCTTCTTCGCCGCGCGCGCCGCCTCGAACAGCATGATGGTGCGATGGACTTTGTGCGCCCCGTCGAACTCGCCGGGGACTTCCAGGACGTCAACCGATGCACCGGCCCCGCGCAGCCGCGCGATATCGGTTTCGAACTGTGCGCGTTGTTCGGGCAAAGCCAGGTGCCAAACCGGCGAGCGCACCGCGGCCATGCGCGGGACGCTCCTCAGCGGCTTGACCTCCGGCTTGATCGCGCTACGGTGCACCGTCAGGGAAGAAGCCAGGAATGCGGCATCGGCGACGTTGCGCGCGAACACGCCGGGCTGATCCAGTGTCGGCGAGAACGGCATGACGCCACGCGCCGACATCTGCCCGGAGCTGGGCTTGTAGCCGACGATGCCGCAGAAGGCCGCCGGACGGATCACCGAGCCGTTGGTCTGGGTGCCGAGCGCGCCGGCCACGAATCCCGCCGCGACCGCCGCGGCTGAACCGCTGGAGGAGCCGCCGGGAGTGTGCGCGCTATTCCACGGGTTGCGCGTCTTGGCCGGAACCATGAACGCCGCTTCGGTGGTGACCGTCTTGCCGAGCATGATCGCGCCGGCCGCTTCGAGGCGCTTCACTACGTCGGCGGTTTCGTCCGGAACATAACCAGCGTAGGCGCGGCAGCCCATCTCCGTGGGAATCCCGGTGGTGTAGAAATTGTCCTTCACCGCGATCGCAATGCCGTGCAGCGGATGCGCCACGCGCATTGGACCGTCAGCCTGGTCGGCTTTTTGCGCCAATGTCACGGCGCGATCCAGGCTCAGCCATTGCCAGGCCTGGACGTTCTTCTCCAAAGCCACGATACGCGCCAGCAGGCTCTTGATGTAATCGGTGCTGGTGAGCCGCCCCGAGCGGATGCGCTGTGCGGCTTCGCGCAGGCTGAGTTTGTATAGGTCTGTCATTATTCAAATCTTCACCGCAAAGGTTTATGCCTTGATGTACTTGCGGTAGTCCGGGTTGAGCAGGTTAGGCGGCACGCCGCCGGTGAGTGCTGCAACGCAGTTCTGCGCCGCGAGCATTGCCATGGCCTGCCGGGTGGGTACGGTGGCGCTGGCGATGTGCGGCGTGAGCACGACATTGGTCAGTTCAAACAGCGCCGGATTTACCACTGGCTCGTTTTCATAGACATC
>CAZYTR010000410.1:0-11796 GCA_964650365.1 uncultured Alcaligenaceae bacterium | reverse complement strand
TTTTCAATTTCTATTAGGAAAGTACATTTATGGCTACAGGTACCGTCAAGTGGTTCAACGACGCGAAGGGTTTCGGTTTCATTACTCCGGATGGCGGCGGCAAGGATCTTTTTGCCCATTTCTCCGCGATTCAGGGCAACGGCTTCAAGTCACTCCAGGAAAACCAGAAGGTCACGTTCGACGTGACCACCGGTCCCAAGGGTGATCAGGCCTCGAA
Organism: uncultured Alcaligenaceae bacterium; assembly: GCA_964650365.1. GTDB lineage: Bacteria > Pseudomonadota > Gammaproteobacteria > Burkholderiales > JACQAP01 > JACQAP01. The sequence continues at coordinate 11,579 of CAZYTR010000410.1, read as the reverse complement.
CATCCGTCCCGCGTAAGCCTGACGGCGGTGTCGGATGCCTGGTGAATTTCGACCTGGCCAACTCGGCACTCAATGAGAAAAGCCCGGGGAACCGGGCTTTTCTCTTTTCCATCGGGAGTTTTAACGGATCGCGCGTAACCCGTTACGGCGGTCACTACGGCTTCGCCGCATTCCAACCCGAAATATCGGCGACCTTCATATCGAATTCCTGATTCTTCGGCAGGCTGGGAGCCTTGACTTCCACGCCCACGCGCTGAAATGCCTCGGCCAGTTTGAAGCTGATTTTGGCGAGGCTCTCCGGGTTCGATTTGATCTGGGCGGCGTTCTCGGTGACGACGACGTCGCGACAGATCAGCTCTATGTAGATCTTTGCTGCCAGGTCTCGCAGGGGATCGCTACTCGGGGATGGGACGGGGGCGGCCATGGGTTTGCCTTAGAGTAGGGGTAAAGTGCATCCTACGCCAATCGACGCGGCGTGCCTCACCTTCTCTTGTCGTCGGACCGCAACATCCAGCAGGCGGCGCATGCGGTATTTTGCGAGAAGATCGAGAATAATACAGACTCAGGCCTGTTAATTGCACCTGTCCTAATTGTACCTGTCCACACATGACAACCGAACTGGCAAACACGGAGCTCACGCCGGCGGATGTGCCTGCTGTCGGCGAGTCTTGGTCGCGAATCGAACCCTTTGCCCTGACTTTCGACGGCTTCCGCTACTGGGGATCGGTTGAAAAGTGCGCCGAGGTCGCAGGCCAGACCCCGGGAACCCTGACGCACCTGCGAACCTGCCTGTACTTTGAAGCACGGCGCTGGAAAAATCTCGGACGCGCTCCCGATGCCGCGTCGATGAAACGCATACGCGCGCTGATATCCGTCATTCAGCAAAAAATCAAAGCCGGCGATACGCGCTGATCAACCTTCCCGAGCTTCGCAAACGCCGTGATTCGCGACCTCTTAAGATCGCCCAGCTGCGGTAATTTCCCGAATCACCCATTGCGCCGTATCACCAGTTTCTAAGGTTTTCCCTTGGCCACGGGGGCAGAGACGAACAGAAAGAAGCCGATTACGAATAACGCCAAGGCGATCGGCAGGCTGTAGTCGCCGCCGATGATCCCTGACGCAATTCCACCGGCCCACAGCCCGACTCCAATGATGCGGCGTCCTGTGCGCGCCCTGGAAACCGGATTGCGTTGCGAAGTTTTCTGTTTCACCTCAATGCACCTCCCGTGCCCGGCAATGCTACTTCCGCACCCAATCGATCGGCAAGTTACCCGTGGCCGAGCCGGTGTTACTAAATTCGGCACCCCGAGTCGCTGCAGGACGACAATTGCCCCCGATCATCGAGCGGTTTGAGGGCTCCCGGTGCGCGGATTTATTCGCGCAATAACATAGGGGTAAGCGTACCGTCCGGCGAACAATGGCGATATGGGAGGTTGGCCGCAATTCTGGCCCGCCGGTTGCAGATAACAGTGGCTTCAGGGACGCGAACGTTGTTTCGCGTGTTGTTTCGTTTCCTAAGCAAAAGTCACACACCAAGGGGAGAACCATGTCACTCCTGGATTCGCTGTTCATCTGGCCGGATCGCCCGTTGCCGTCGCTGTTAGTCCTGCTGGTCCTGCTGATGCCATTTCTGTATGCGGCGCGCGAACCAATGCATGCGTTGTTCAGAAGCGTGTGCCGGTCGATCGCCAATCCGCTGCGGCTGGGCGCGCGCTGGCTGGCCGATGCCGGTTCGCGTCTGCGCAACCGCAACCGCGAAGTGCTGTTCGCGCATGGCAGCCATGAGGTGAAACTGATGATCGAGCGCGAGTTCGAGCACGTTACCACGCTGGTGCAGCGTGACCTCGAGGGCTACCCGGTGCTGCAACGCAAGTTGATGGACGAAATCACGCGCGTAGAGGAGGACTACAGGAAGAGCGGCGAAGTGCCGCCGCCGCCTCCGGAGTGGGTCAAGGCAATCGAGGCCATCGCCAAGATCAAGGCCAGCGGCGACGGCATGGTGGAGCGCATTCTTTCCGACATCCGCGACTCTCTCGACGATATTTATCAAAAGATCGTGGCGGAATATCGCGGCGCCTACCAGGAGCGCCACCACGTATTGAAGGGCTTCCTGCCTTTCTGGCGCTCGGTCAGTCAGACCTTGACCCAGGTGGACCGCAACATTACCAGTCTGCAGAACAGCGCGGCGAAGATCGACGCCAATGTCGTTAAACTCGAGAACATAACGGCCCGCGGCAATAACGCCGCAAACGTACTCGCGGCATCGGCCACGACGCAGTTCTTTATCGCCGGTCTGGTAATGCTGATTGCCGTCGGCGGCGCCTACGTCAACTTCAAGCTGATCGCGCTGCCGATGTCGGCGATGGTGGGCGGCGGGGATTACATCACCGAGAGCCTGCAGGCCTCGGAAGTCGCCGCGCTCGTTATCATCCTGTTTGAAACCCTGATGGGCCTGTTCCTGATGGAGACGCTGCGCTTTACCAGCCTGTTCCCACTGGGCAACATCACCGAGAAGATGCGCCGCTGGCTCATGTGGGTATCGCTCGCTATCCTTCTGGTGCTCGCGGGTGTTGAGGTGGCGCTGGCGGTCATGCGCGACATGATCATCGCCGCCGATGTAGCACTGAAGCAGCAGCTCGGCGCAGCCGCCGGCGCGGCGCAGGCGGAGGCGGGTTGGGTCACCAGGATCCCGACGTTTGGCCAGATGATTCTGGGTTTTACGCTGCCGTTTGCCCTGGCGTTCGTGGCGATCCCGCTCGAGTACTTCATCAATTCCGGCCGTACCGTGGTCGGTGCAGGCTTGGAGATGGCATTGCACGGACTGGCGTTCGTGCTGCGCATTGCCGCCAATCTGATCAGGGAGGCGGGCAAGCTGGCGATCATGCTGTATGACGTGTTCATCTTCGTGCCGCTTGCGATCGAACGCTGGATCGCCAGCTATCGCGACGGTACCGCGCGCCGCAACAAGCTGCGCCCGGTGCCGCCGCTCAAGCGTGCGTCCGGATCCGAGGAGATGCTATGAGAGGGGCATCAAGTGTTGCGGCGCTCGGAGTACTGCTGTTCATTGTAGCCTGCGGGCCGAAGACCAATCACAACCAGGCGGTGTACATGCTGATCGATACCTCCGGCACCTACGCCAAGGAGACAGGCAAGGCGCAGCGGGTGGTGAATTACCTTCTGGGCACGCTCAATCCCGGCGATGCGCTAGCGGTCGGGCGGGTCAAGAGCCGCAGTTTCAGCGAGAAGGACATCGTGGCCAAAGTGAGCCTGGGCAAGGACCCGCTTGCGGCCAACGCGCAAAAGCGCGCGTTCAGCGAGCAGATTGGCGAATTCGCCAGGGTCACGAAGGACGCAAAAGGCAGCCGCTACACCGACATCACCGGCGGAATCATCCTGGGAGCAGAGTTCCTGAACGAATCCCAGGCGGGGCGCAAGACCATCGTGATCTTCTCGGACATGCAGGAAGAGCTCGACTACAAGACGGTACGGGACTTTCCGATCAGACTCGACGGCATTCGCGTGGTCGCTCTCAACGTCACCAAACTCGACACCGACAACGTGGACCCGCGCCGCTATATCGACAGGCTGGAGTGGTGGGAAAAACGCGCCCGCACGGCCGGTGCGTCGGACTGGAAGGTCGTCAACGACATGGAGCACCTGGACCGGATCTTCAAGAAGAACGGCTAGCGGGGAGAAGGGCCTCAATCTCTTTCGGCACTCGGTATTCGTTGCGGCACCTACTGAAGATCGAGCGCGTATTTCTTGAGATCTTCGAGGCTCACGAAGTCGAGCGCACGCTCGTGGGTTGCCGTGAGGACCACCGACGGCGCCATTCCGGCACGCAGGGCTTCGCGCCAACGCGCGGCGCACAGACACCATCGGTCGCCGGATTTCAGTCCCGGGAAGCCGAAGTCCGGCATCGGCGTGCTGAGGTCGTTGCCGCGTGCAACCGAGAATTCCAGGAATTCCCTTGTGACCTGAACGCATACGACGTGCGCTCCGTGATCTTCCGGGCCCGTGTTGCAGCAGCCGTCTCGGAAGAAACCGGTCACCGGATTAGTGCAGCAATCGGCGAGCGGCCCACCGAGCACGTTGCGGGCGCGTTTTCCCCGCCGGGCGGTCGGGTCGAATGGCATGGTCCTGATTATTTCGCCCGTACAAATTTCATGGTGCCGCCATCGGCCGGCAGATCGAGAAACAGGTTTTCTCCCCTGATGCGCTGGCCGACCGCGGCTTCCAGTGCCTTGAGGTAGCGGCCGGAAAGAGAGTCCGCCGCACAGGCGGCGCGGGTAAGTCCGATAATCTTGATGCTGAAGCTACGTCCGTCGAACGAGTAGCTGGCCTGGCCACGGTTGCAATCCGCAAGCACCTGCGCCTTGCCGCCCGCCTGCAATTGCAGCTTGTAGCGCTCGGGCTGACTGACTGTGACTTTCTCGGTGGAGGAGATCAGGCCCTCCCATTGCCAGGCCCCGATGGGAGAAACCGCCCCGATCATCGGCACGGCAACTGGCGGCGCCGCCGCTTTAGCGAGCTTAAACAGCAGGCCCCGGCTGCCGAATTCGGCAACCGATGCCGCCGTGGTACGCAGCGTATCGCCCTGCTTCAGCATGCGAACGGCGGAAGGCTCGACCTGCTTGCCGTTACGGTGTTCGACGATGATCTCGATTTCTTCGACCGAGATGGCATTCCAATGGCCTTCCTCGGTGATCAGCGGGCGATTGTTGCCGTAATCGGTGAGCCACGTCATTTTTCCGTCCGTCGAGAGCCGCAACTCGATCCTACGACCCGGGCCGGAGGCAGCAGGCGCCTCGCCGCGATAGATTGCCACCGCCGGAACGGCGAATGCGGCGCTGCGGGGCAACAGCAGGAGCGCGGCAAAAACGACTGCCACGGCAATCACGAGACGCGTGAATTGGGGAACGCAGGTCATCATTTGGACTGTCATTCGGTCGGCTATTGGCAATCTTCGCGCCACAGGGTCCTGGTGACAAGCCTCGATCAATTTTTGCCAAGAATCCGGGCGAACACGTCGCGGTCCACATTCGCACCGCACAGGATCACCGCAGCCTTGCGTCCGGCCAGCCGGCCGCGCTCCTTGGTTACCGCGGCAAGTCCGGCGGCACCGGCGCCTTCGGCGACGTTGTGCGTCGTCGAATACATCAGCCGCATAGCCTCCTCGACTTCATCGTCGGTCACCCGTACCACACGCTCCATCCCATGCCAGAGAATCTCCAGAGCCTCCGGTTCCGGAGTACGGCAGGCCATGCCGTCGGCGATGCGGGTGCTCACCGGGTGCTCGACTGCGCGCTTCTGTTCGAACGAAAGCGCGTACGCGGGTGCGAGCTCGGAGACTACGCCGACGATTTCCGTTTTCAGTTTCAGGGCTTCGCGTACGGCAATCATCCCGCAGATCCCCGATCCCAATCCGATCGGCACGTACGCCACGTCCAGATCCGCCACCGCACGCAGCAGTTCCAGCGAGTACGAGGCCACGCCCTGCACCAGCAGCGGGTGGAACGAGGGCACCATGTGCAGACCGCGCTGTTGCGCAATCCACAATGCGCGTTCTCGAGCCGCCTGGAAATCCGCGCCATGCTCGACCAGCCCGACTCCGAGGGCCCGCATCGCCGCGTTTTTCTCGACGCTGTTGCCGTGGGGCACGACGACGGTGGCGGACATTCCGTAACGCCGGGCGGCATAGCCGACCGACTGCCCGTGATTGCCGCGGGTGGCGCTGATGACCCCAAGGGGCCTGTTCCTTTGTTTGGCGAGATCGTGGAAGTAGGTCAGACCGCCACGCAACTTGAAGGCGCCGGTTGGCGTATGGTTCTCATGCTTGACCCAGATTTCCGCACCGAATTGCGCCTTGAGCAGCGGCCAGGCGTATTGCGGAGTCGGCGCCATCGTTTCGTACACGATCGACGCTGCGTGCTCGAGTTGCTTCAGCTTGGGCAGGAAATCGGACATGTGGTCAGCGGTTTTACTGCAGCGATCGCGTCGCCTATGAAGCGACGCGGAACGCCGGCTCGATGCGCACCGGAAAATTCACCGAGTTGGCGATGAAGCATTTTTCGTGGGCGTCGTGGTGCAGCCGCCGCGCGGTATCGAGGCTCGATTGCGCCGTAATGCTGATGGCCGGATGCAAAGTGACTTCGACAAAGTGGCCGGCGCCGTCCGCGGTTTCCTCGATGGCGCCCGCCGCATTGTCTTCGTATTCGAGTACCACAACCTTGTTCACCGCGCAAAGATGCAGGTACCAGAGCATGTGGCAGCTGGACAGCGAAGCGACCAGCAGGTCCTCGGGATTGTAGCGGGCCGGGTCGCCGCTGAACGCCGGGTCAGATGACGCGGGCACAACCGGCTTCCCGGCCGAGCTGATCTCGTGATTGCGGCCGTAGGCCCGGTACGCAGACGTACCGCTGCCCCGATTGCCGGTCCAGCGGACCGTGGTTCGGTAAGTGTGCGTCTTTGCCGTCACGCGTTGACTTTCCTGTTTCAAGGATGCGCGACCATTTTCTTCAAGCGCTCGATGCCTTGCGCAAGGCGTTCTTCGCTTGCCGCGAAGCACCAGCGAACGAAGCCCTCTCCCTCCTGACCGAAGGCGATACCCGGCGCCAGGCCCAGTCCCGCGTCGGCAACCAATTTCTTGCAAAACGCCAGGCTGTCGGTAACGCCATGCACTTTGAAAAAGGCATACATCGCGCCGGGTGGCAGAGTCGCCTCGATTCCGGGAATCTCACGCAGCCGCGCCAACAGGAAGTCGCGCGCCTTTCGAAGGCGAACGAGCGTGCGGGCGATTACCGGTTCACCCTGTTCGATCGCCACGATTCCGGCCCGCTGAACAAAGCACGGTGCGCACGATGTGTTGTATTCCAGCAGCGTGCCGAGGTTGGCAATGAGTTCCTTCGGCGCCATGATCCAGCCCAGCCGCCAGCCAGTCATCAGCCACGATTTCGAGAACGTGTTGGCGCTGACGACGCGGTCTCGTGTGTCGGCGATGTCGAGGAAAGAGGGTGCCGCGCCGTTGCCGTAAAAAAACCGCTGGTAGGCATCGTCGCTCAAGATCCAGATGCCGTGCGTGCGGCAGTGTTCAAGGATCGCGCGCTGGGCTTCACGATCGATGGTCCAGCCTGTCGGATTGTTCGGCGAGTTGATGTACACCGCCCGCGTTCCGGGCTTGAGCGTCGCCAGCAGGCGTTCGAGATCGAGCGTCCAGCCTTCGGGCGTGTAGCCGAGCGGGAAAGTGACGGTTTCGGCACCGAGGATCCTGGGAATCTCCACCAGGTTCGGCCACACCGGCGTGACGATCACGACCCGGTCGCCCGGCCCCACCAGGGATTGGGTGGTCAGCATCAGCGCAGACATGCCGGAACTGGTGACCACAACGTTATCGGAGGTGATCAGACCGGTTCCGCCACGGCGATGCAGGCGAGAGAGGTAATTGCCGATGGCGTCGCGCAATTCCGGAATGCCGAGGTTCTCGGTATAGAAAGTCTCCCCTCGATTCAGAGCTTCGATTCCGGCCTGGCGAATGAAATCCGGGGTGACCTCGTCGGGCTCGCCGAACCAGAACGCGGCCACATCTTTCTTGCCCATCCCGGCGTTGGCGACTTCGCGGATCTTGGAGGAGCGAAGCTGCTGGACTGCGGGGCGGGCGGCAAGGCTGTGGGCAGGCATGGCAAGGTCGGTGTCCGGGAAGGCGCAGATTCTCTCACGCCACGCGCCCGCGCCAAAGCGCCGCGGATAAGGCCCGGATTTCAACCTTGCACCCGGCGACGCCGGGGAAAAAGCGTGGGACGTGACGGGCGGTTTGCGGGACCCTGAGGAAAGGGGGTAATCTGGGCACACAGGGTGTCGCTTGGAGGGCGGCATCCGCACAAAACAAATCGGGGGAGAACTCAAATGAAGATCGCATTCGTGCTGCTTTACGCGTTCCTTACAACTGGGCTGGTGGCGCCGGCGTACGCCGCCGACATCGATGCCGGCAAGGCCAAGGCGTTCGCCTGCACTTCCTGCCACGGCGCGGAGGGGATCAGCGTGAGTCCCGCCATCCCGAACCTGGCCGGCCAGAAGGCCGCTTACCTGGTCAAACAGCTCAAGGCATTCAAGAACGCAACCCGCACCGATGCGATGATGAATGCAATGGCATCCCAGCTCGACGAAACGGACATCGGGAATCTTGCGGCGTTCTGGAGCAGCCTGCCGGGTGCCGCCACCAGCGCCGCCTCCGCGATTCCGGCGCATATCGAACGCACGCGCCTGAAGTTCCCGGACGATTACAAGCGCGATTTCATCGACTACCACTCGATCAACTTCCCGGAGCGTGGCCAGGTCCGCAAGTATTACGTCAACAAGACGGCGTTCGACGCGGCGCGTGCGGGCAAACCGATGCCGCAGGGATCGTATTTCCTGGTCGAGGTCTATGCCGCAAAGATGGACGAGGCGAAAAAGCCGGTCATCGGGGCCGACGGGCTCTACGAGCAGGAAAAACTTTTGCTCTACACCGCGATGGAGACTCAGCCGGGCTGGGGCGATGATTTTCCCGATTTGCTGCGCAATGCCGACTGGAACTACGCAATATTCAACACCGACAGGACGGTGCGCGCCGGCGTGAACCAGGCCGAATGCCTCGCCTGCCACAAGCCGCTCGGCAAGGACAGCCACCTCTTTCTGATCAAGCCGCTACAGGCGAAGGCCGGACGCTGACGCGCCTCAACCCGACCCTCTCCGAGGGTTGGCGGGGGATTAGGGAAAAAAAAGGCCGGTCACTTGATGTGACCGGCCCAAGCGGCGGCGGATTTCCCCGCGAGGGGCTTTCCCCATCCGCACAGGATCGTCACGACATGTCGCCGATCGCTTCCGGGTAAATGCCAATACGGCGTTGGATGATCTGGTCGCGCCCGGTTGCGCTGTTGCGAAGCGCGGTTAGCAGCAAAAGATCAGCGGCAACCTCCGGTTTCACAGCGGTGCCGGCGGGAATGCGGGTCAATGCGGCCGCGAGCGCGGTAGCCAGATTCTGGGTCTTCATTGTTGTTTTCCTCGCCTGAGTCGGTTGATTGGCTGTGACCTGAGACGGTGCCATCGTGGCGACTCGGCCAACGCCGGGAAAGCACCGCAAACGGTGTTGCTACCTGATATTCGTTTGGTATCGCATAATTAGACTTTCCGGCTTTTTCAGGGGGAGGCATGTCCCAGACCGCGGCGGTGGTGGAGGCGCTCAAGCGGGCGCTCAAGGCCAGAAAGCTCACTTACGCCCAAGTGGCCAAGACGCTGAAGCTCTCCGAGGCGAGCGTAAAGCGCATGTTCGCCGCCAATCATTTCACCCTGGAGCGCTTCGAGCAGGTCTGCCAGTTGGCTGGTATCGGCCTCACGGACCTGGCGCGCGAGGTGGACAGCGAGCGCAACTACCTTTCCCAGCTCACGCTGGAGCAGGAGCGCGAGATCGTCGGCAACCCCAAGCTGTTCCTGGCGGCGGTGTGCGCGCTCAACCACATGACGTTGGAGCAGATTATCGAGATCTACGAAATTCCCAAGTCGGAATGCATCCAGCTGCTGCTCAGGCTGGACCACATCAGGTTCCTCGAACTGCTGCCGAAGAACCGCGTCAAGCTGCTGGTAACGCGTACTTTTTCCTGGTTGCCGAACGGGCCGATCCTGCAGTACTTCAAGACGCGCGCAGCGGCCGAGTACTTCCGCTCGCGCTTCGACGCGCCGGGCGAGTTCATGATGGTGATCAACGGCATGCTGTCCCCGGCATCCGGCGGCCAGCTGATCGCGAGGCTGCGCCGGCTCGCCACGGAGTTTTCCGAACTGCACAACGACGATATGACCCTGCCGCTGGGGGTGCGCCGCCCGGCGAGCATCGTGCTGGCGCTGCGGCCGTGGGAACTGGATGCGTTTCACGCACTGCGGCGCAAGCGCAAGGCCGGCGCCGCGGCGTGAGGTGACCAGCTCCCGCTCGCCGTGCTAGTGTCCTGTTCCGCTATCGGTCCCTCAGGAGTACTTATGAGCGCACAACAACTGCAGAATTACATCGCCGGCGAATGGATCGCGGGCGCCACTACTTCCAAGGACGTCAATCCCTCGGACACCAGCGACGTCATCGCGGAGTACGCGCAAGCCGACAAGGCGCAGACGGAACGGGCAATCGAAGCCGCGCGGGCAGCCTTCCCGGCCTGGGCCGCTTTCAACGTCCAGGCGCGTGCCGACCTGCTCGACAAGGTGGGCAACGAAATCCTCGCCCGCAGGGAAGAGTTCGGCAAGCTCCTTTCGCGCGAAGAGGGCAAGACACTGCCAGAAGGCATCGGCGAAGTGGTGCGCGCGGCCAACGTCTTCAAGTTCTTTGCGGGCGAAGTGCTGCGCCGTTCCGGAGAACTGCTGCCCTCGGTGCGTCCCGGCATCGACGTCGAACTCACCCGCGAGCCGATCGGCGTGGTCGGCATCATTTCGCCGTGGAATTTTCCGGCGGCGATTCCCGCGTGGAAAATTGCGCCGGCACTGGCCTACGGCAACTGCGTGGTGTTCAAGCCCGCCGACCTGGTGCCCGGCATGGCACACGCGATCGCGAAGATCATTGTGGATGCTGGTGTGCCCAAGGGCGTGTTCAACTTTGTGATGGGCCGCGGCAGCGTGGTAGGCGAGACGCTTGTGAACGACAAACGTGTGGACGCGATCAGCTTTACCGGATCGGTGGAAACCGGCCGGCAAATCGCCGCGAAAGCCGTCGCCCGCATGGCCAAGTTCCAGCTCGAGATGGGCGGCAAGAATCCGCTGGTGGTCCTGGACGATGCCGATCTGAAAACCGCGGTCGAATGCGCAGTCAACGGCGCTTTTTTCTCTACCGGCCAGCGCTGCACCGCGAGTTCGCGCCTGATCGTCACCAAGGGCATCCACGACAAGTTCGTGGGTGCGGTGGTCGAGCGCCTGAAGAACCTGAAGGTGGACAACGCGCTCAAGCAGGGCACCGAGATGGGCCCGGTGGTGGACAAGAATCAGCTCAACCAGGACCTCTACTTCATAGAGGAGGCGAAGAAAGAGGGCGCGAGACTCGCTTTCGGCGGCAATCTGCTCAAGCGCGACACCGAGGGCTATTACCTCGAACCTGCTTTGTTCACCGATACCGTGAACAGTATGCGCATCAATCGCGAGGAAGTGTTCGGCCCGGTGGCATCGGTGGTGATGGTCAAGGACTACGACGAGGCGCTGGCGGTCGCCAACGACACGCCGTTCGGGCTTTCCTCCGGAATCGTGACGACCTCGCTCAAGCACGCTTCTCACTACCGCAAGAATGCGCAGGCGGGGATGGTGATGGTGAACCTGCCGACGGCCGGGGTGGATTACCACGTGCCCTTCGGCGGACGCAAGGGTTCGAGTTACGGTCCGCGCGAGCAGGGCCGCTACGCGGTGGAGTTCTACACCACGGTTAAGACGGCCTATACGGCCCCCTGATTTGCAAGACGAAAGGTGATATTTGGCGGGCGCTGCCGTATATGATCAAGAATACGGTAAGTGTTCGTGCTTGCCGCCGGATTCACTGTCACACCGAAGGAACATGCCCAATCAAATCGCTCTCCGGCCCC
>CAZYTR010000409.1:0-3559 GCA_964650365.1 uncultured Alcaligenaceae bacterium | reverse complement strand
CGCGCGCGTCACACGGCGGGGCGCGGTCCGATGGGGATCGATCTGGAAACCAGACGGATTGGCTCGGCCGGCATGCGCTCTGAGCTCTCTGAGAACAGCGTCCCGGCCGTTGACCGTCCTGATGCGCCAGGTCAGGGCCAGTACATCGCGCCAATGGCTGTCAGGATGAAACAGAGTCCTGAGCAGGACGTCGTCGGCTTCGGCAAGAATCCTTTCGAACTGCACAAGCCAATGCTCTGCAATCGCCGCGATGTTTTCTGTTTTAGCCAACATTGGGGTTTGCAAGCTATCGGTCTGCACGGCGCCTCCAAGCTCTACAACCTACACCAATTGAGGCGACGCGGAGCGAAGGGGTGATGGATACGCGCTACGACCGGCACACGGCGATTCATGGATTGCCGAGGCCGCAACACATCCCGCGCGTCCGGTTGAGCAACAAGTCAGGCGCCAGTGCCTCCAAGGGCTGCTACACAAGCTGGACAAAATCGTAGTCACCGATGCCTTGCAGGACCAGGAAGGTAGCCGAATCGTCCCCGCCATTTGTCACCAGGTGCGGGCGGCGAGCCTTTACGGTGTACGTATCACCAGGAGCCAAACGCACCTCCTCTTTGGGCTCGTGGAGGAATATTCTGAGATTTCCACTGAGTACATAAAAGGTATCTTGAACGTTGGTGTGGTAGTGCCAAGGCACCTTTTGAGTTGCGGAAATCTGAAGCTCAGTAATGCGAAATCCTGGCCGCGCGGCGTGCTCGGCTCTGCGCTCGACTTCATAGAGATGGCTAGCGTCTTTCATCGGCTCCATGTTGTCCTCCGTCAACACCCAGAAGCGCGAGGATCCCCAGTGCTTCGAAGGGGCCTGCTCTTGCCCGCCTTATGCTCCGCCAATGAATCCTCGATGAAGCGATCGAGCTTCCCGGCTGCGGAGTCAGCCTCAATCTGACGGTCCCATGCTTGAGCGTCGAACTCCGCAAACCACGCACGGAGTTTTCCCAGCTCTTCGGGCGAGAGGTTCTTGATTCGGCTTTCAATCTGTTCGACTTCGCTCATTTGAGGCTCGTCCGCTGAGGTGCCACTAAGTTGTACGCTGGCCATTCCTCGTCAGCTAACGCCGACATCGCTAAGCGCCGGATGCCGCCCTTATCTCACGGCCTTACATCGCCAGACAAATACGTTGCTCGGGTCCGACCCTGAGGTCTTCCCTCACTATCCAGTGTCTGCGCCTTGAATATGCAGTTATGCAGGCCTGACCCCGTTCCTTGGTTCCTTTTTCCCGTTCCTTTTTCAATTGTTAGTGGCGCTGCTGCTGGTCAGTCAGCTTCTTCTCCAGAAGCGCGTCCCGGATCCTCTGCTCGACGTTTTCCGCCGCGGGATCCGTGAATAGCTTGCTGTCGTCCACCTTGTACTGCGCAATCGTTTCCGGGTCCGCGACCTTCCGCTCCCGCGCCCGCATTCTCATCTCCTCGAGCCACACCCGGAAAGGCCTGATCAGCCAGGCGAGAATCTTCCAGAGGATGATCAAGCCAATCACGACGAGCGCCATCGTGGCCCACGTCCAGGCTGACTTGCACGCCGGCGCCGAAAGCGGAGCGCTCAGGCACGATGAAACGTGCGCCCACCCTGCGTCGAGCTGCCTCATTATCAGCTTGAGGATTTCCATGAAAGTCTAAAGTCTAATAGGGGAAGACTCGATTTATGCCTTGAATATGCAATTATGCAGGCCCGACCCCGTTCCGTTGTTCGGCGCCCCATCTGTCGCCCATATTGCTGACTACTGAGTAATTGGTTCCACGTTTGTAGACGATATTATTGACTTGCGAGTAAGATTGCGCCAGGAGCAACACTGTTGCAGTGTATGTAAATTCAGGGAGCGAATGAATATGCGCTACGTGAACATGCTGCTGGGCCTGGTAATGGTCGCGTTCGCCGCAGCCCAGTACAACGACCCGGACGCACTGCTGTGGATCGTCATCTACCTGGTTCCTGCCGCCTGGGCGTTCGCCGCCGCGTTTTGGCTGCCGCAGGTGCGCTCACTGGCCGGAACACTGCTGTTGTGGCTGAGCGTGGCTGTCGCTGTGGGCACCACGGTCTTCTACTGGCCCACCATGCCCGGGTTCTGGCGCAAGGAAGTGTGGTGGGTGGAGGAAACGGCGCGTGAAGGCATGGGCATGATGGCCGTGCTCGGCGTTGTGCTCGTGGTCCTGGCGACGGCGCTGCTGCGCAAGCCCGCAACCTGAACGGCGCTAGGGCGATACCCCATGCCCCCTGCTTTCCCTCTGCGCCCTCTGCGTCAACGCTTCTAATGCCGGCCATCGGCCGGCCAACTCGTCACCCGTCACCCGTCACTTGTCACTTGTCACTTGTCACTTGTCACTTGTCACTACTTCTTCTTATGAAACTCCGACCAAGCCTTTTCGTAGCTTGCGTGCAGCGTCTTCCAGGCACTCTCGACCCCTTTGCTGACGTCCTGCCACGCGGCCTGGCTGGCTTCGCGAGTTTCGTTCAGGCGTTTGACGGTTTCGTCGCGCTGCTTTTCCAGCGCCTTGATCTGTGCTTCGTACTGCGTCTTGACGTGCGCCTGCGCCTTCTGCACTTCGGCTTGCCACGTGGTCAGTCTGGCATTCCACTCGTCTATCTGCTTCTTCATCCGTTCCACGTACTCTTCCCGGTTCATCATGGCGGCTCCTCCGTTTAGTTGGGTTCCTCCCCCTTTTTATAGAGGACAAACGGCAAACTTACCAGTGGAGAAATGCGGGACACTTGCGCGGCGGTGACACATGGCGAGCCGTGCAGATGCTGGACAGGAGAGGATCCCGGACAAAAGATCGCTGTCGCAATATCCGGCGCCTCAGTTCACAACAACCGTGATGGTCTGCTGCGAACCATGCCAGGCAAACCGCAAGGTCACTGCCTGCATGATCTTTTCGAAACCGTCTTCCGACTGCGAAACGGTCATATGCGGCGCCGCGCTGACGCTGACCGGCTCGCCCGTAGTGAGTGTGACTTTGCCGCCGAGCACCCCGTCTTCCAGCATCAATGATGTGATGCCTTCCCAGTTGAACGCCTGCCCGAAACCTCCCGGCACTTCGCCGTTCACGACATAGCGGCCGAGGAAGCCGTCGCAGCTCGGCATGGCGAGGTTGATCTCGGTTTCGAGCCCCGCCGATTCGCGTTCCAGCCGGTACTCGACGCTCACGGCGTTGCCTTTGACCGAGATCTTCTTGGTCAAGCCGGTCCCGGTCAGTTCGACGGCGTTCGAGCTGACGGAGCGCAATGCGTAGCGAATCGGTTGCGGCTGATCATTGATCCGGTCGAGGAACATCGCGCGGGGGTATGCGTCCGCAGTCAAGTCCTCCGGAGAAACCGGATGCTTGAAGTTCACGCGGTCGTGAGCGGAGGCAATGCCGTCTCCGGAATGTCCGCCATCGCCGCCCTCGCGGATCTTGCGGTAGTAATATTCCGCACGGCGCGCCAGCGTGTCGCCGAAGTTCTGGCGCAGCGCGTAGAAATCCAGCTCGTGGATCGCGCCGAGGCCGTCATCGCGGACCACCGCCTGCAGCTT
>CAZYTR010000408.1:0-9210 GCA_964650365.1 uncultured Alcaligenaceae bacterium | reverse complement strand
CGGACGGCAAGCCCGCATCCATTTCCCGGATCAAGTTGTTCGATGCCGCTTTCCCGCAGAATCCCGATCCCAGGCTGGAGTGCGTGAACGGAGACATCGCGCAGCCCGCCGCCATCGCAGCCGCGATGGATGCCGATACGGGTTCGGTTTTCCATCTCGCGGCGGTGGTCAGCGCGGGCGCCGAAGCCGATTTCGATCTCGGCTACCGCGTCAACCTCGACGGCACGCGCAATCTGCTCGAGGCGTGCCGGAAACTCAAGTCTCCGCCGCGGCTGGTGTACGCCAGTTCGCTGGCGGTGTTCGGCGGGAAATTGCCGGCGGTGGTGGACGATTCGATCACACCCAACCCGCAGACCTCCTACGGTACGCAGAAAGTGATCGGCGAGTACCTGGTCAATGATTACTCGCGCAAGGGCTTTCTCGACGGCCGCAGCCTGCGATTACCGACCATAGTCGTGCGTTCGGGCAAGCCCAATCTTGCCTCGACTTCGTTCGCGAGCGGCATGTTCAGGGAGCCGCTGAACGGCGTGGTGTGCGAGGTTCCCGTGGAGGAGTCGACCGAACTCTTGATCCTGTCGCCCAGGCAGGTGATCGAGTCGTTTGTGCATGCCCACGACCTGCCGTCATCCGCATGGGGTACCAGTCGTTCGATCAACCTTCCGGGCATCACGATCTCGGTGAAGCAGGGCGTCGAAGCGCTGCGCCGCATCGCCGGCGACGAGGTTGCCGTGCGTGTTGTGTTCAAACCTGTCGAGCGGATTCAGAAAATGATCGTGACGTTTCCGGCGCACTTCAAAACACCGAGAGCGGTGGCGATGGGCTTCAAGGCCGACACGGATATCGACGGTATCATCAAGACTTACATCGCCAGCGAAGGCATCAAGTTGTGAGGATTGTGGCTCGGTAAGGGTCGGGCAGGCTGAGTTGTCGAAACTCCAGGTCAGGTCGGCGCGCGCTACTCGATATCAAAATCGAAGATGCGCGGTTCCTCGGGGGCGGTTGCAAGACTGAAGTAGACGCGGCCGATCTCGCGTCCGTCGGTGGTTTCGACCTGCACCTTCCAGTCGCCCGGCTGATAGTTGGATTTCACGCCGTAGCCGCGGAATCCCTGTTCACGCCCGCCAACGATGTTGATGGGAATGGAGTCCTGCAGCGCCCAGCCGCGTGGATTGTCCTTCCAATACCAACGCATCGTCACGTGATCGGAAAACCGGGTGGGCGAGAAGATGCGGAAGAACACGTACACCTTGTCACCGGGCCGGGCGAGGAAGTTCTGGTCGCCGTTGTGCCAGAAACGCCATAGTGGCCGTTCGTGACTTAGCCGGTAGGTGTCTGCCGTCCTTTCGACGGCATGATAGACGCCGATATACGGAATCGAGAGCGGCACCGGTGGAATCAGCCTGAACAGATAAAGGGCGAGAAAACCGACCAGCACCAAACCAAAAGGAACAACGATTTGTTTCCTGGCCTGAGGAACGCGATCGGGCGCGTGAATCAGAAGCCGGCGGTAGATGACTGCCAGAGGCACACAACCGAGCAGCATCGAGAGCATGAAAACGACGACGCTGATCGACCCGACGAAAACCGGAACGACGCTGGCGAAGAAGGACAGAACGCAGAGGCTGAGCAAAGCGAACTTGAACGACAGTCCCAGCGCCTTGAAGCGACTGAACTCATTGGCCACCAGAAGAAACACCAGAATGACCAGAATGAAGAACGACATCAGGAGCGACGAACTCTTGAAGAAGAAAATGGTGTGCAGGCTGATCAGGGATCCCAGCAGGAAGTGCACGATGGCCACGCGCAGTTCGTAATACCAGCGTTTGAGGACGAACATGTTCTCGAGCGCCGGAGGCGGCTTGCCTTCCTCGAAGAACATCTGCAGCAGGGCGGCAGTGACGACAACCAGATAGAGTGCCTGCTGACCGATGAGAAGCCAGGAGTCGATGCGCCCTGTGGTCAGGATGTCGAAAAAAAACCCGCCGACGAAAGCTCCGATAGCGACATTGCGCTCGTGCTTTTCGTAGTAGAGCTTGATTCGATGAAGTCTTCCGGGTGAGGCAG
Source organism: uncultured Alcaligenaceae bacterium (assembly GCA_964650365.1). Classification (GTDB taxonomy): domain Bacteria; phylum Pseudomonadota; class Gammaproteobacteria; order Burkholderiales; family JACQAP01; genus JACQAP01. The sequence continues at coordinate 7,146 of CAZYTR010000408.1, read as the reverse complement.
GAATCGTTGCCGGTTGTTCCATTTTCGTGGTCCGAGCGACTCTAATTTTGACGCGGCGCTGGTAGCGCAAGTGACGCCGCAACGGGCGTTACGGCAGATCATGTTCTCATTGGGCGAGGACGGTCAAGAAGAGCAAGGATGAAAGAACAAGGATGAAGGGTGAAGGGTGAAGGGTGAAGGGTGAAGGGTGAAGGGTGAAGGGACAGTTCGGACCACGAGCTTCTGCTGGCGCTTACCGCTATATTGAATCAGTAGCGCAGATCGAAGACCTGACGACCGGGGACAGAAATCATGAATCAGAAGTTTCAACGCGCGATTTTGCTCTTCGGGGGGATCATCTTCCTGTTCGCTGTCAACGGCATGGCGGCACAGCCGGCCACGACGACGCCGGCTGCGAAAAACGCCATGGCCATCTTTGCCGGCGGCTGCTTTTGGTGCGTGGAGGCGGACTTCGACAAGCTTCCCGGCGTGGTGGATACCGAGTCGGGCTATGCCGGCGGCCAGGTCAGCAACCCGACCTACGAACAGGTCAGCGACGGCGGTACCGGTCATGCCGAGGTGGTGCGCATAACCTTCGATCCGAAAAAGGTTACTTACGAACAGTTATTGGATTACTTCTGGCGTCACATCGATCCGACGGTGAAGGACCGGCAGTTCTGCGATACCGGCGACCAGTACCGCTCGGCCATTTTTTTCCAAGGCGACGCGCAGAGGCTTGCGGCCCAAGCCAGCAAGACACGGCTGGAAAAGAGCGGCCGTTTTCCCAGGATCTACACCGAGGTCGCGGCGGCCGACGCCTTCTATCCTGCCGAGGAATACCATCAGGACTACTACAAGAAGAATCCGATTCGCTACAAGTTCTATCGGACGAGTTGTGGCCGAGATGCACGCGTCGTTGAGGTCTGGGGAGAAAGGCACTGAAAAGGCAGGGGCGAGGGACGAGGGGCGAGGGCCGAGGGGCGAGGGCCGAGAAAAACCACAAGATCTCAAATACACTGGCAATTCACTCGCACCTCGGCCCTCGAACCTCGGCCTTCGCACCCCGCCACTCATGCCTGTCAGGTGGTCTCCGGCTACAATCGCCAAATGATCGGAAAATCGTTCCGGTGGAACAATTCGCGCGATCTCTGGATGGCAGTCGCGTCGGCAGTGGTTGTCGCCGTGCTGGCTCTCGTCTTCGCATTCCGCTTCGTCGAGCCGGCGCCGCCGGACAGGGTGGTGATGGCGACCGGTGCGGTGGACGGCGGCTATGACATATTCGCCCGGCGCTACAAGGAGATCCTGGCGCGCGATGGGGTCACGGTCGACATGCGCATTTCGGCCGGCTCGCAGGAAAACGTCAGCCGCCTCGTGGACGAAAAATCCGACGTGGAGGTGGGCTTCTTCCAGGGCGGCTCCGCCTTTGCCGCCAATGCGCCGAATCTGCGCTCGCTGGGCAGCATCTATTACGAACCCCTATGGGTGTTTTACCGCGGTGCGGAGATTCGCGATTTCGGTGGCCTGAAAGGCAAGCGGCTGGCGATCGGGCCCGAAGAAAGCGGCACCCGTGCACTCGCATTGCAGCTGCTGGCTGTCAATGCCACCGTTATGCCGCCGACCGTGCTCCTGACAGAGAGCGGCGTGAATGCTAACGAGATGCTTCTGCAAGGCAAGCTCGATGCGGTGTTTATCGTGGGTCCGCCGGAGTCGCCGTTAGTCGAAAAACTGGTTTCCGCCCAGGGGATTCGATTGCTCAGCCTCGAGCGCGCGGAAGCCTATACGCGCCGCTTTCCTTACTTGACCAGGCTGACTTTGCCGCGCGGCGTGTTCGACTTCATCAGCAACAACCCGGCGCAGGATGTGACGCTGGTGGCACCCACCGCCAACCTGCTCGCCCGCGACACGCTGCATCCGGCGCTGGCATTCCTGCTGATGCGTGCCGCCAGGGAAATCCACGGAAACCCGGGATTGCTCAACAACATCGGCGAATTCCCGGCGCCGCTGAACTCCGAGTTTCCGCTCAGCAGCGAAGCCGAGCGTTACTACAAGACTGGGCCGCCGTTCCTGCAGCGCTACCTGCCTTACTGGATGGCGGTGATGGTGGACCGGCTTTGGATCATCCTGCTGCCGGCGCTGGCGCTGCTGGTGCCGGTCACCAAGATCATTCCGCCGGCGTACCGCTGGCGCGTGCGCTCGCGCATCTATCGTTGGTATGCACGACTGAAGGAAATCGAGCTCGAACTCGAAGACGATCCCCCGCCGGAAAAGCTGCGGGGATTGCTGGAGGGGTTGGAGCAGATCGAACGTTCGGTCAACCGCATCAATACGCCGCTCGCGTATTCGGACAACCTCTACGCGTTCAAGCACAACGTGAACCTGGTGCGCCAGCGGGTGCAGGCGAGATTGCTGTAAAAGCCGTAAAGGCCGCAAGGGCCGTAACTGCCGTGACTGCCGTGAAGGCCGTGACTGCCGTGACTGCCGTGAAGGCCGTGACTGCCGTGAAGGCCGTGAATACCGTGAATACCGAAAAGGCCGTGACAACAGGACGGACTCCGGTCTTGCTTCGATAGAGCCTCGGGCGCAATTGTGGGAAGCGCAGGTCTGCGTCATGCGAGAGCTTCCCTGGAACGCCTGCCTCATGCGCGTTTCGCCGGCAGCATTCTTTTTTGTTGATCCAGGTCAAAGGTTTTCGGCGTTCCAGGGAGCATTTTTGCGCATGTATCGAGTCGAGGCAGGGGCGGGCGTTTCCGGTAGCGAATCACAAGGGAAAGAGGAGGCTGGTTATGGATTTGAGGACGGGGGGTGCGGGTTTATTCCTGGCGTTGTTAGTTGCGGCAAGCGCGAGCGCCCAGGATGACGATTCGACGGAAGGCAAGAAGTTGTTCGACAAGCAATGCGGGGTATGCCACGGTAACCTCGCGAAATCTGCCAAGGGTGAGCCTGCGCCTGTCCGGTCGCAGTGGCGACTGGCGCACGCGGAAATTCCGCGATCGACCGGAGCAACCATGGCAGATGTTCCGACGACGCCACGCTTGAACGCGGATATGGCGCCCCGAGAGCATGCGTCAACGCCTGAGCGCGTCGCCGTTGTGCCGATGTATGGACCGCAGTTGCGCGGGGTGCTCGGGCGGCCCGCTGGTAGCGTGAAGGGCTATCAGTATTCGGCAACGTTCCTGAAGAAGATGAACGGGACCGCGTGGGATGAGGCATCTCTCGACAAATGGATCGCCAGTTCGCAGACCATGGTGCCGGGCACGTACATGTTCTACACCCAGAAGGATCCGGAAATCCGGCGCCAGATCATTGAGTACTTGAAGGCAAATCCGTAGTAAGGCCGGGAAGGCCGTGAATGTCGCGAGGGCCGTGAAGGCCGTGACTGTCGTGGCCGCCGTGAAGGCCGTGAATGTCGTGAATACCGTAAATGTCGTGAAGGTCGTGAATGCCGTAAAGGCTGTGACGAAGTAAAGGCAAGGCTTGGGACTCGGGGCTCGGCCCTCGCCCCTCAAACCTCGGCCTTCTTGTACGAGCAACTCCACCGGGTCGCGGTCGCGCGCCCGGACCGAGGCCATTGATTCCACCAGATATTACCCCGACGACCGCACGACTTGATTCCCGCCTGATCGCCGCCATCTAGGGTTTATTACGGAGAACCCTTGATGACCGCGCGAGACCATTCCCGTTTGATGTGGAGCGAAGCCCATTCGCTCCTGGAGCAAGCCGATCGGCCTGCCCACGCAGACGCTCGCCCTGGCCGGCAGGAAGTTGCAGGACGGATGTCTCACGCTCATTTTCAGCAAGAAGGAGTCTTCATGAATGTCTTGCCCACGACGCAGGAAATGCTTTCGCCGGACGACGCCGGCAAGTCGGCACCGGCGCCCGATGCCGGGCGCGCCGCCACGCCATTGAAACCGCTGCCGGAGGACGCGCTGATCATCATTCCGCTGCGCAACGCGGTATTGTTCCCCGGGATCATGTCGCCGGTGACGATCGGTCGCCCGTCCTCGGTCGCAGCGGCGCAGGAAGCGGCCCGCAGCGAGCGGCGCGTCGGTTTTCTTTTGCAGCGCGACCCGGAGAAGAACGAACTCAACCCGGACGACGTGCACTGGGTCGGTACCGCCGGCCAGGTGGTGCGCTACATCACCGGCGCCGAGGGCGGCCATCATCTGGTAATCCAGGGGCAGTCGCGTTTCCGGGTGCTGGAGTTCCTCGACGGCTGGCCGTTCATGGTGGCGCGCGTGGCGCTGGTCGAGACGGCGGAAGAATCCAGCCCCGAGATCGAGGCGCGATTCATGCAATTGAAGGAGCGCGCGGTCGAGGCCATCCAGTTGCTGCCGAATGTCCCGGACGAACTCGCGGGGGTGGTGAAGGCGATGGACTCGCCCGCGCTGCTTGCCGACATGGTGGCCAACCTGCTGGACGTGAAAAACGAAGAGAAACAGACGGTGCTCGAAACCTTCGACCTCGAGCGGCGCCTGGACAAGGTGCTGGTGCTGCTGGGCGAGCGTGTCGAGGTGTTGAGGCTATCCAAGGAGATCGGCGACAAGACCCGCAAGGAATTCGACGAGCGCCAGCGCGAGCACGTGCTGCGCGAGCAGATGCGCCAGATCCAGAAAGAGCTTGGCGAGGGCGAGGAAACCGCCGCCGAGATCGAGGGACTCAAGAAGGCCATCGACGATGCCGGCATGCCGGAGGATGTGCACAAGCATGCCGCGAAGGAGCTCAAGCGCCTGCGCAGAATGGGCGAAGGCAGCGCCGAGGGCTCGATGCTGCGTACTTATCTGGAGTGGCTGAGCGAACTGCCCTGGAAAGCCGAGCCAGGCAAGCCGATCGATATCCCGGACGCGAGAAAGGTGCTGGACGAGGACCACTACGGCCTGGAGAAGATCAAGCGCCGCATCCTCGAATACCTGGCGGTGAAGAAGCTCAACCCCGAGGGAAAAAGTCCGATCCTGTGCTTCGTCGGTCCGCCGGGCGTGGGCAAGACCTCGCTCGGGCAGTCCATCGCGCGCGCCACCGGGCGCAAATTCCAGCGCGTGGCGCTGGGCGGCACCCACGACGAAGCGGAGATCCGCGGCCACCGGCGTACCTACATCGGGGCGCTGCCGGGCAATATCATCCAGGCAATCCGGCGCGCGGAAACGCGCGCCGGCGTGCTGATGCTGGACGAAATCGACAAGCTCGGCGCCGGTGGCTTCCATGGGGATCCGTCCAGTGCGCTGCTGGAGGTGCTCGATCCGGAGCAGAACTCGAAATTCCGTGACAACTACCTTGGCGTGGACTTCGACCTGTCCAGGGTGATGTTCATCGCCACCGCCAACGTGCTCGACACGATTCACGGGCCGCTGCGTGATCGCATGGAGGTGATCCAGCTCCCGGGATACACCGAGGAAGAGAAGCTCGAAATCGCCAGGCGTTACCTGGTGAAACGCCAGCGCGAAGCCAACGGCCTCAAGCCGGAGCAGGCGGCATTCACCGATGCCGCGATCAAGGCCATCATCCGCGACTACACGCGGGAGGCCGGCGTACGCAGTCTTGAACGCGAGATCGGGGCGGTGCTGCGTTCCGTGGCGATGAAGTTTGCCGAAGGGCAGGCCGAAAGCGTGACCGTGGATGCGTTGGACCTGCAGGCAATCCTCGGCCCGCGCAAGTTCGAGGATGAACTGGCGCTGCGTACGGCGCTGCCGGGCGTGGCGACCGGCCTGGCATGGACGCCGGTGGGCGGGGACATCCTGTTCATCGAAGCCACCAAAGTGCCGGGTTCCGGCAAGCTCATCCTCACCGGGCAACTGGGCGAGGTGATGAAGGAGTCGGCGCAGGCGGCATTGACGCTGGCGAAGTTGTATAGCGGCGAATCACTGGAGAAGACCGACCTGCACGTGCACGTGCCCGCGGGCGCGACGCCGAAGGACGGCCCGAGCGCCGGCGTGGCCATGTTCCTGGCGCTGGTGTCGCTGCTTGCCGGCAAGCCGGTGCGTTCCGACGTGGCGATGACCGGCGAGGTTTCGCTGCGCGGCCTGGTGATGCCGATCGGCGGCGTGAAGGAGAAGGTGCTGGCGGCGCTGCGCGCGGGCATCAAGACCGTGATGCTGCCCAAGCGCAACCAGAAAGACCTGGAGGACGTGCCTGCAGCCGCGCGCGAGAAGCTCGAATTCGTATGGCTGGAAACCGTCGAGGACGCGGTGCGCTGCGCTATTGGCGTCGAGCCTGGGCAGCTCTTCGAGAGCAAGGCGGAAGGACACTTGTACCCGGAGCTTGAAAAGTCGTGACGACGTGACGACCGTCACGGTACTTCTTACGCGGACGCGAGCGCGTAGTTCGGCACGGGGTCGCGAAAACCTTTCAGTTTGAGCGGCGCGCAGGGGCGTAATGCCGCACGCATTTCCGTCGTACCCAGTAGTTCGGTGGTGCGCTCGTCCACCAGCACGTCGCCATGCGCTGCCTCCGAACACAGTCGCGAGGCGAGATTCACCGCCGGTCCGACCGCGGTGTACTCAAGGCGTGAAGCCCCGCCGATTACGCCGACCGTCACGAAGCCGCTCGCCGCACCGACGCCGACGCCGAGCTGCAGATCTCCATCCGACCACCGTGCTGTGAGTGCCACTCCGCTTTCGCGGATCCGTTTGGCGAGCTCCAGCGCGCGTTGCGCGTGGTCCTCGAAGCGGATCGGCGCCCCCACCAGTATCAGCACGCCGTCGCCCGCCTGGTCCTTGATGGTGCCGCCGACGATCAGGGCGGCTGCACCGACGGCGTCGTAGTACTCGCGCAAAATTCCGATCACCTTTTTCGATTCCGTGGCCGCGGAGAAGGCGGTGAATCCGCGCAGGTCGCAGCAGACCACCGAGAGCTCCAGGGTCTGCTCTCGAGTGGCGCTCTTCAAGCCCTCCTCGCGTACCAGTTCGGCCACCTGTGGCGCGAGGAACCGGGATAGGAACTGCGCGCGCTGGCCCTGGATGACATGGTACTGAATGGCGCCGACCAGGAAGATCAGCAGCCCGACGGCCGTCAGCACGGGCGCGAGTTGCACCGGCGCCACGATGCCGGCAGCCATGAACGGTGACGCCGCGGCGAATGCGACCAGGCGCAAACTCTCAGCAACGTCGGGACGTCGCCTGAGGGTAAGCAGACCCGCGGCAACTGCCAGGAGCAGCGAAACCGCGAGTGGCGCCG
>CAZYTR010000407.1:0-19728 GCA_964650365.1 uncultured Alcaligenaceae bacterium | reverse complement strand
TCGCAAGGCCGCGAGCACACCCGCCCGAGCACTGCGGGAAAGACGTTGTCGCGCAGGTTGATTTCGTAGGCTTCCGCAAACCGGCCGTGATAGATCGCCTCGAGATAGCCGGGAATGTCGGTTCCCGCCGGACACGCCGCCTGGCAGGGGATGTTCTTCTCCAGCCAGTGCAGGTCCTGGGCGGCTGTGCTTTCACCGGCAGCGATGGAAAGTGCTGTCGCGGATTTGAAGTCAGTTCGCAAGGTCGGCGCACATCAGATCAAAATCTCAACGCAGAGGCGCAGAGGAAAGCAAATCGGGAAATAGGAGAAGAATGTCGAGACGTCGGGAATTCGTGGTCTCTGTTTATTCTGCTCGTAGCCACGGTCTCCCAAGCGCCTCCCGTCGAATTCTCCTGTGGAGAACGCAAATAAATCGAGCCTGATCCCGAGGTTCCACGGTGAGCTAAAGACGGCGTACTTGCGGGAGAGCGCCCATCTTGCGGTCGAGCGTGAGCGTGGTGAGTTCGGCGCGGCGGTAGTCGTCGGCAATCAGGCGGTCGAGCAGGCCGCAGCCCGTGTCGGCCTCCAAGGCAGCGAACACGCCTGCCCCATTCAGCGGCGCCACCAGACCGCTCTTGAGCACGCTGGCAAGCGCGGTACGTGCATCGGGTTTGGACACGCCATAGTGATGTTTCAGGGCGACATAGGCCTCGCCGATAACCTGATTCGATGCGAACACCTCGGCATCGTCGCGCTCGATGAGCGCGGTCAACTTGCGTACGCAGTGTTCGAAGCCGTCCTCCGGATCACCGGTCGCCAGGCGAACGAGGATCGAGGTATCAGTCCCGAAGCGCGCGGTCATGGGGCTTGTTGCGGAAGGCTTCGAGATCGAAGGTGCCTTTGCCTCGGCGCAACTTGCCGCGCAGCGGCGCGAGGCGCGCCCGGTCGACGTGTCGCGCGCGCAAGACAAAACCGTCAGGTCCTTCCTCGAGTTCGATCCGGTCGCCCGGCTTCACGCCCAGCGCCTCCAAGACGCGAGCAGGAAATGTGACCTGACGCTTGGCGGTAATCTTGACGAACATGGTGTTGATCTCCAATCGAAGTACCTTACCCAAACTATATATTGGTAAGGTGAGCGCGTCAAGCCGCAGGCCGATGGAGCGTCGAGGCGCCGTTCACCGGCGCGCGGAGAACACGCCAGCGAAGTCAGACGACGCTGTTCCACGCGTCTGATGCAACGGCTGGTAGGTCCCCATGTTGGTACAGGTCATGACGCCAGAGTTCACTGAATGAGTTTGTCTGCCCTCAACAGGACCGTGTTGGGCACGGTCAGCCGCAGAGCTTTAGCGGTCTTGCGATTGAGGACAAACTCGAACTTGGTGGGGCGTTCGATGGGAAGATCACCAGGCTTCGCGCCGGCCAGAATCTTTGCGACAAGTGCGGCGCACCGCTGGACGGTCGGGATCATCTCGGGGCCGTATGCCAGCATTCCGCCGGCTTCAGCGAACGGAACGAACATCGAGGTTGCTGGCAGTCGCAGCTTGTTGGCGAGCTTGGCCAGGCGAGCGCTTTCGAAATACATCATCGGCGAAGGCAGAATGATCAGAGCCTGCGGGCGCCCCCGGAACGCCGCGGGCGCTTTGTCGATTTCTTCAGGCGTGTGGATCTCCACAATTTGCAGCTTGACGCCGAGCGACGGCGCAACTGTGCGGACCGCGTTCAGTGGCACGGGACCGGAGGTCGAGTCCCAGAACACGACGACGCGAGAGAGGTTGGGAACGATTGCCTTGAGCACCTCCAGCCACTTACCCGCCAGATCCGGGCTGTCGAGGAATAGGCCGGTGAGGTTTCCACCCGGTCGGCTGTAGCTCTGGGCATAGCCCGCGGCGACTGGATCGGTCTCAAGATCGTGAGCAACGATTGGAATGTCTCGCGTCGCCGCGAAGGCAGCGCGAACAGAAGGAGGACCAACGGGGAACAGCACGTCGACTTTCAGCCGGACGAGTTCCGCCGCAGGTTCGGCCAAGCGTCTCGGATCGCCACTACCATGGCGGTGTTCGAACGCAAGGTTTTTCCCCTCGACCCAGCCGTGCTCGCGTAGCGTTCGGTTGAAAGGTTCCAACCATTCCTGCGACTCGGCGACTGTCAGGACGCCGACCCGCAGGATCTTGGTCTGCGCCCAAGCCGGGTCGACCCACGCGGTAGCCAGCACGAGTGCCGTTAGGATCAGCAGAAAACCAGTGGTTCGTCTCACGCGTTCTCCGGCCTCTCGACCCTTGGATCTTGGAGGACAACTGGATTTGGGCGTCATGATAAACGTCTCCAATACCAGAAACATGTCTCTATAGCCATAAACAAGTTTCCAATAGCATAAACCTCGCAATGTCCGGTCGGGCGGCGCAATTTCTGACCTTCAATCTCATGTTCTCGTCTTTCTCTGCGTCCCTCTGCGTTCCTCCGCGTACTCTGCGTCTAAAAGGGTACTCCGACGTGCTACGCACGTAGGGTATCTGCGTTGAGGTTGTTGTCGGATTTCTTTGCGTTCCTTTGCGTCCTCTGCGCCTCTGCGTTGAGAGTTTGACTTTGATTTAGAACAGCCCGACAACCTTCCCATCCGGCGTGAGATCGATCCTGGTCGCCGAAGGCACCTTCGGCAGTCCCGGCATGGTCATGATGTCGCCGCAGACCATGACGACGAATTCGGCGCCGGCGGCCAACCGCACTTCACGGATGTTGATGATGTGGCCCGACGGCGCGCCGCGCACCGAGGCATCGGTCGAAAACGAATATTGGGTCTTCGCCATGCACACCGGGTAATTGCCGTAACCGTCCTCCTGCAATTTTTGGATCTGCGCCCTGACCTTGGTGTCGGCGCTGATGTCGGCGGCGCCGTAGATTCTGGTCGCAATAGTTCTGGCCTTGTCCCAGAGCGTCGCCGAGTCCTCGTAAACGAAGCGGAAGTCGGCGGGGACGCGCTCGATCATATCCACCACCGTGCGCGCAAGTTCCTCCGCGCCGCGCCCACCCTCCGCCCAGTGGCGCGCCACCACGACCGGCGCTTCGTGGTGCGCCATCTTGCGCCTGAGCAACGCGATCTCCGCCGGCGTGTCGTGGCTGAAGTGATTGATCGCGACCACGCACGGCAGGCCGTAGTCGTTGCGCACGTTGTTGACATGCCGCTCGAGATTGGCAATGCCCTTCTCCAGCGCCGCGAGGTTTTCCTTATTCAACTCCTTGAGGTCCACCCCACCGTGATACTTGAGCGCGCGCGCGGTGGCCACAATTACGCAGGCGTCGGGACGCAGTCCCGACTTGCGGCACTTGATGTCGATGAATTTCTCGGCGCCGAGGTCCGCACCGAATCCGGCCTCGGTCACCACGTAGTCGGCGAGTTTGAGTCCGGCCCTGGTGGCGATCACCGAGTTGCAGCCGTGGGCGATATTGCCGAACGGCCCGCCGTGGATGATCGCCGGGGTGTTCTCAAGCGTTTGCACGAGATTGGGTTTCAACGCGTCCTTGAGCAACACGGTCATCGCGCCATGCGCATTCAGATCGCGTGCCCGCACCGGCTTCTGTTCGCGGGTGTAAGCGACCACGATATTGCCCAGCCGCTGCTTCAGATCGGAAAGCGACGTGGCCAGGCAGAAGATCGCCATGACTTCCGACGCCGCCACGATATCAAAGCCGTCCTGGCGTGGATAACCATTCCCGGTGCCACCCAGCGCCACGACAATATCGCGCAGCGCCCGGTCGTTCATATCCAGAACCCTCCTCCAGGTGACGCGGCGAACGTCGATCCCCAGTTCGTTGCCATGGTAGATGTGGTTGTCGAGCATCGCCGCCAGCAGATTGTTGGCGAGCTGAATGGCGCTGAAATCGCCGGTAAAGTGCAGGTTGATGTCTTCCATCGGCACTACTTGTGCGTAGCCGCCGCCGGCAGCCCCCCCTTTCATTCCGAATACCGGGCCGAGGCTGGGTTCGCGCAATGCGATCAGCGCCTTCTTGCCGATGCGATTGAGCGCATCGCCCAAACCCACGGTGGTGGTGGTCTTGCCCTCGCCTGCCGGCGTCGGGCTGATCGCGGTGACCAGGATCAGCTTGCCGTCGGGCTGGTCTTTCAGGCTGTCGACGTAGTCGAGCGAGATCTTGGCCTTGTAATGGCCATAAGGCTCCAGATGCTCGTCGGCGATGCCAAGACGTTCCCGGGCAAGCGCGGCGATGCGCTTGAGCTTGGCCTGTTGGGCGATTTCAATGTCGGAGAGCACGAATTCCTCTTCTTCCTTCGCGTAAGCAAAAAAAAGCGGCAGAAACCATCTGCCGCTTTCTGCGCCGATTCCCGGTTATCTCGACTTGCCGGTGCGCCCGAGCTCCGGGCGGAAGAACGTCGTGCCGCTCGGCCCGACGCCCGCCAACTGCAGGATGACCTCCTCGTCCTTCGCGCCGTCGAAATGGGCTGCGCCGGCCGGGTGAAGCATGAATCCTCCCGAACGGATCGGCTCGGTGTTCTCCGGATCGAATTTCTCGCCGGTCCCGGTCCACCAGGTGCCCCTGATCACGGTGGCGAGGCGGTCTTCGGGATGAAAGTGCGGCATGCTCATGATGCCTGGCGAAAACCTGACCCGGATTACGTAGGCGCCGGCCTTGGACGGATCACCGTAGACGATCATCCGGCCGACGCCTGGAATGCCCGGATACTCCTCCCAACTTTCCTCCCCGGCCTGGAGCCGCGCAAAGCCCTTTTCGTCGATCTTCAGGTCGGCGTGCAGCAGAGCGGACGGGGCAACCAGGGTGGCGGCAAACAAGGCCGCGGAAGCAAATCGGCGCGTGCGGTTCATGACGGACCCTTTCGGAAAGTTTTACGGTCCAAGTTTAATCCAGGTAGTCGACGGCCAGATGCGCGAGCGAACGCACTCCGAGCAGCAGTGCCGATTCGTCCACGAAGAAGCGCGGCGAGTGATTCGGTGCGCTGGCGCCCTTTTCGGTGCCTTTCGGCGTGATGCCGATGAAATAGAAGAAGCCCGGCACCCGCATCTGGTAATGGGAAAAATCCTCGTACCCGGTAATCTTCTGGCCGAGGAACACTTTGTCCACGCCGGCGACGCGTTGCAGAGTCGGCAGCATTCGCTCGGTAAGCGGCACGTCGTTCACCGTAACGGGGTAGGCGCTGTCGAAATGGACTTGTGCCGTGGCCCCGGCACTTTTCGCGATCATCTCGACCGTGTTGCGCACGCGCTGGCGGATATCCACGCGCATGGCTTCGTCGAAAGTGCGCACCGTGCCGAGCAATTCCACCGCATCCGGGATGATGTTGTCGCGCACACCGCCCTTGATGGCGCCGATGCTCAACACCGCGGGCTCCAGAGACAAATCCACCTGCCGGCTGATGATTGTCTGCAGACCCAGCACGATCTGCGACGAAATGACGATCGGGTCCACGCCCCGCCACGGCATCGCCGCGTGGGTCTGGCGGCCGTTGACGACAATTTTCATGCGGTCCGCGCTTGCCATGGTCGGCCCCGGTCGGTAGGCGATGGTCCCGGCCTCGATACCGGCGAAAACATGCAGGCCGAAGATCGCATCCGGCTTGGGATTCTCCAGAACGCCTTGCTTGATCATCAGCGCAGCGCCGCCTTCTTCCCCTGAGGGCGGGCCCTCCTCGGCCGGCTGGAAAATGAATTTGATCTTTCCCTTGAGGCGATTTCTCAAGCCGTACAGCACCTCGGCCACGCCCATGAGAATCGCGACATGGCAGTCGTGGCCGCAGGCATGCATGACGCCGACGTCCTGGCCGTTGTAGGTGCTGCGCGTCTTCGATGCGAAGGGCAGGTCCACTTCCTCCGCCACGGGCAGAGCATCCATGTCCGCGCGCAGCGCCACCACCGGGCCGGCTTTGCCCGAATCCAGCACGGCCACAACGCCGGTATGCGCGACCCCCGTCTGAACCGTCAGGCCCAGCGCACGCAGGTGGGCGGCCACCACGCCGGCGGTGCGGACCTCGCAGTTGGAGAGTTCCGGGTGCTGGTGCAAATCCCGGCGCCAAGCGATGACATTGGGTTCGAGCGCCGCTGCGCGCGCGTCGATCTGTGCGCCGGTATCGAGTTGATCGTTCATCGTCAGGGTTTCACAAACTTGAGCGTCATGCGGTCGGATTCACCGATGGCGAGATACTTCGGCTTCTCCGCATCGGGGACATTGCGCAGGTTCGGCGGCAGCGTCCAGACCCCGCCGGGATAGTCCGCCGTGTCTTTCGGATTGGCGTTGATTTCGGACTTGTCGTCGAGCTTGAAACCGGCCTTCTGTGCGGTCTCGATGACGTAGGCCTCGGTCATATAGCCGGAGTCGATCTGGCGCTGGAAGGTAGTGCCGGCCTTGGCCCGGTGCTCGACGACCCCGAGCACGCCGCCGGACTTGAGCGCGTCATGGAAGGCCTTGAACATCGCATCCGCGGTGCCGGCCTTGGCCCAGTTGTGGACATTGCGGAAGGTCAGCACAATCTCGGCGCTGCCTGCGGGTGCGACCTGGATCGCATTGGACGCAAACACCGACAGTTGCACCCTGCCGTAGAGATCGGCGTCACTCGCGAGCTTGGCGCGCAAGTTCCTGTCATTGGAGCGCTGTATTTCCGAAGATTGTTCGGTCACCAGGAATACGGCCGCATAGTAGGTGCCGCCACGCATCACCGGCGCCAGAATCTCGGTGTACCAGCCCGACCCCGGGGTGATCTCGACCACCGTCATGCTCGGCTTCAAACCGAAAAACAGCAGCGTTTCCTTGGGGTGGCGGTATTGGTCGCGCGCCTTGCTGGCATCGGAGCGATGGCTCCCGGTCAGGGCCTGATCGATCAAGGCCCCGGCATCCTGTGCCTGGGCCGGCGCCGCCATGGCGCCGGCGGCGAGTACCAGCGACAACAGCACACGGAAAATGGTTTGCAACGCCTGCTTCATGAATCCCTCCCTTCGCTTTCGCTTTGGTTGGCTTTCGTTCGCCTAGCGGCGATTGTTCTGACGATACTGGAGATCCTGCCGCTGGATCTGAATCGACAGATCGCGCGCCCGTTGCTCGCGTTCGAATGCCAGTGTGGACCTCGGCAACGGCCGCTTCGGTTCCTGCCGGTGCGCGCTCGCCCGCTGGGATTCGAGCAGTTGCCGCCACTGGCCATCCTGAAAACGTTCGACCTGCAGCCGCTCGGCGGCGGTTTGCTGCTCCATCTCCAGCCTCGCCGCGGGCAGTTCGGCGCGGGAACCGGACTCGCCAGCGCTGACCGGCGGGGCATCCTCGAGCAACCTTCGCAAGAGGTTGGCGCGCTCGAGGTGATCGGCGGGTTGGTCCGCCGGAACCGGTCCGGCGGCGACAGCCAGAAGAAGCAATGCGATCGGGGAGAGTCTCACTCTATTTTGGGACCGCCGGAGACTTGCCGAGTTTACAAGTGGGCCGAGGAACGGTCCATTCGTGCTATTGCCTTAGCGGCCAACTTCGATCCCTGGGGCAGCAGATCGGGGATGACGTCTCGATGAGCTGAGCCCCGCAGGAATACCAATAAATTACCTATCTTCAAGTAGTTAAATAATTTATGTGATGCTTTATATTTAGACTTATTGCAACGCGTCAAAAGATCTCCACCCGCGGCTTACGCCGCCCGTGCGGCCTTGGGACCGAGCATTCCCTGCGTTTCGATGAAGCGCACGATCTCCGCGAGTCCCTGCCCGGTCTTCAGATTGCTGAACACAAAAGGCTTCTCTCCGCGCATCCTGCGCGCATCGCGATCCATCACGTCCAGCGATGCACCGACATACGGCGCTAGGTCGATCTTGTTGATGATCAGCAGATCGGATTTCATGATCCCCGGTCCACCCTTGCGCGGGATCTTGTCTCCCGCCGCCACGTCGATCACGTAGAGAGTCAGGTCGGACAATTCCGGACTGAAAGTGGCAGCCAGATTGTCCCCACCGCTCTCGACGAATACCACGTCGAGATTGCCGAAAGTCCTCGCCAGCCGCGACACCGCCTCCAGATTGATCGAGGCATCCTCGCGGATCGCCGTGTGCGGGCAGCCGCCGGTCTCCACGCCGATAATCCGCTCCGGCGGCAGCGCTCCGTTGCTGACCAGGAACTGCGCGTCCTCCTGGGTGTAAATGTCGTTGGTCACCACCGCAACTTCGTACTTGTCGCGCATGGCCTTGCACAGTGCCAGCGTCAGCGCGGTCTTGCCCGAGCCCACCGGCCCGCCGATTCCCACTCTCAACGGTTGCGTCGTCATTGCCATCTCCCATTAAAACAAAACTCTTTCAACACGAAGGACACGAAGGTAAGCACGAAGGATCACGAAGGAAAACTAGAACAGAACAATTCCGATAAAAAAGAACGCGGCAAGATGATTCGCACACACGATTCGAAATCTGTTCTTCGAATTCCCATTCATGCTTATCTTTGTCGTTCTCCTTCGTGTTCCTTAGCCTTTCCTTCGTGAACCTTCGTGTTAACCGCCGTTCACGCTTGGCGCAGCCAAGCTCAAGATCGAAACAAACGCGTGTATTGGGATTCGTGGCGGCTGCTGGCAATCGCCAGCGCAGGAGAGAAGTTGCTCAAGCCCTCCTCGCCGGTCTGGAGAGCCGCATCCGTAACGGAGGGTAGCAGCGCCACCAGCTGCGCAAGCACGCGCTGCCCGGCGGACTGTCCGAGCGGCACGAGTTTCATCGCCGAGGAAGCCTGGTTCTCGCCCCACGCCCACAGATAGCCGGTCAGTCCTTCGCGCAACGGCACCCCGAATCCATGTGCCGCAAAACTGAAGGCCGTCGGGAACGCCGGCACCCCGATCGCATCCAGAGCGGCGGTGTCCAGTTCGCCGGTAGCATCCAGTACCAGCTTGAGCGCGCCGCCCATCTGCAGCGTTTCAGCGCGCAGTTCGGCGGTTTCCCTTATTGCGACGAAGCGAGCGTTCCAGTGTCGCGCCGCATTGACATCGCCCTCGTCCCACGCGTGGTATAGCCGCTGCCAGATTGGCGCCTCGAGCGTGCCGATGTTGAAGCGCAGCGCGTCGGCGATCCACTGCAGCGTGGTTTGTTCGTCGCGAATTGCCCCCTCTTCGACCGCCCACTCCAGTCCCTGCGAATAGCTGTACGCCCCCACCGGCAGCAGCGGGCTCGCCAATCGCAGCAATTGCGCGAGACCAGTGCCTGAAAGTGCGTTGGCACTCATGTACCGGCCTTTGAAGAATATTGATGGATGATGCCCCGGTGCAGCGGCGCCTCGCCGTGATGCCGATGCGCCCCGTAAGCCCCGGCCTCCGGTTCGAACGGCGCTTCCATCGCCACGGCAACTGCACCCAGGCCTTCTACCATCTGCCGCAGTACGTAGTCGTTGGCGATGCGCAGCCATCCCTCGCCGATCTGCAGCGGAACATGGCGATTGCCGAGGTGATAGGCGATGCGCGCGAGTTGCATTCCGTCCGGGCAACCAATGTGCAGCACTTTCTCGTGCTTGGCGGTGACCCTGACCACGCGCCCATCGTCCGCTTCCAGGAAATCACCGCCGCGGAGCCACTCGCCGCGCGGCAGGAACAACCCCACTTCTTCCCCGATTTCTGAATACGTGAGTAAACGACTTTTCTGCCGCAGCTCGAAAGGCAGCACCAGTTCCGCATCGAACGGAGTCCGCGGCTCGCAGCGTTTCTGGATTGTCAGCATGGTCAGAACAGGAAGTATCTCTGCGCCAGCGGCAGAGTCTTTGCGGGCTCGCAGGTCAGCAACTGTCCGTCCGCGCGCACTTCGTAGGTCTCGGGATCCACTTCGATGTTCGGCAGATAGCCGTTCAGCGGCAGGTCGGATTTCTTCAGTTTGCGCGTGCCCGACACTGCGACAAGCGGCTTCCGCAGCCCTAGTTTCCTGCCGACATCGCCTTCCAGCGCCGCCTGCGAGACGAACGTCACCGAGGACTGAGTAAGCGAACCGCCGAAGGCGCCGAACATGTAGCGGAAGTGCACAGGCTGCGGCGTCGGTATCGATGCATTCGGGTCACCCATCGCCGCCGCGGCGATCACGCCGCTCTTGAGTATCAGCGACGGCTTGACGCCGAAGAATGCCGGCTTCCACAAGACCAGGTCGGCAAGCTTGCCGGCTTCGACCGAGCCGACTTCGTGTGCGATGCCATGAGTAATCGCGGGATTGATGGTGTATTTGGCGATGTAGCGCTTGACGCGATGGTTGTCCGAATCTCCGCTGTCCCCGGCAAGGCTGCCGCGCTGGATTTTCATTTTGTGCGCGGTCTGCCAGGTACGGATGATGACTTCGCCGACCCGGCCCATCGCCTGCGAATCGGACGAGATCATGCTGAAGGCGCCCAAGTCGTGCAGGATGTCCTCCGCGGCAATGGTCTCGCGCCGGATGCGCGACTCGGCGAAGGCAACGTCTTCGGCGATTCCGGGATCGAGGTGATGGCAAACCATCAGCATGTCGAGGTGCTCGTCGATGGTGTTGACGGTGTACGGCCGAGTCGGGTTGGTCGAGGACGGCAGCACGTTCGGCTGGCCGCAGGCCTTGATGATGTCCGGCGCGTGCCCGCCGCCGGCACCTTCGGTGTGGTAGGTGTGGATGGTGCGGCCCTTGAATGCTGCGAGCGTGGTCTCGACGAACCCGGATTCGTTCAGCGTGTCGGTGTGGATTGCGACCTGCACGTCCATCTCGTCGGCAACCGCAAGGCAGTTGTCGATCGCCGCCGGCGTGGTGCCCCAGTCCTCATGCAGTTTCAGCCCCATTGCGCCGGCCGCCACCTGTTCGCGCAGCGGCATGCGCAGGCTGGTGTTGCCTTTGCCGAGGAAGCCGAGATTCATCGGGAACGCCTCGGCCGCCTGCAGCATGCGGCCGATGTGCCAGGGCCCCGGGGAACACGTGGTAGCGTTGGTGCCGGTGGCCGGCCCGGTGCCGCCGCCGATCATGGTGGTCACCCCGGACATCAGCGCTTCTTCGATCTGCTGCGGGCAGATGAAGTGAATGTGGCTGTCGACCCCGCCGGCAGTGACGATGGATCCCTCTCCGGCAATGATCTCGGTAGCGGCGCCGATTACGATGTTTACGTCTGGCTGGATGTCAGGGTTGCCGGCCTTGCCGATGCCGCTGATGCGGCCGTTCTTGATGCCGATGTCGGCCTTGACTATGCCCCGGTAATCCACGATCAACGCGTTGGTAATCACCGTGTCCGCCACCTCGTGCGCCCGGCGCTGGCTCTGTCCCATGCCGTCGCGGATCACTTTGCCGCCACCGAACTTCACCTCCTCGCCGTACGTGGTGTAGTCCTTTTCGACCTCGATCCACAAATCCGTATCCGCGAGCCGGACGCGATCCCCGGTGGTGGGACCGAACATTTCTGCGTAAGCCTGTCTTCCGATTGATCGCGCCATCAGAGTTTCCCCATCACTTTGCCCTGGAAGCCGTACACCACTCGCGCGCCCGCCAACTCTACCAGCTCGACGGTGCGTTCCTGACCCGGCTCGAAGCGCACCGCGGTGCCTGCGGCAATGTTGAGCCTGAAGCCGCGCGTCGCGGCACGATCGAATTTGAGTGCCTCGTTGGTCTCGTAGAAGTGGTAATGCGAACCGACCTGGATCGGCCGGTCGCCGCTATTCGCCACTTTCACCGTCATTGTCCTGCGGCCGGCGTTGATCTCGATCTCGCCCGGCAGCGTCTTGATTTCACCTGGAATCATCTTCCTCTCCAAAATTCAAGCGCCGACCGCAGAGGACGCAGAGGACGCGGAGGAAAAACAAATATTCGGCCTGCAAGCCGCGAAAAACAACGCCGATCCGGCTCGAAAGGTGGGCGAGAAGTCCGTGGAATCTTGTCCATTTTCTTGAGTCGTCTTCATGGCCCTCCTCTGCGTCCTCCGCGTCCTCTGCGGTAGGCGTTGTTCTCAAACAATAGGATGATGGACGGTGACGAGCTTGGTGCCGTCGGGAAAAGTCGCCTCGACCTGGATCTCGGGAATCAGTTCGGGCACGCCTTCCATCACCTCCTCGCGCGCAAGCAGCGTCGAGCCATAACTCATCAGTTCGGCCACCGTCCTGCCGTCGCGGGCACCTTCCATGATCGCGGCGGAAATGTAGGCGACCGACTCCGGATAATTTAGCTTGAGCCCGCGCGCCTTCCTCCGCTCCGCTACCAGCGCGGCGGTGAAGATCAGCAGTTTGTCTTTCTCTCTCGGTGTCAACTCCATTTTTTTGACTTTCCTTTTAGTGTTCCGGTGTTGTCTTTCGCCTCACGCCTCACGCCTCTCGCCTCACCCCTCACGCCTCGCGCCTCACGTATTCCAGATTCTCGGTATCTGCATCGCCCTTTGCGAATACAGCGGGCGAACGGTCTTCAAGATGCGCACAAAATACTCCTGCGCCTGCTCGGCGGAGGGCCCAAGGTATCGGGCGACCAACAAGTCCGGCAACCGGGTCATCCCCCATTTGGCTTTCCCCGCTGGAGCCGCGTCCCTGCATTCGTCCAGCGCCGGCTTTGAGATTTCCATTCCCGCCAGGAGAAACGTTCCGCAAACAGGAAAACCCGCCATCCCGACCGGTGAGTCCAGCAGCGCGCTGCCGCCTTTGATCGTTCCCAACTCCTCGAACAACGAGTGTCCGGCCCGAGTTACGCGTAGCCGTTGCCGCACGCTTCCCGAATCGAAGCGCTCGCCGCTCGCGGTGCGGCCAAGGCACATTACATCCCAGCCGCAGAACACCGCACCCGGTTCCAGCGAAACCGCGATTGCGTTCCTGGCGTCCGCCGCATTGAAGAAGATGTTCTCCTGCGGCAACCACTCGCAGACCGCGCCCGCCGCCGCCGTTATCTTCACGTCTTGCGCGGCCTCCAGCATCGCGGAGCGGTACCACTTGGTCGCGCCCGGCGTGGTAAGCAGCGCCTTCGCGCCGGCCTGCAGGTTCAAAGTGATCGCCAGCCGGTCGCCGCCGGCAATGCCGCCCGGCGGATGCAACACGATGGTGTGGCAAACCGCGTCGCCTTCCGGGTAGAGCGGTTTCTGTACGGCAAGCGGACCGCGGCTCGAGCGGTGCGCAAGAACCGTGCGTCCGCCCCGCATTGCGTACGCCAGATCCAGCGTGGCATCCCAGGTTCTCAGTGGCACTGCTTCGACCGGCTTCATAGCGCCATGAAGCTGCGCACCTTATCCGTTTCCATATCCTCACCCGACCCGCTTTTCACCACTTCCCCGCGCTGTAGCACGACATAATGGTCGGCCAGTTCGCGGGCAAACTCGTAATACTGCTCCACCAGCAGGATCGCCATGTCGCCGCGTTCGGAAAGCGTCTTGATGACGTGCCTGATGTCGTTGACGACCGATGGTGGATCGCCGCGCTCGGAGTGTTTCTTGATGATGCGCTCGATGTCCTTGATGACCGATGGTTGATCGCCACGTTCGGAGTGTTTCTTGATGATGCGCTCGATGTCCTTGATGATCGATGGTTGGATGCCTTCGGTGGGCTCCCTGATCAGCACCCCGGGATTCATCGCTAGCGCGTGCTCGATGTCCTTGATAATCGATGATTGACCGCCACGTGCGGAGAGCGTCTTGATGACGCGCTCGATGGCCTTGATGATTGATGGTTGGATGCCTTCGGTGGGCTCGTCCAGGATCAGTACCCTGGGCTTCATCGCCAGCGCGCGCCCGATGGCGAGCTGTTGCTGCTGCCCCCCGGACAAGTCCCCGCCGCGACGGTGCTTCATGTCTTTCAACACCGGAAACATATCGTAGATTTCGGCCGGGATGTGTTGCGCGGCGCCGTTCGATTTTCCCGCCATGCCTATCAATAGATTTTCCTCGACTGTCAGGCGGGGAAATATCTCGCGCCCCTGTGGGACGTAACCCATACCCAGGCGCGCGCGCGCGAACGGCGGCAAGCGCGTGATATCCGCGCCGTCGAACAAAACTTTTCCGCTTGACACCGGCAGTACACCCATCAGGCATTTGAGCAGCGTGGATTTGCCGACCCCATTGCGCCCGAGCAACGCCGTCACCCCCCTATCGGGCACTTCAAATCTGATATTGCGCAGCGTTTGGCTGCTGCCGTAATGCTGATTCAGGTTTTCAACTTTCAGCATGATTCAGCGGCCAAGATAAACCTCGATCACGCGCTCATCGTTCTGTACTGCTTGCAAAGTGCCTTCCGCCAGAACGCTGCCCTCGTGCAGTACCGTCACAATTTTAGCGATCGACTTGATGAATGCCATGTCGTGCTCGACCACCACCAGCGAACGCTCGCCCGCCAGCGACTGGAATAGTTCGGCGGTACGCTCCGTCTCTTCGTCCGTCATGCCCGCCACGGGTTCGTCGAGCAGCAGTAGCTTGGGCTCCTGCATCAGAAGCATTCCGATTTCGAGCCACTGCTTCTGTCCATGAGAAAGCAATCCAGCCTGACGGCCGGACTCGTTATTGAGCCGGACGAGTTCCAACGTCGCTGCAATGCGGTCAAGCTGCTCCGAAGAGCGCTTTGCGCGCAGGCTCGCCCATACGCGCTTGTCGGTCTTCATCGCCAGCTCGAGGTTCTCGAACACCGTGTGGTTCTCGAACACCGTCGGTTTCCGGAACTTGCGGCCAATACCCGCGTGCGCGATCTCGGGTTCGGTGAGGCGCGTCAGATCGATGGTCTGTCCGAAGAACGCGGAGCCTGCGTCAGGACGGGTCTTGCCGGTTATCACGTCCATCATCGTCGTCTTGCCGGCTCCGTTCGGGCCGATCACGCACCGAAGCTCGCCGGCGACGACGGTGAGCGTGAGTCTGTCGAGCGCCTTGAAGCCATCGAAGCTCACGGTGATGTCGTCGAGGTAAATGATCGGGCCGTGGGTAACGTCCACTCCGCCTTCCAGAATGTGGCTCAGTCCGGAAGTGCTGCCGCTGACGCTGATTTCTTCCGTTACCGGGCTCATCTTCGTCCCCACCTGGACGCGCTCATCAGGCCGATGACGCCTCTTGGCATGAATAGCGTGACCAGAATGAACAACAACCCGAGGAAAAACAGCCAGTACTCAGGAAAAGTCTGGGTAAAGAAACTCTTTGCGCCGTTTACCACTCCCGCGCCCAGCAGTGGCCCGATCAGCGTGCCGCGGCCGCCGACCGCGACCCACACCGCGATCTCGATCGAATTGGCCGGGGACATTTCGCTGGGGTTGATGATTCCGACCTGAGGCACGTACAGCGCGCCGGCGATGCCGCATAGCACGGCCGAGAGCGTCCACACGAACAGCTTGTAGCCGAGCGGGTTGTAGCCGGAGAACATCAGGCGGCTTTCCGAGTCGCGGATGGCGGTCAGCACGCGGCCGACCTTCGAGCGCACCAAATAGCGCGTCAGGAAGATCACGCCGACCAACGTCAGCGCGGTCATCGCGAAAATCATCGCGCGCGTCGAAGGCGCGGTGATCGGAAATCCCAGCACGCGCTTGAAATCGGTGAAGCCGTTGTTGCCGCCGAAACCGGTGTCGTTGCGGAAGAACAGCAGCATGAAGGCGAAGGTCATCGCCTGGGTGATGATGGAAAAATACACGCCCTTGATGCGCGAACGAAAGGCGAAGTAGCCGAAAACCAGCGCCAGCAGGCCGGGCGCCAGGATAACCAGCGCCGCGCTCCACAGAAAGTGCTCCGACCCGGTCCAGAACCAGGGGAATGCCTTCCAGTCCAGAAACACCATGAAGTCCGGCAAGTCCGACTGGTACTGCCCTTCGCGGCCGATCTGGCGCATCAGGTACATGCCGAAGGCGTAACCGCCGAGCGCGAAGAACACGCCGTGTCCGAGCGAGAGTATCCCGGTATAGCCCCAGATCAGGTTCATCGCCATGGCGACGATGCAGTAGCACAGAATCTTGCCGGCCAGCGTGATGGTGTACGCCGACACGTGCAGCGGACTATCCGGCGAAGTCATGAGGAACAGCAGCGGCAGCACCACCAGCGTGACCAGTGCAAAGGCGCCCAGCGCCATCCACCCCGGCCCGCTGAACATCGGCTCCATGCGTGGGACGTAACGCGTCTCCAGTTCTTCAGGCTTCAACCGCGCGCCCCCTCAGTGCAAAGAGACCCTGCGGGCGCTTCTGGATAAAGGCGATGATCAGCACCAGGACCAGGATCTTGGTGAGGACGGCGCCGATGTGCGGCTCCAGAAATTTCGACAGCACGCCCAGGCCGAGCGCTGCGTAGGCGGTGCCGGCAAGCTGGCCGACGCCACCGAGCACCACTACCATGAACGAATCGATGATGTAGCTCTGCCCGAGATCGGGACCGACATTGCCGATCTGCGACAGCGCACAGCCCGCCAGGCCGGCCACACCCGAACCCAACCCGAACGCCAGCAGATCCACGCGCCCGGTGGGCACACCCACGCAGGAAGCCATGGTCCGGTTCTGCGTCACGCCGCGGACGAACAGCCCGAGCCGGGTACGCGACAATATCAGCCACATCATCAACAGCACGAACATCGAGAAGGCGATGATGACAATGCGGTTGTACGGCAACACCATGTTGGTGAGTTCAACCCCGCCCGACATCCACGAGGGGTTCGCCACTTCAACGTTCTGTGCGCCGAAGATCTGGCGCACTGACTGGATCAGGAACAGGCTGATACCCCAGGTGGCGAGCAGCGTTTCCAGCGGCCGGCCGTAAAGCCAGCGGATGACGCTGCGCTCCAGCACCATGCCGACCAGTGCCGAGGCGGCGAACGCCACCGGGATGGCCGCGACCAGGTACCAGTCGAACAACCCGGGCGCATAAGACTTGAACAACTGCTGGGTGACGAACGTCGCATAGGCGCCGATCATCAACATCTCGCCGTGCGCCATGTTGATGACCCCGAGCAGACCGTAGGTGATTGCCAAGCCCAGCGCCACCAACAGGAGAATGCTGCCCAGCGACACGCCGGTGAAGAGCCGGGCAAGGTAGTCGCTGATCAGCAGCCGGTTCTGGATCGAGTCGATCGACTGTACTGCCGCCGCACGCACTTCCTTGTCGGGTTCCATGAAACTTCCGGACGCGTCTTTTTCCAGCAGTGCCAACAGCCGGGTCCGGACCTGCGCCTGATTGCTCTCGCCCAGCGTGCTGACGGCGGCCAGCCGGATTGCGGGATCGCTGCTTTTCAGGTCCAGCGCCGCCTTGGTCTGCTGCAGCGATTTCCTGATGCCAGGATCGCTCTCCCGGGCAATCGCCTTCTCGATCAGCGGCAGCAATGCGGTCTGGCTGGTTGCTTCGATCGCCTTCGCCGAGGCAAGCCGCACCGCACGATCGGGCGACAGCAGCTTGAGCGCGCCTGTGGCAGTGTCGAGCGCGCCGCGAATCCTGTTGTTGACGACGATACCCTGGAGGCCTTCGGGCGCAGGCTCGATCGGCGCCATGGTGGCCGCATCGAAGACCTCTTCGTCCCGGACGACCACCACGCGGCCGGAGGGTGTGACGTTGACCTGGCCATCCTGCATCGCCTGCAACAGCGTGAGTGCGGATTCGTCGCCGGATGCAACCAGCGCGTTGATGGCCGCGAGCTTGGCGCCGACGTCCTCCGCACCCAGCCCGGCGACGACTTTTTCGTCGAGCGCGCGTGCCGAATCGGCGCAGGCGAGCGCTGCGACAAACGCGAAAAAAAGCAATGCTGGCTTCAAGCGCGTTTCCCTTAAGCTTGATCGCGCGAACGACAAACAGGACAAGGGCCCGCGGCTCATCACTGTCTTACCGCAGGCCCTGCCCTGACGCTGTTGCCGACCGCGGAATGCGCGCAGGAGGAACGCGCAAGCCGCGGTCAGCTGATGCAGTTAGAGGCCCTGCTTGCCTTCGTTACCCGCGATGAACGGGCTCCACGGCTGGGCGTGGATCGGACCCTTGGTCTTCCACACCACGTTGAACTGACCGTCACCCTTCACTTCGCCGATCATGACCGGCTTGTGCAGGTGATGGTTGGTCTTGTCCATCGTCAGGGTGAAGCCGGACGGCGCCTTGAAGGTCTGGCCGGCCATCGCCACGCGAACCTTGTCGACATCGGTGGTGCCTGCCTTCTTCACCGCCTGCGCCCACATGTGGATGCCGACGTAAGTGGCTTCCATCGGATCGTTGGTTACCACGGTGTCGAGGTTCGGAATCTTGTTCTTCTTGGCCCAGTCCTTGTAAATCTTGATGAACGCGGTGTTTTCCGGGTTCTTCACCGACATGAAGTAGTTCCACGCGGCCAAGTGGCCGAGCAGGGGCTTGGTGTCGATGCCGCGCAGTTCCTCTTCGCCGACCGAGAACGCCACCACCGGCACGTCGGTGGCTTTCAGTCCGGCGTTGCCCAGTTCCTTGTAGAACGGCACATTGGAGTCGCCGTTGATGGTGGAAACCACTGCGGTCTTTCCGCTGGCCGAAAACTTCTTGATGTTGGCGACGATCGTCTGGTAATCGCTGTGGCCGAACGGTGTGTACACCTCGGCGATGTCGGTCTCGGCCACACCCTTGGCCTTGAGGAATGCGCGCAGGATCTTGTTGGTGGTACGCGGATAAACGTAGTCGGTGCCGAGCAGGAACCAGCGCTTGGCGGCGCCGCCTTCTTCGCTCATCAGATATTCCACCGCGGGAATGGCCTGCTGATTGGGTGCCGCGCCGGTATAGAAGACATTCTGCGAAAGCTCTTCGCCTTCGTACTGCACCGGGTAGAACAACAGGCTGTTCAGTTCCTCGAAAACCGGCAGGACCGATTTGCGCGATACCGAGGTCCAGCAGCCGAACACCACGGCCACCTTGTCCTGGGTGATCAATTGACGCGCCTTCTCGGCGAACAGCGGCCAGTTCGAAGCCGGGTCGACCACCACCGGTTCGAGTTTCTTGCCGAGCAGGCCGCCCTTGGCATTGATCTCTTCAATCGCCATCAGCGCGGTGTTCTTCAGCGCCGTTTCCGAAATTGCCATGGTCCCCGACAGCGAGTGCAGGACGCCGACCTTGATGGTGTCGGCAGCCGTCGCCGTTGCCGCCATCGCAGAGAACGCGATGCCGATCAACGACTTCAATAAATATCTGCGATTCATAGGGCTCCCCTTAAAGATGTTGAACAATGACCGCCGGCGCTCGCGGATTGCCGCACGGTACGCCTCTGGCTGCGGCAATTCGGATCGTCTTGCGACGAGCAGGTCTGAGATTGCGCGTGACTGTTACGCAACAAGCGTGCCGACGTTTCGCAACCGCAACGAATGCCTTTGCGTTTCATGTGCTTGTAAGTTTGCAGGGATGATTTTGGAGCGCCATGCCCACGCACGCGAAACGACGCGCGCACCGGCTTTGTGCGGCGGCGGCCGGCGATGCACCACGAAGTCGCGGACGCCACTCCGGAACTTGAAGGATGGGGAATTCCTGCCGTTTGCACCCCACTTGCGTCCCTGTCCCTGTTACTGTATATAATAACAGTACAGGAGGTTTCCCATGGACGATCTGACCCCCCGCCAGGCCGAGATACTGCAACTGATTGCCGATTTCGTACAGAGCACCGGCTTCCCGCCCACCCGTGCGGAAATCGCCAAGAGCCTCGGTTTCCGTTCCGCGAACGCCGCCGAGGATCACCTCAAGGCTTTGGAAAGAAAAGGCTTCATAGAATTGTTCGCCGGCGCCTCGCGCGGCATCCGGCTCAAGGAGGGACTCGGCCTGCCGGTCATCGGCCGGGTCGCGGCAGGCAGCCCGATCCTCGCCGAAGCCCATGTCCAGGGGCGCTACCAGGTCGACCCGCTGCTGTTCAGCCCGCGTGCGGATTACCTGTTGAAAGTGC
>CAZYTR010000406.1:0-1603 GCA_964650365.1 uncultured Alcaligenaceae bacterium | reverse complement strand
CATCAACCGCACCGCCGGCACCATGCTCTCGGGCGAGATCGCCAAGCGTTACGGCCATGACGGTTTGCCGGAGGACACCATACACATCCGCTTCGCGGGCTCCGCGGGACAGAGCTTCGGCGCGTTCCTGGCGAAGGGCGTCACGCTCGATCTCATCGGCGACACCAATGACTACTGTGGCAAAGGGCTGTCGGGCGGGCGCATCTCGGTGCAGCCCTCGCCCAAGTTCCGCGGCGAGCCGACCGAGAACATCATCACCGGCAACGTGGTGCTGTATGGCGCCATCGCCGGAGAAGCCTACTTCCGCGGTGTCGCCGGGGAGCGCTTCGCAGTTCGCAATTCGGGTGCGGCAGCGGTGGTGGAGGGCGTCGGCGACCACGGCTGTGAGTACATGACCGGTGGCACGGTGGTGGTGCTCGGCGTGACCGGGCGCAATTTCGGTGCCGGCATGTCGGGCGGCATCGCTTACGTTTTCGATGTCGACGGCCAGTTTGCCAGGCGCGCGAACACCGCGATGGTCGAGCTCGAACCGCTGTTCTCGGAGACCGAACAGCAGGCGAAGGTGTCGCGCGACCTCTGGCACCTCGGCCTTGCCGACGAGGCGATCCTCAAGGGCATGATCGAGAAGCATGCGCGCACCACCGGCAGCCGCCGCGCGCGGGAGATCCTCGACAAATGGGCCGAGTATCGGTCGCGTTTCGTGAAGATCTTTCCGAAGGAGTACAAGCGCGCGCTCGGCGAGATTGCCGCCGCGGCAAGGAAGTCCGCCGCATAAACATAAACCGCGCAGTTAACGCACGCGGCGACCCGTCGGCCGCCGCGCGGGAGAGCGTCTGCGCCAGGGACATTTGAATCGATATGGGAAATATCACCGGGTTTCTGGAATTCGAGCGGCTGGACGAGACTTATGAGCCGCCGGAACATCGCAAGCAGCACTATCGGGAGTTCATCCTGCGTCTGTCCGACCAGGAAGCGAAGGTCCAGGGCGCGCGCTGCATGGATTGCGGCGTCCCGTTTTGCGTTAGCGGCTGCCCGGTCAACAACATCATCCCGGATTTCAACGACCTAGTTTACCAGCAGGACTGGAAGGCTGCGATCGAAACTCTGCATTCGACCAACAACTTCCCCGAGTTCACGGGCCGCGTGTGCCCGGCGCCGTGCGAGGAAGCCTGCGTGCTGCGCATCAACGACGACGCGGTCGGGATCAAATCGATCGAGCACGCCATCATCGACAAGGCTTGGGAGCAGGGATGGGTGGTTGCGCAGCCGCCCAGGCAAAAGACCGGCAAGAAAATCGCCGTGATCGGCTCCGGCCCGGCGGGCCTTGCCTGCGCGCAGCAATTGGCGCGCGCGGGGCATGCAGTGACGGTGTTCGAGAAGAACGACCGCATCGGCGGGTTATTGCGCTATGGAATTCCGGATTTCAAGCTCGAGAAAAAAGTGATCGACCGCCGCTTGGCGCAGATGGGCGCCGAGGGCGTCGATTTCCGCGTCAACCACGTGGTGGGCGCGGCACCCGTCGGCGTCGGCAATGCGCAGGCGCGCCCGGTGGATCCGAAGAAGCTGCTCGCAGATTTCGATGCGGTGGTGCTGGCAGGTGGCG
>CAZYTR010000405.1:0-2984 GCA_964650365.1 uncultured Alcaligenaceae bacterium | reverse complement strand
GCAAAGCGGCGACCCGGCTCGCGGTTGCCGCCTTTACCGGGGCGACCCTGCTCTCCGCCTGCTTCATGACCAGCCGATCGGTCAATTTAGTGATATTCGGCCTGCTCCTGCCGCAAGAGCAGGAACACTTTCAGTGGGTTTATTGGGTGTTTGCCTCGGCGGTGGCGACAGTGTCGATGCTGTTCGTTTATTTCATTGCCGTCGCGCTCGCATTTCCCAGCGCAGAAGCAAGCAAGTTGTCCAAAGAACAAGTCGAGACGCAGCTCTCGCTGCTCGGATCGATCAAGCGACGGGAATGGGCCGCAATCGCCGGCATAGTGATCTTTGCGCTAGGGGTAGTCACCACCTCCATCCACGGCGTTCCGCCGTCGTGGATGGGCATGGCGATTCTCTATATGCTTTTGCTATTCGGGTTGCTGCGCAAAAACGAGTTCCGCGAAAAAACCGACTGGCCCTCACTCATTTACCTTGGCAGCCTGGTCGGCATACTCAATGTGTTCGGCTATTTCGGGCTGGACAAGTGGATAGGCACCTACCTCTTTGGGTTGGGCGAAGTAATGCGCGTCGATTTCAACTTATTTGTCGCCATCTTGTTTGGCGCGGTGGTAGTGCTGCGCTTTGCAATACCCAATACCGCGACCATCGCGCTGTGCGCGACCATCTTCATGCCGCTCGCCGCCAGTGCCGGCGTTCATCCCTGGGTGATCGGGTTCATTCTGTTGCTGCTTGGCGATATGTGGACGCTTCCCTACCAGTGTCCGCATTACCAGCAATTCAGCGAACTCGTCCGCGACAAGGGTGTGTATGACGAGAGGGCGTTTTTGAAGTTCAACCTCTTAATGAATATGGTGCGCCTGGGTGGCGTCTACGCCAGCATCCCGTTCTGGCGCTGGCTGGGGCTGTTATGAGCAGCAAATTCAAAACTCTGTTGATCTGGATTTTTCTGATCCTGACCCTATCCGGCATGGCGAAGTACAAGCTGAATCAGCCGCGCGTCCTTATTCTTCATAGCTATGCCACCGACTACTCATGGACGCGCGACATCGACATCGGCCTGAAACGGATGCTCGACTCAAAATTCGGCTACAAGTTGCTGTGGCACTACATGGACACCAAGAACCATCCAGACAAGGAATTCAAACGCAAGGCCGGTGCAGTGGCGCGGCGCGCCATCGATGGTCTCATGCCCAGATTGATCATTGCCATCGACGACGACGCCCATATCTATGCAGTCAAAGAATTCGCCGGCAATCCGGAGGTCTCCATCATATTCGCCGGCATCAACGGCTCGGTTGAGCCCTATGGCTACCATAAGGTCCCCAATGTCACGGGAATCTACGAAAGAAAACCGCTGCAGAACCTGCGCCGCGCCCTTCAACAAATGCGCGGACCGAACGGCGTGGAACTGGGGCGCCGAATCATGCAGCTTGGCGATCAATCCGATTCGGTGCAGGCCGACGTCAAGGAGATCGGCGCATTCAATTGGGCGCCATTCGAGATCGCCAACTCGGCACAGGTCGACACCTTCGACGACTGGAAACAAGCGGTGCTGACATCCAAGGCGACGGCCGATCTGATTCTGATCTCGAATTACCACAATATTTATGAGACTGCCGCGAAACAAAAGCTCGTCTTGCCCTCCGAAGTGATGAAGTGGACCGAAGCAAATTCACCGATACCGGTGGTCGGTATGGGCGGGTTCATGGTCGAAGAGGGCGGCATGTTCGCCGTCGGCACCTCCGGCTTCGAGCAAGGCGAAATCAGCGCGCGGATGGCGATCCAAGTACTCGATCGGAGCGCGATACCGAATACCATTCCTCAGGCATTGCCGCGGCAGTTTCTCGTCTACATGCGCGGACCGCTGCTGGCGAAGCACGGTATCACCCTGCCGCCGGTCTACGAAGCGTTCGCGCGTGCCTCGAATAACTACTACGAGTGAGATTGGCAGGGATCTGAACCTCTCCCGTCGACTCAGGGCTTCGACCACGCGGGCGCGCACGCTATCCCAGTCGCCGCTGCTTGGCTGACGGAACAATCGCGCCTGCCAGGTATGCAAGACTGGTGTCCACCGCAATAACCAGATCCATCGCTTCGGCCGGTGCTCCTGCCAGACATTGATCTGGTCTTCGATGAAGCGGCCGATCCGCTGCAGTTGCTGGTTCATGGCACTCTCCTGCCCTCGCGCGACAAGCTGTAGTAGACCCCGACGAAGATCAACGCGGCGCCGAGGATCACCGCCGGATCGAATGGTTCAGCGTAGAACACGGCGCCCACCACCGCGATCAGCGGCAGGCGGAAAAAGTCGACCGGCACGACCACCGTGGCATCCGCGTGGCGCATCGCAGTGGTGAGGCAGTAGTGCGCCGCGAAGCTGCCGCAGCCCATCACCGCGATCCAGGGCCAGTGCTGCGGCAGCGGCGCGACCCAGCCCGGCAGCGCGGCGAGCAGGCATACCGGCGTCTGGATCACCGACATCCAGAACAGCACCGTGAGCGGGGCATCGGTGCCCGCGAGCCGCTTGGTGCCGATCATCTGCACCGCAAAGCAGAAGGAGCCGAACAGCATCACCAGCGCCGCGGGCTGGACGATGGCGAAACCCGGCCGCAGTATCACCAGCACCCCGGCGAAGCCGAGCGCGAGCATCACCAGCCGGCCGCGGTTGATGCGCTCTTTGAGCAGGAACGCGGCCAGCACCGCGGTGAAGATCGGCGCGGTGAATTCGATCGCGAACACCATCGCGAACGACAGCGCGCTGAGCGCATACACCCACGAGGCCTGGCCGCCGAGGTGAAACAGATTGCGCCACAGGTGGATGCGGATGTGGCGCGTGCGCAGCCGCGCCGCGCCGGAGGGCAGCACCACGGCCAGCACGATCAGCAGCGCCGCGGCGGTGCGGAAGGCGAGGATCTCGAACACACCCATGTGCCCGAGCAGCGCGCGCGCCGCGATCGCCATCGCGCAGAAGGACAGCACGGCGCCGCTCA
>CAZYTR010000404.1:0-9147 GCA_964650365.1 uncultured Alcaligenaceae bacterium | reverse complement strand
TCACATTGCGCGCGCAGTTCGATTTCTGACAATTCCGGTTTTCGAGAAAGAAGCGACATGAAGAAGTGGAAGTTGCTTGCGCTTACCCTGGTCACGGCCTTTCCCACCGGCACGGCGACGGCCGCAGATATCATCGTCTCGGCAGCGGCGAGCTTGACCAATGCCTTTGCCGAAATCGGCAAGGAATACGAGAAAGGCAGCCCCGGTCAGAAAGTTGATTTCAATTTTGGGAATTCAGGCGCTTTGCTGCAGCAGATTTCGCGCGGCGCGCCAGTGGACGTATTTGCATCGGCCGACCAGGAAACCATGGACCGCGCCGACAAGCAAAACCTGCTCGTCCGAACGTCGCGCTACGATTTTGTGCGGAACACCCTTGTGTTGGTCGCGCCGAAGGGGGCGAAGTCGGTGCCGAAATCTCTTGAGGACCTGAAGGTTGCGGATATTGCCCGCCTCGCCATCAGCAATCCGGAAAGCGTGCCCGCGGGGCGTTACGCCAGGGAGGCGCTGGAAGACGCCGGTGTGTGGGATGCAGTGAAAGCGAAATCGCTCAACACCCAGAGCGTGCGCCAGAGCCTGGACTACGTGGCGCGCGGAGAAGCGGATGCGGGGTTCGTCTACAGCACCGACGCGGCGCTCATGCCCGACAAGCTCCAGGTACTGTTCGAGGTACCGACCAGGACGCCGATCCTGTATCCGATTGCCGCGGTGAAGGGCAACGGCAATGAGAACCTTGCCATGAAGTTCATCGACTACGTTCGCTCGGAGGCAGGACAGAGAATTCTTGCAAGACACGGTTTCCGAAAACCGTGACACGTATTGTGGGGCCGGCGATCACCACCTTCCCCTGGGTGATCCTGATCTGGACGTCGGCTGCAGATGACCGCGGCTGCGGCAGTTGCTATGCTGATTCGAATTTTCACGGAGGAACGGGATGACAGGCGCTGGATTTCTTGCGGTGGGAGTGGGGGCGGCGCTGGGCGCGTGGCTGCGCTGGATACTGAACGTTGGCTTGAATACGGTGCTGCCGAATCTTGCGCTCGGCACGCTGGGCTCCAATCTGATCGGCGGTTATCTTATCGGCCTGGCCGTCGAATACTTTTTCCAGCAGGGTACGGTGCCGCTGGAACTGCGCTTGTTCGTGATCACCGGTTTCCTCGGTGGCCTGACCACCTTCTCATCGTTTTCCGCCGAGGCGGCAGAACTGTTGATGCGCGCACAGTACGGTTGGGTGGCCCTGTTGATCTCGGGCCACGTGATCGGCTCGATCGCGATGACCTTCCTGGGGATCTTCACCGTTCGCGCATTGGCCGGATAGCGCGATTCAGCACTTCGCGCGCGGCGTCGATCACTTCCGACGCGGTCAGCCCCAGCGGGCCGATCCCCTGTTTCACCAGTTGATCGGCGGCGAGTCCGTGCAGATGCACGCCGGCGAGCAGCGCGATTCCCGGTTCAACACCTTGCGCCGCGAGCGCCGCGATGATGCCGGCCAGTACGTCTCCCATCCCCGCCGTTGCCATTCCCGGATTCCCGGTGGTGTTCACGTACCAGTCACCGTTTTCCAGCGCGCAGATGCTGCCGTTGCCCTTGAGCACGGTACCGCAGTTGAATTTCGCCGCCAGTTCGCGCGCGGCGGCAACGCGATCGCCCTGGATGTCCGGGATGGATTTACCCAGCAGCCGGGCGGCCTCGGCAGGGTGGGGCGTGAGCAGGGTCGCGCCGCTGCGGGCTGCTAGGGCCTGCCGCAGTTTGGCGTCGGCCGCGATCAAGTTGAGTGCATCGGCATCCACGATCAGTGGTGCAGTGTGTCCCAGCAGCGCGGCCATCGCGTGCTGTGCGGCCTGCGACGGTCCGAGACCCGGACCACAGACGATGCAGTCCAGCCCCTCCATTTTCAACAGCTCCTGCGCCGGTCGCAGCATGAGTTCCGGCTGATCGAGGTCCACGGTCGGCGAATCTGCAAACAGGCCGACGTACACGCGGCCGGCGCCGAGCCTGAGCGCCGCACGCCCCGCCAGCAACGCGGCGCCGACCATTCCCGGCGCCCCGCCGAGGATGCCGACATTGCCGTACATGCCCTTGTGGCTGTTGCGCGGCCGTGGCCGCAGGATCGTGCCCAGCAGCGCGGATTCGATGCGCCGGCCGGCCGCGGCTGGCGTTTCGGGGATGGACACTCCCAGCGTATTGAGACGAACCTCGCCAGCGTGGTCCGGTCCGTCCAACGTAAGCAGGCCGGGCTTGAGCCCGATGAAGGTGAGGGTGTGATGCGCGCGAACCGCGCAGCCGAGCACGCGTCCGCTGTCGGCGTGCAGGCCGCTGGGAATGTCGATCGCGAGCACGCGGCTGCCGCTTGCATTGATCAGATTCACCAGTTCGGGGTAACGGCCCTCGAGCGCACGTTCCAGCCCTATGCCGAAAAGCCCATCGACGACCAGGTCCCAGTGCCGGCCGGGAGGAACGGATTCGTGCAGTGCGCCGCCGGCTGTCTTCCACTCGGCCAGCGCGGCTTTCGCATCTTCGGGAAGCTTCGATTCGACTCCGGTGAACACGACCGTGACATCGAACCACCACTGCTTGAGATGGCGGGCGGCGACCAGTGCATCTCCGCCGTTGTTGCCGGGCCCGGCAATCAGCAAAACGCGCTTTTCTTTCTCGCCCAGCAGCTCGCGGGCATGCTCTGCGACGGCCAGTCCCGCGCGTTCCATCAGCGGCTGCGTCGAGGGCTGCGCCAGCGCCACACGTTCGATCTCGCGGATCTCGCGGACGAGGAATACCGGGGTAAAAGGCTCAGGCATGCTCAGGAGTTTAAACCACAGCAAGGGTATAATTCTTCTTTACGGACTCTGCCTATTGCTGAAATGCCCGACCTCTTGACGCTGCGCGGCCGCAACGCCCTGTCGGACTTCCGCCTCAAGAAGCTCTCCCAACCCCTCAAGAAGAACGCTCCCGCCATATCCGCGATTGCGGCGGAGTACTGGCACTTCGTATCGCTCAAGGCGCCGCTGGCCGCGCCGGACCGCGGCATACTCGAACGCATCCTCAGCTACGGCCCGGCGTCCGCGGATATTGCGGAGCGCGGGGACATGCTGCTGGTGGTCCCGCGCATCGGCACGATTTCTCCATGGTCATCCAAGGCGACCGACATCGCGCGATCCTGCGGGTTGGCGCGGGTGGAGCGCATCGAACGCGGGGTCGCCTATTACATTTTCAAGCGCACGGGCGGCAGGCTCACGGCCACAGAGCGTTCGGCGCTGTTGCCGCTGGTCCACGACCGCATGACCGAAACCGTTCTCGGTTCGTTCAAACAGGCAGAAAAGCTTTTCCATCACTTCTCCCCGAAGCCGCTGACCACGATCGATCTGATGTCGGGGGGGCACGCCGCGCTCGAAGTTGCCAACCGCGAAATGGGACTGGCGCTTTCGGAAGACGAGATCGAGTACCTGCTGGACAACTTCCGGCGCATGCGGCGCAATCCAACCGATGTCGAACTGATGATGTTCGCGCAGGCAAACTCGGAGCATTGCCGGCATAAAATATTCAACGCGGACTGGATCATCGACGGCAAGCATCAGGACAAGTCGCTGTTCGGCATGGTGCGCCACACGCACGCGCTGCATCCGCGCGGCACGGTGGTCGCGTATTCGGACAACGCGGCGATCATCGAAGGCGCCGAGATCGGGCGATTCTATCCGGATGAGATGGGCGTTTACCGTTACGTCACCGAGCCCACTCATATCCTGATGAAAGTGGAGACGCATAATCACCCGACCGCCATTTCGCCTTTTGCGGGTGCGGCGACCGGCTCGGGCGGCGAGATTCGCGACGAGGGCGCGACCGGCCGCGGCGCCAAGCCGAAGGCAGGGCTGACCGGATTCTCCGTCTCGCATCTGCGCATCCCCGGTTTCGAGCAGCCCTGGGAAAGGAACGGAATCGGCAAGCCGGACCGCATTGCGTCGGCGTTGCAGATCATGCTCGAGGGGCCGATCGGCGGCGCGTCATTCAACAACGAATTCGGCCGCCCGAATCTCTGCGGCTACTTCCGCACCTTCGAGCAGACGGTCAACGGCGAGGCTCGCGGTTACCACAAGCCGATCATGCTGGCCGGCGGCGTAGGCGCGATATCCGCGTCGCAATCGCACAAGTCCGCGGTGAAACCCGGCGCATTGCTGGTGCAGATCGGCGGCCCGGGCATGCTGATCGGCATGGGCGGTGGTGCCGCTTCCAGCATGGACACGGGCGCGAACATCGAGGATCTCGACTTCGATTCGGTGCAACGCGGCAACGCGGAAATCCAGCGCCGCGCGCAGGAGGTCATCGACCGCTGCTGGGCGATGGGCGAAGCCAATCCGATTCTTTCCATACACGATGTCGGCGCCGGCGGTTTGTCGAACGCGCTGCCGGAGCTGGTGCACGGCGCCGGCCGTGGCGGGAAAATAGATCTCAGGAAGATCCCTTCCGAAGAGCCGGGCATGACGCCGATGCAGGTGTGGTGCAACGAAGCGCAGGAGCGCTACGTGATGGCAATCGCCCCGGAGGGCTTCGATACCTTCGAGGCCTTGTGCATGCGCGAGCGTTGTCCTTTCTCGGTGGTCGGCAAGGCCAGCGATGACGGTTGGCTCAAATTGGAAGATCCGCTGTTCGGCAACCATCCGGTGGACATGGACCTTGCGGTGGTCCTTGGCAAGCCGCCGAAAATGACCCGCGATGTCACGCACCGGGTACGGAAATTCGCGTCGCTCGATTTCTCCGGAGTGACGCTCACGGACGCAGCGCAGCGGGTGCTGCGTTTCCCCGCCGTGGCGGACAAGACCTTCCTGATTTCGATCGGCGACCGCACCGTCGGCGGCTTGTGCGCGCGCGACCCGTTTGTCGGGCCCTGGCAGGTGCCGGTTGCCGATGTGGCCGTCACACTGATGGGATTCAGGACGGACCGCGGCGAGGCCTTCGCGATGGGCGAGCGCGCGCCGCTGGCGGTGATTGACGCGCCGGCTTCCGGGCGGATGGCGGTGGGCGAGGCGATCACCAACATCGCCCCCGCACGCATCGCGAAACTCGGCGAGGTCAAGTTGTCCGCGAACTGGATGGCCGCCGCCGGCTACCCGGGCGAGGATGCGGCCCTGTTCGATACCGTCAAGGCGGTGGCCATGGAGTTGTGTCAGGCAGTGGGCATCAGCATACCGGTCGGCACGGACTCGATGTCGATGCGAACGGCGTGGGAGGACAAGGGCAGGGAAAAGGAAGTCATTGCGCCGCTTTCGCTGATCGTATCCGCATTCGCGCCCTGCATGGATGCGCGCAAGACGCTGACGCCGCAACTTCAGCCGCTGGACCGCGACAGCGTGCTGGTGCTGATCGACCTCGGTTCGGGACGGAATCGGCTGGGCGGCTCCGTGCTGGCCCAGGTGTATGGCCAGATGGGCAATGAAGCGCCGGATCTGGATTCACCGCAGAAACTGAAGGCAATGTTTGAAACCGTTCAGCGGCTGAATGCTGACGGAAGAATTCTTGCCTACCATGACCGTTCCGATGGAGGCCTGTTCGTGACGCTGTCAGAGATGATGTTCGCCTCGCATGTCGGGATCACGGCCGACGTCGGGCCGCTCGGCGAAGACGCGCTGGCGGCCCTTTTCAACGAGGAACTCGGCGCGGTGCTGCAGGTGAAGACAGCGGATTCCGACACCGTGAAGGACGCGTTCTCGCGCGCCGGGCTGGGCGCGGAGTTTCATCGTCTCGGCAATCTCAATCGCGCCGGCAGGCTGATCGTCACCGCGAAGGGCAGGGAGATCTATGGCGAATCGGGAGTCGCGCTGCAGCGCGCATGGTCGGAAACGACGTACCGGCTGCAACGACTGCGCGACAATCCCCAAAGCGCGCAACAGGAATATGACCGCATCCTCGATTCCGCGGACCCGGGACTGCACGCAAAACTGACCTTCGATCCGGCGCAGGACATTGGCGCGCCTTACATCGGCCGCGGCACTCGCCCGAAGATGGCGATCTTGCGGGAGCAAGGGGTTAACGGCCAGATCGAAATGGCCGCGGCTTTCGACCGCGCTGGCTTCGAAGCCAGCGACGTGCACATGAGCGACATCATTTCCGGCCGTGGTTCGCTTGCCGGATTCAAGGGTGTCGTGGCCTGCGGCGGATTCTCCTACGGCGACGTGCTCGGCGCCGGAGAGGGCTGGGCCAAGTCCATTCTGTTCAACCGCCGCGCGCGCGACGAGTTCGAGGTTTTCTTCAATCGCAGCGACTCCTTCGCGCTGGGTGCCTGCAACGGCTGCCAGATGATGAGCAACCTGCACGAAATCATTCCGGGCACTGCGCACTGGCCGCATTTCGTGCGCAATCGGTCCGAGCAGTTCGAGGCGCGCGTGGTGATGTTGGAAGTGATGAAAAGCCCGTCGCTGTTCTTCCGCGGGATGGAGGGCAGCCGGATGCCGATCGCGGTCGCGCACGGCGAGGGCTACGCCGAGTTCGCCTCGCCGGCGCAACTGGCCGCAGCCCGGGGGCTGGTGGCGCTGCGCTTCGTGGACAACGATGGCAGACCGACGCAACGCTACCCATTCAATCCGAACGGCTCGCCGCAGGGAATCACCGGCCTTACCACCGCGGACGGGCGCTTTACCATCCTGATGCCGCATGCGGAACGGGTGTTTCGCACGGTGCAGAACTCCTGGCACCCGGATTCGTGGGGCGAAGACGGGCCGTGGATGCGCATGTTCCGCAACGCCCGCAAATGGGTGGGTTAGGGCACGAAAACAAAGCGCTCAACGCGGAGGATTCTTTTCTATACCCCCTTGAGGGGTACACGGAGGACGCAGAGGCAAGGCAAGAGCAAAAACGCATTCGAGAGTAAAAACTTGGTGTCGGTGGTCACGTTGGCGCCATACCCGCTTTTAACTCCCACATTTTTTTCTCGTTTCTGGTTTTCCTCTGCGTCCTCTGCGTTGAGTGTTAGTTTTTGGTTGTGGCGAATTACTTGGGGTCGATCTTCTTGATTTTCGCCTTGGCTTTCAGACCGGAGATGTAGTCCTCGCGCGCCTTGTTGGCCAAGGTCTGCTGAATCTGCCCCTTCACTTGCTCCAGTGGCGCGAAGGGCAGCGTGCGCACGTCCTCCAATTCGATGATGTGATAGCCGTAGTCGGTCTTCACCGGCTCGGTGGTCATCTCGCCCTTCTTCAGGCCTTTCAGCGCCTCCCCGAACGGCTGCACAAAGGCCTCCGCGGCGGACCAGTCGAGTTGGCCGCCATTGTCCTTGGATCCGGTATCGACTGATTTCTCGGCTGCGATCTTGGCGAAATCCCCGCCGTTCTGCAGGTCGGCGAGGACCTGCCTGGCTTCGGCTTCCTCCTTGACCAGGATGTGCCGAGCCTTGTATTGCTTGCCGGCGTCGGCGCCTTGCTCTGCCTTGACCCGCTCGTACTCCTTGGCCACGTCAGCATCGCTGGGCTGTGTCTTCTTGTTGATTTCTTCGAACAGCACCCCGAGGATGATCTGCTGCTTGGCCAGGTCGAGCTGGAGCAGGTAGTCTGGATTCTTGTCGAGTTTGCGCTTGAGCGCTTCCTGGTAAAGGATTTCGCGCGTAATCATGATATCGCGGATGTTATTGCGAAATTCCGGACTATCCTGCTGCTGGCCCTGACTCTGCGCGATTTGCGCTTTGGCGACGAAGTCGATGCGGGCCTGCGGGATCGGCACGCCATTCACGATGGCGGCATTTTTTTGTTTGGTGTCGGCGGCGTAGCCCGCCGGAATTACGGCGAGGCAGGTGGCGGCCAGGGCAATCAGCAGTGCGGGTTTGACCAAATGCATTACGTTTCCTTTGGGTGACGGGAGTTGAACTTGGGCAGCAGCTTTCTCGGGGCGTTGTCTGGTTGTTTTCAGCTTCAGCGTTCAACCCTTGGCTGAAGGTCTCCATTCTTCCGGGGCATAGGCCTCTATCGCCAGCGCGTGAATCCGGCCCGGCATCAGGTCCGACAGCGCCTGGTACACGAGCCGATGGCGGGCGACGGAGGGCTTGCCGGCGAATTCACGCGAGACGATCACGAGCTGGTAATGCCCGCCGCCGTCTTTCGCCCCGGCGTGTCCAACGTGCTCATGGCTTTCGTCGATCACTTCCAGGGCATCGGGGGCGAGTGGCGCAAGACGCTCGCGGATAAGGTCTGCAGTGGTCACTTGGGGAAGACCTTGCGGAACGGCTTCACCGTTACTCTGGCAAACACGCCTTCGGTGACGTAAGGGTCGGCGTTGATCCATGCCCTGGCCTCTTCGAGCGAGACGAATTCGGCAACGATCAGACTTCCGGTCATTCCGGCAGGCCCCGGATCGATGCTGTCAATGGCGGGGAAGGCGCCGCCGATGACCAATTTTCCCGCAGCGATCAGTCCGTCAACGCGCTTCAGGTGCGCGGGCCGCGAGGCAGTGCGCTTTTGCAGACTGTTCGGTATGTCCTCGCCGACGATTGCATACAGCATCGTTAGTTCCTCTCCTCCGATTCGATGTAGCGGCTCAGCATCAGGCCCTGGGCCACGACGAAAAGCACCATCAGCCCGATTCCGCCGAACACCTTGAAATTGACCCAGACGTCGTTCTCACAGGCGGCCTTCTCGCTGAGCACATTTGCACAGAAACTCTCAGCGAATGGGAACGCAACGTAGAGGTTGGCCGCACCCATCAGTGCGAAAAATGCGATCCAGCTCAGGTTAAGCTTCTGCCATACCGAATCGGGAAGGGTGATCTGCTTGTCCATCATGGCCCGGATGAGGTTCTTGCGGAAAAACCGCTCCGAGCCGAGGAGGATGCTGCCGAAAAGCCAGTATAGCACCGTCGGTTTCCATTTTATGAAGGTGTCGTCGTGCAGCCAGAGCGTGGCTCCGCCGAATACCACGATGATCGCGAGGCTTGCCCACAACATGTTATCCACTTTGCGATGGCGCGCCCATGACCAGCCGACCTGAATGAATGTGGCGGCGATGGCCACTGCAGTCGCGGCGTAGATACCCCAGATCTTGAAGGCGACAAAGAACAGCAGGACCGGGAAGATATCGAACAGGAACTTCATGATCGTCAGGAAAAAATGATGGCCAGCATTATGTACGCGCAGGCGGGCATTGTCCAACCGCTGCAGGCCGGAGGCGATGCTAAGATTGC
>CAZYTR010000403.1:0-8204 GCA_964650365.1 uncultured Alcaligenaceae bacterium | reverse complement strand
CGCGCGCCGTCGAGCGTTGCCTGCATCGGCGACTTGCCCATTTCGAGGTGGCGGTTGATGTTCTCCAGCATGACGATGGCGTCGTCAACCACGAAGCCAACGCACAGCGTCAGCGCCATCAGTGAAAGGTTGTCGACGCTGAACCCCATCAGGTGCATCACCGAGAACGTGCCGACAATCGACATCGGCAGCGACAGGCTGGGGATCAGCGTCGCGGAGACGTTGCGCAGGAACAGGAATATAACCAGCACCACCAGGGCGAGCGCCAGCAGGAGCGTGAACTGCACGTCGTTCACCGACTCGCGGATGGACTGGGAGCGGTCGTACAGGATCTCGATGCTGATGCCAGGCGGCACTTGCGCCCGGAAAGTGGGCAGCAGCTTCTTGATCGAGTCCACCACCTCGATGGTATTGGTGCCCGGCTGGCGCTGGATCGCCAGCAGGATGCTGCGCTCGTCGTTGTACCAGGCGGCGAGCTTGTCGTTCTCCACGCCATCCACCACCCGCCCGAGTTCGGCCAGCCGCACCGGCGCGCCGTTGCGGTAGGCCACCACGACGGAGCGGAACGAGGCGGCGTTGGCGAGCTGACCGTTGGTTTCCACGGTGTAGGCGCGGTGCTGCCCGAACAACGTGCCGGTGGGTAGATTGGAGTTCTGGCGGCGGATCGCTTCCGCGACTTCGTCGATTCCGATGCCGCGCGAAGCCAGCGCCTTGGGGTCGAGCTGAACCCGCACGGCGTACTTCTGCGATCCGAGCACCTGCACCTGTGCCACGCCGCTGGTGGTGGAAATGCGCTGCGCCAGAAGCGTCTGCGCATATTCGTCCACCGTGGAAAGCGGGAGCGTCGTGGAGGTCAGCGCGAGATAGAAGATCGGCGAGTCCGCGGGGTTGACCTTGCGGAAGGAAGGCGGTGCGCTCATTTCCTTGGGTAATTGATTCAGCCCGCGCGAGATCGCTGCTTGTACGTCCTGTGCGGCGGCGTCGATGTTGCGGTCCAGGGTGAACTGAAGCGTGATGCGGGTGTTGCCCTGGGCGCTCAGCGAATCCATCGAGTCCAGCCCGGCGATGGTGGAGAACTGCTTTTCCAGCGGTGTCGCCACTGCGGAAGCCATGGTCTCCGGACTTGCGCCGGGCAGCGCGGCGGTCACCGCGATGGTGGGATAGTCGACGTTCGGCAGGTCGGCCACCGGCAACAGGCGGTAGCTGAAAATGCCGAAGATCAGAATGCCGATCATGATCAGACCGGTCATGACCGGACGGC
This sequence comes from uncultured Alcaligenaceae bacterium, assembly GCA_964650365.1. Classification (GTDB taxonomy): domain Bacteria; phylum Pseudomonadota; class Gammaproteobacteria; order Burkholderiales; family JACQAP01; genus JACQAP01. Next base: position 6,943 of record CAZYTR010000403.1, on the reverse strand, counting down.
GCACGAACACTTCGGCGACGTTCACGACGCTTTCTCTGCGCTCTTCACGCTGACCCTGGAGCCGGGCAGCAGCCGCGATGCGCCGTCCGTTACCACCGTCTCGCCGGCTTTGAGGCCGGATGCGATCACCGCCTCTTCGCCGTCGGTGCGGCTGACCACGATGGCACGCATCTCGGTGCTGGAATCTTCCCTGACCACGTAGGCGTACTGGCCTTTGGGCCCGGTCTGCACGGCCTGTGCGGGTACCACCAGCGCGCGCTCCTCGTCGCGGAGCGTCATCCAGGTATCGACGTACTGGCCCGGCCAGAGCTGTTTGTCCGCATTGGCGAACAGTCCGCGCAGGCGGATGGTGCCGGTAGTGGCGTCCACGGTGTTGTCGGCAAAGGCGAGCTGGCCGGGGACCAATTTTCCTTTTTCGACTTCCGCCTCTACGCGCATCGGCGCGCTTGCCTTGTTGGCGCGGATTTCGGCGAGATGCTGCTCGGGCACCGCGAAGCTGACATAAATCGGCGAGATCTGGTTGATGACCACCAGGGCACCCGAATCGTTGCCCTTGACCAGGTTGCCCTCACTGAGCAACACCTTGCCGGCGCGCCCGCCGATCGGCGCGCGGATGGTGGTGTAGGCAAGATTGACGCGCGCGGACTCGACCGCGGCAGCCGCGGCATTGGCGCTGGCCTCGGCCGCATGAAAATTCGACGCCACCTGCGCATAGCCTTCGCGGGAGACGAAGTTCTGCGCCAGCAGTTCCTGGTAGCGGCTCTCCTGTCCGCGCAGGTACTCGAGCTGCGCCTGGCTCTGCGCGAGCTGCGCCAGGCTCTGTGCAAGGTGCGATTCGTAAGGTTTGGGGTCGAGCTGGAACAGCAGGGCGCCCTTGGCCACGTCCTGGCCGTCGCGCACGTAGGCCCTGAAGATCTGGCCGTCCACGCGCGCCTTCACTGCCACCGAGGCGACCGTTTCGACGTTGCCGATGGAGTGCAGTCGCAGCGGCATGCGCTTCTCCACAGCCTGTGCGACCAGTACCGGAATCGCGGGCGGAGTCTTCTTGGCTTCGGCTTGCGCGTTGTTCTTTTCGGAACAGCCGGCGAGAGCGCAGGCAGCGAGCAGCGCAGGCAGCGCGCAGGAAAATGCGCGTCCTGAGATGGAGTCGAGCGTCGAGTTTGAACGAGTGGTCATGACAAAAACATTCCGGATCGCGCAAGGCGCGGAACAGTCCGGACCAGAACGACGGGACAGCCGCTGCCGCGCGCAGGCGCTATTTTGCGCCTATTGGCAGCGTAGCGCTTCATTGATAGCGCAGCGCATCGACAGGCTTCAGGTACACGGTTTTGCGCGGTGGGTAGAGGACGGCAAACGGCCGGAATCGGGTGTTGTTCATGCCTGACCGGAAGAAAGGGGGTACGGTGAATGTAAGCGAGGCGACCGCGCGCCATGTAACGAAGTGTCGGCGCCGTATCCGCCGTTACCTTATTTGACAAAACTCTTCCCCGATCGTCGTCGCACGCGGTATAAGAGCGCCCATGCGCGATCGCATACTCATCGTCGACGACGACGAAGACATTCGCAAGCTGCTGGAGGAATACCTGCGCCGGAACGGATTCGATGCGCAGGCGGTGGCAGATGGTCCGGCCATGCGCGAAGCCCTGGCGGCCAAGCCGGCGAGCCTGGTGGTGCTGGACCTGATGCTGCCCGGCGAGGACGGTCTGTCGCTTTGCCGGCAACTGCGCGCGCGCTCTCAGGTGCCGGTGCTGGTGCTCACCGCGAAGGGCGATCCGGTGGACCGCATCATCGGACTGGAGATGGGTGCCGACGACTATCTGGCCAAGCCTTTCGATCCGCGCGAACTGCTGGCGCGCATCCGCAGCATCCTGCGCCGCGCCAAGGCGCTGCCCGCCGATACCGAAATCGACGTGCCGGAGTCCTTCAGCTTCTCCGGCTGGCGCTTGGATACGCGGGAACGCGATCTGCGGGCGCCTGACGGCGTGGTGGTGCCCTTGTCGGGCGCCGAGTACCGGTTGCTGCTGATCTTCCTGCAGAACCCGAATGCGGTCCTGTCGCGCGACCAGCTTTCCAATTTCACGTTCGGGCACGATGCCGACCCGCTCGACCGCACCATCGACATGCAGGTGAGCCGCCTGCGTGAACGCCTGCACGACGCGGCGCGTGAGCCCGCGATCATCAAGACCTTGCGCGGCAAAGGCTACGTGCTGGCCGTGCGCGTGGAGCGCCAATCTTGAAGCTGCTGCCGCAGTCGCTGTTCGGACGCATCGCGCTGATCTTGTTTGGCGGCCTGGTCGCCGTCCAGCTGTTGACGACCGTGATCCACGTCGCCGAACGCGACGAACTGATATTGCGCATCGGTGCATCGCGGGCGGCGTCCAGGATCGGGGACGTGGTGCGTGTGCTCAATGCCGTGAGCCCGGCGCAGCGGTCACGGATCATGAACGCGATTGCCGACCCAACGCTGACATTGACTGACGCCAAGCCCGCGGGCCGCGACACCGCCGCCGCGGAGGAGGAAACCGAACTTTCCCGCGCGACGCGCGATACGCTGGCACTGGTGCTCGATCCGGGCACGCGATTCCGGGTGATCGACGCGCAGCCGGTCTACTTCAACCCGGAATCCTGGTACGCGCGTGAATTCGGGGAACGTGCCGGGACGCGCATCCACGCGGCCGTGTTGCTTGGCGACGGAACCTGGATCGACGTGGACAGCACCAACCCGCCGCGTGTGACGAGCTGGTTCACGCGGCTGCTTCGCAATCTGGCGATTGTGGACGGCGTCATGCTGGTGCTGCTCTTTGTCGCCGTGCGACTGGTTACCAAACCGTTGTCGGTGCTGGCGGCGGCGGCGGAGGAACTCGGCCGCAACATCGAGCGCCCGCCGCTTGCGGAAACGGGAACGGTCGAACTGGCGCGTGCCTCGCGCGCGCTCAACACCATGCAGGATCGCCTGAAGCGCTATGTCGAAACGCGGCTCAAGGCGCTCGGCGCCATGTCGCACGACCTCAAGACCCCGATCACGCGCATGCGGCTGCGCGCGGAAATGCTCGAAGACGCCGATCTGAGGACGCGCTTTAGCCGGGATCTCGACGCGATGCAGGAGATGGTGGGGTCCACCCTGGACTACATGCGCGGCTTGAGCGACGGCGGCGAAGAGTTACGTCCGATAGACCTCAATGCCCTGATCTCCAGCCTGAAGCAGGACGCGGAGGAGGCCGGCCATACCGTCACCGTTGCCGGCGAGTCACCAGGCCCGGTGATGGGACGCGCGCAGGCGCTCAAGCGCTGCCTGCAGAACCTGCTCGACAATGCGCTTGCCTACGGCCAGCGCGCCGACATCGCGGTGCACGGCGAAGGCGACAGCGTGACCGTCGCCATCGCTGATCACGGTCCCGGCATCCCGGAAAGCGACATTGAGCGCGTGTTCGATCCGTTTTTTCGCGGTGAGGGCTCGCGCAACCGCAACAGTGGCGGCAGCGGGCTGGGATTGTCGATCGCCCGCAATATCGCGCAGGCGCACGGCGGCGCGGTGCGGCTGCGCAACCTGCCGCAGGGCGGGCTGGAGGCGACCTTGGTGCTGCCACGAGGTGCCTGAGAGCAAACCGATCGGCAAACCACCACGGCACCAAGACACCGCGAGAAAGGGCTAGCGTGCGGTGGTTCCTTCGACAACGATCATCCGTGCCGTAGCGGTCTTCTTCCGGACCTCCATTGCCGGGCGGTATTCCTCTGATTGGTACCACTGGCGCGCGCGTTCGATGCTCTCGAACTCGCAGATCACCACGCGTGTGGGCGACCAGTCGCCCTCGAGCACGTCGATCCTGCCGCCGCGAGAAATGAATCTGCCGCCATACTTTGCTACCGACGGCGGGACGAGCTTGCGGTACTCCTCGTAGCCCGCGGGGTCGTGAACGTCGATCTGGGCAATCAGGTAAGCAGGCATGACTTGGTCTCCGATAAATTGATTCTTGACACGAACTCGCCAGGCAAACCGTCGCTATTGGACAATATCCTGAATATGACAATACAATCAACGGCTGAAGATAGAAACACGTTCGCATAGCGGTCATCGCAGTCAAACTCTGGATCGGGGGAGGTTCACCATGAGCGCTACACCAGCAGCTCCGGCACGCGGCACGGTTTCTTTCGGACATCTTCCGCCCCTGCAGCTTTCCACGTTGCCAGTGTTCATTGGCCTATTTACCTACATCGGGCCCGGCATTCTCTGGGCCGCGCTTGCCCAAGGTTCCGGTGAGTTGATCTTCTGGCCCTACATGACGGCCAAGTACGGGGCTGCCTTCCTCGGCCTGCTGATTCCCGCCGCGTTGCTGCAGTACTGGCTCAATCTGGAGATCTGCCGCTACACCATCGTCACCGGCGAAACGCCGATGACGGGATTCAGCCGCATCGGCCGGTGGTTTGCCTGGTTCGCGTGGATATTGGTCTTCATCGAAAACATCTGGTTCGGCGCCTACGCCTCGGCAGGCGGCACGGCGCTGGCCGCGCTCACCGGCTTCCCTGATGGCTGGACCCCGCGCGGGCAATCGCTGTTCTGGGGTTATTCCACCATCGCCATTTATCTGGTGGCGCTGGTGTTCAGCCGGGTGGCCTACACTCTGGTCGAGAAATTCTCCATGGTCATTGTATTCATCACCATGAGCGGAATCATCTTCGCGGTTTTTCAGGAACCTGTTCTCGCAGTTGCCGGACCGTTCTTCAGCGCCTTGATCCCTCACGTCACGGCGCCGAGCAGCGTGCCGAATTGGGACCCGGCCGACTGGAACACGCTCGCCACATGCATCGCCTTTGCGGGAGCGGGAGGCATGGGCCAGCTCTTCATCGCCTACTGGATGCGGGACAAAGGGATCGGCATGGGCAAGAACGTCGGCCGCATCACCTCGCCGATTACTGGCAAAGCGGAGACCATCCCGGCAACCGGTTTTTACTTCGCTGATACCGAGGAGAACAAGAGAAACTATAAGGGCTGGGTGCGCTATTTCAGCTTCGAGAACGGGATGGGAGTGACGCTGAACCTGGTGACCACCATCATCATGTGCTGGCTTGCGTACGCACTGCTGCTGCCCAAAGGAATCATTCCCAAGGGCTGGGAAATCGCCGTAGTGCAATCGGCGTTCTTCGAGGTGGCCTGGGGTCCTGTCGGCAAGGCGGTGTTCCTGGTCGTGGCGGCTGCGTTCCTGTGCGATGCCTGGTTGCAGCTCACCGACGGTTTTTCGCGCATCCAGGCGGACTTTTTCTACTCGAACATCAAGGGCGCGCAGAAACTGCACTTCCGCACCTGGTATTACATCTTCGTCGGCATCTTTACCGTGTTGACGGTGTTCACCATGGCGCTCGCGCAGCCCGGCACGCTGATCATCATCCGCGGAGTCGTGGCATTCCTGGGGATGGCCGTCATTGCGCCGGCCTTCGTGTACCTCAATTACTTCATGCTACCCAAGGTGTTCCCGAAGTGGGTGAAACCCCACCCCGTGACCCGGGTGCTGATGCTGGTGTGCACGGCCACGTACATGGTGTTGGCGGTGGGTTACGTCTACCTCAACTGGAAGCAACTCAGCGGCTTGCTGTTCGGCAGCTGAACGCTCGCATCGCCGGTAGTCGCTGCCGTTCATAGCGGGTTAACCCCGCCATGAACGGCACGGGTTTTTCCAACACCGATTCTTTTGCGGCTGACCGCGCCGCTGGAGCGTTTCAGCCGCTCTTCGCGTCTTCCTTCACGAACTCGGCGCCCTTCTCGGCGATCATGGTGGTCGGCGCGTTGGTGTTTCCGGAGGTGATGCGCGGCATCACCGACGCATCGATCACGCGCAACCCGGCGATGCCGCGCACGCGCAGACGCTCATCCACCACCGCGAGTTCATCGTGGCCCATCCTGCAGGTTCCGACCGGGTGGAAGATGGTGGTGCCCAGATCGCCCGCCGCGCTCATCAGCGCAATGTCGGTCTTGAAGTCAGGGCCGGGCTTGAATTCCTCCGGTTGGTACTTTGCCAGCGCCTTTGCCTGCATGATGCGTCGGGTTTGACGGATCGAGTCCACCGCGACCTTCTTGTCCTCGAAGGTGGAAAGATAGTTGAGCAAGATGGCCGGATGCGCGTGCGGGTCGGGGCTCTTGATGCGCACGTGGCCGCGGCTGGTGGGGCGCAGATTGCAGACCGACGGCGTGATCGCGGGAAACGGATGCAGCGGTGAGCCGAATTTATCAAGCGATAGCGGTTGCACGTGCCATTCGATGTTCGCAGACGGCTGTGCCGGATCGCTTTTCGCGAATGCGCCCAGTTGCGAGGGCGGCATGGTCAGTGGACCGGTGCGGAAAAACAGGTACTCGAGCCCCATTGCCATCTTCCCGAACACGCTGTTGGCGCGCTCGTTGAGCGTGCGCACGTTCTTCACCTTGTACATCATCCGGATCTGCAGGTGGTCGTGCAGGTTCTCGCCCACCCCCGGCAGGTTGTGCTCGACGTAGATGCCGAGGTCCTGCAGCAGCGCGCCGGGTCCGATGCCGGAGAGCTGAAGAATCTGCGGTGAGCCGATCGAACCCGCGGCGAGGATCACTTCGCCCCGCGCTTCGGCAAACTGGTTGCCGCGCGGACCGAGGCTGAACTCCACGCCGGTGGCGCGCTTCAGAAAGTTCTGGGTTTGCACGCGCACGCGCTTGACGTGCGCGTGGGTGAGCACCGTGAGGTTTGGCCGGTTCATCACCGGCCGCAGGAAGGCCTTGGTGTTGCTCCAGCGCACGCCGCGACGCTGGTTCATCTGGAAATAGGCGTTGCCGAAATTATCGCCGCGGTTGAATTCCTCGATTTTGGGAATCCCGCATTCCTCCGCGGCCTCGCGCCAGGCATCGAGGATCTCCCAGCTCACCCGCCGCTCCTCGACGCGCAGCTCGCCACCGCTGCCATGCAGCTCGTCGGCGCCGTGCTGG
>CAZYTR010000402.1:0-3874 GCA_964650365.1 uncultured Alcaligenaceae bacterium | reverse complement strand
AGAGCCTTTTTTTGGGGAGTATCCAATGAAACGTTCACGCACCGATTCTGTTGCTTTAGTGCTTATGGAAAAAGTCCGGATGGTGTATGAGTATCCGGGGCAACTTGTGCTAGCCGATTTCGCCAGGCTGAAGAAGACGATCAAACGAGCCTACTACGCCGCGATGCGCGGTGTTTGATCCAGCGCCACACGCAAATTAGTGCGATCCGACCATCCCTCGCGCAGTGAGGGACCGTCCTGCGGGCGTCCCACGAAGCAGTGCTTCGTGGTCAAACCGATGGATTCGTCCACCCAGCCGATTCGCACATTATGAATGAGGCGATCATATGTTGAGGGTGGGATTGTGTCCGAATCGCCTTAAGGCGATTCGGCCATCCCTCGCGAAACGAGGGACCGCCCTACGGGCGTCCCACGAAGCAGTGCTTCGTGGTCGAACCAGTGGGTTCGTCCACCCACCCTTCACGACAAACACAATGAGCCCCACTGTTGGGGCTCATTGTGTTTGTGGCGGAGAGGGTGGGATTCGAACCCACGTGACGGATTTTGTCCGTCCATCTGATTTCGAGTCAGCGCCGTTATGGCCACTTCGGTACCTCTCCGAACTCGAATCGCTCAGGATCATGTTATTTTACCAGCGATGCAGATCACTGCGAACCCGCGCCGCGCCTTTTTCCGGCCCCGGATGCGAAAGAGAATGACAGCATTCTCGCGCCGCCAGCCGTGGTCCGCACACAAGCTCGCGGCCGCGGCGCTGCTGCTCATCCTGCCTTCCTGCGACCCGGGCATGCTGATCGAGCGGCCCGTGCTTCCATTCGGCGCATCCGATCAACTGGTGGTACTGGTGCGCAACGGTCCGACGACGCGCTTCCTCGGCGCCGACGGCAAGTTCAGCGGCATGGAGCAGGACATGCTCGAGATGTTCGCAAAGGATCTCGGCGTGCGCCTGCGCGTCATCGAAAGATCGAACTTCGCTGACATTCTTCCGGCACTTCGCCGCAATATCGCGCATCTTGCCGCCGCCGGCCTGAGCACAACGGACGAACGCGGCGGCCAGCTGGTCTTCGGACCGGCCTATCTGTCGGTGCAGAAGGTGGTCGCATACAACACCGATCAGCGGCGACCGCGGAGCGTGCGCGACCTCGCCGGAAAGCGAGTCGCCGTCATCGCCGGGTCCAGCAGCGCGGACCAGCTCCGGCTCGAACGCGCCAATGTTCCGAATTTGCGTTGGGATGAAGCGCCCGTGGCCGACGCCATGACCTTGCTCGACCGGTTGTCGGACGGCAAATACGATTTCGTAGTGACCGATTCGCACGTCGTCGAACTGGCACAGAATTTCTCACCTAACATCGGCAAAGCCTTTACCCTGGGCGGGCCGGAGACGCTGGCCTGGGCGCTGCCGAAGGACGCTGACCCGCTTCTGGTCAATCAGGTACATGACTTCTTTACCCGCATCAACGCCAACGGCTCGCTGCGCATACTTCTCGACCGCTATTACGGCCATATTGAGCGCCTGAATCAGGGCGATGTGTTTGCCTTCCTGGAACGCCGCACGTCGGTACTGCCGCAATACCGCCACGTCTTCCACGAGGCACAGGAGCTGACCGGAATCGACTGGCGTCTGCTGGCCGCGCTGGGTTTCCAGGAATCGCACTGGAACCGGCTCGCCACCAGCCCCACGGGCGTGCGCGGCCTGATGATGCTCACCTCGGGAACCGCCGACCGCATGGGGGTAACCGACCGGCTCGACGCCCGCCAGAACATCATCGCCGGCGCGCGCTATCTGAAGATGCTCAAGGACGCGCTCCCCGCGCGCGTCGGCGAACCCGATCGTACCTGGCTGGCGCTGGCCTCTTACAACGTGGGCTTTGGGCACTTGGAAGACGCCCGCATTCTGGCGCAGCGGCGCAAGTTGAATCCGGACTCCTGGTTCGACCTTCGCAAGACGCTGCCGCTGCTGGCGCGCTCCGACTACTACACCACGGTCAAGCGCGGTTTCGCCCGCGGCGGAGAAGCGGTGATTCTCACCGAGAACATCCGCAACTACTACGACATCCTGGTGCGTTACGAGGAGCCCTACCGGCCGCTGTTCTCGTCGCTCACGGCGGAAGCGCGGTCAGAGCTTTGATTGTTCAGATGGGCCGGAGGATGGCCAGACCGCCCATGTAGGGACACAGCGCCTCGGGAATGGTGATGCTGCCATCCCTGTTCTGATAGTTCTCCAGTATCGCGACCAGCGTTCGCCCTACCGCAAGTCCCGATCCGTTCAGGGTGTGCACGAACTCATTCGCGCCTTTCTCGCCCTTGAAGCGCGCCTGCATGCGCCGCGCCTGGAACGCCTCGAAATTGCTGCAGGATGAGATCTCCCGATAGGCGTTTTGTCCCGGCAGCCAGACCTCGACGTCATATGTTTTGGCGGCCGCGAATCCCATGTCGCCGGTGCAAAGCGTCACGGTGCGAAACGGCAACTCCAAGCGCCTGAGGATGGTCTCCGCATGCGCGGTCAGTTCCTCCAGCGCCCGGTAGGACTGCTCGGGATGAATGATCTGCACCAGTTCGACCTTGTCGAACTGGTGCTGGCGGATCATCCCGCGGGTGTCTTTGCCGTAGGAGCCCGCCTCGGATCGAAAACACGGCGAGTGACAGACGAACTTCAGCGGCAGCTTCTCCGCCGGGAGGATCGCGTCGCGCACGATGTTGGTCACCGGTACTTCCGCGGTCGGAATCAGGTATAACTTGCTGCCATCGGCCTGCCGAACCGCGAACAAGTCCTCCTCGAACTTGGGCAACTGCCCGGTGCCGCGCATGCTGTCCGCGTTCACCAGATAAGGCACATACACTTCCGTGTAGCCGTGCTCGCCGGTGTGGATGTCGAGCATGAACTGGGCGATCGCCCGATGCAGACGCGCCAGCGGCCCCTTCATCAGCGTGAAGCGCGCGCCGCTGATCTTCGACGCGGCATCGAAATCCAGCATGCCAAGACCGGCACCGACGTCCACATGGTCCTTCACCGGAAAATCGAAGCGACGCGGCTCGCCCACCCGCCGGACTTCTACGTTGTCCTCCGGGGACTTTCCCGCCGGCACGCTTTCATGCGGAAGGTTGGCAATGCCGAGCAGCATTTCGGAGAGTTGCGCCTGGATCGCGTCCAGCTCCACCTCGATGCTTTTCAACTCGCCGCCGACCGCGGCCATTTCCGCCAACAGTGCAGACGCATCTTCCCCTTTGCGCTTGAGCTCCCCGATCCTCTTGGAAGACGCGTTGCGCGTGGCCTGCAATTCCTGGGTGCGCACCTGAACATGCTTGCGTCTTTCTTCAAGAGCGCGGAACGCGGCAACGTCGATCGTGACGCCGCGCGTCGCAAGCCTTGCTGCTACCGCATCAAGGTCACTTCGAAACAATTGAACATCCAGCATCGTCTTCCTTCGCGTACCTTTCTTTTTTCTCTTGCGCCCGTTGCGTCAACGCCTTTAGTTCTTCTTCTTTGCCTTCGCATCCAGCTCGCGCAAATGCGCGAGCTTTTCGGCGAGCTTGCCCTCCAGACCCCGCGACGTTGGCTGGTAGAAACTCACCCCCTCGAGCCCGTCCGGCAGATAGGTCTCGCCTGCTGAAAATGCTTCCGGCTCGTCGTGCGCGTAGCGGTAAGCCCGGCCGTAACCGAGTTCCTTCATGAGCTTGGTGGGCGCATTGCGCAAGTGCTCCGGCACCGGCCGGGACTTGTCGGACTGGACATGCGCGCGCGCCGAATTATACGCAACGTAGGCGGCGTTCGATTTCGGCGCGCAGGCGAGATAGATCGCCGCTTCGGCGAGCGCCAGTTCGCCTTCCGGGGTGCCCAGCCGCTCGTAGGTCTCGCAGGCATCCAGCGCCAGCCGCA
>CAZYTR010000401.1:0-10397 GCA_964650365.1 uncultured Alcaligenaceae bacterium | reverse complement strand
CGGCGGCAGCATGGGCACAAGTTCCTACATTCTTGCGGGCACTGCGTCAGGAATGGAGCAGGCGTTCGGCTCCGCCTGTCATGGCGCCGGCCGGGCGATGAGCCGGCACGAGGCAACAAAAAAATGGAACGGGAGAAAAGTGGTGGACGAGCTTGCCGCGCGTGGAATCCTGATCCGCAGCCGTTCGATGCGCGGCATTGCCGAGGAAGCACCCGGCGCTTACAAGGATGTCAGCGAAGTCGTCGATGCGGCGGACCATGCGGGACTCGCGAGCAAAGTGGCGAGGCTCGAGCCATTGGTGTGCGTGAAGGGCTGACGACTATGTCTCGTCTCCCGTCGCCGGAGGGCATTCGGCCGCAGGCGTGAGCGACAGCCGCTGCAACAAAGTTGCCCAGGTCTGCGAACGCTCCGCCCGGCCGGCAGGTCCGGATGCATCGTAGGCGAATACCGACTCAAGCTCATCGGTCTGTAGCGGCTCCTGCGTCCTCAGTTGATATTCGAGTACCGCCACGTCCGCATCGGAAGCGTCGTCGCCCCGCTCGCTCCGGGCGAGGATGCGCTCGCGCAATAGCGCTTCGCTGGCAGTGAAGTCGACGATCAAAAATGGGATGCCTGCACGTGCCGCAAGGGCGCGAAACCTATCCCGCTGCCTGTGCTGGAGGAAGGTGGCGTCGACGATAACGCCATTTCCGGCTTCGACGATGATCCGTGCCAGATCGAGGAGCCGCCTGTAGGTCGACTCGGTCGCATCGGGACGATACAGGCCCTCGGCAATGCCGGACCCGGGACGTTCTATCGGCGCAAGGCCATGGATCCGTTTTCTTTCTATATCTGACCGGATCCGGATCGCGCCGCTCAGTTCGAGCAGCGGCTGCGACAAAGTGGTCTTGCCGCTTCCCGAAAAGCCGTGCGTGATGAGCACGAAGCCGCGAGACGCCTGCGAGCAACTCACCGCCACACCGAGGTAGCGGCGGGAAAGCGCCGTCGCAGAAGCCCGGTCCTCAGGTTTGCATCCATGCTGGCAAGCGCGCATGAGCATGACCTTCGCTCGCACCAGCGCCCGGTACGCCAGGTAGTAGCGCAGCACGTGCAAGCCGCCATAATCACCGGTGGATTCGAGATAAGCGTTCAGGAACCGTCTCGCAAACTCCTGCCGACTGGCTGCCTGGAGGTCCATGATCAGGAACGCGACTTCGTTCATCACGTCGATCCAGCGCAAGTCGGGGTTGAACTCGATGCAATCGAACAGCCGCGGCTTATCTTCGAGGAACACGATATTGCCGAGGTGAAGATCGCCGTGGCATTCGCGCACCCTGCGTTCGCGTTTGCGCTGTACAAAGACCCCGCGCAGTCGCTCGTGCTCCCGTCGAGTCCAGGCCTCGAGTTCATCCAGAACGGGCAGGTGCGCCGCCTGTATCGGAAGAGCACGAATCTGGGCAAAGTTTTGCGCGGCAGAGGCCAATATCGCGTCCGGGGCACCGTATCCATCGTTCGCGCCGGAACACTGCGTGCGGAGGTGAAACTCGCCTACCAGTGCAGCCAGGGCGTCGATATGGCGCGATGTCAGCTCGCCTCGGGCGAGCACCCGGTCCGCCAGCGTCTCCTGCGGGAATTCGCGCATCCGGACCGCGTACTCGATAACTTCCCCGGCGCCGCCGATCCGCGCGGCCTCGGGCGTTCCGTTGATCGACACGACGTCGAGGTAGATCTCCGGAGCGAGCCGCGAGTTCAGCCTCAGCTCCTCCTCGCAGAAGAATCGCCTCTTCTCCAGCGTTGTGAAATCGAGAAAGCCGAGATTGACGGCCTTCTTGATCTTATAGGCGAATGTCCCGGTCAGGACGACGAACGAGATGTGTGTCTCGAGGATGCGAATCGACTGTACCGGGTGCGGATAGCACGCCGGATTGCGTAGCGCCTCGACCAGCCCCGACTGGCCCCAAGCCGGCCGATCCTGTGGCAGTTGTTCACTGATCATGGTCGAAGGGGATCGGTCCATGCTGACAATGGGAATCGTCCGCGCCGACTTCGATTATCCAGCGCCTCTGAAAGAAGACTTTTAGGCCGGAACCGATGGTCCCGGATTGACCAGGATCAATGTCGGCGGCGGTCGTAGTCGTATCGTTTTGTCAGGTGTTCGTCTCCGTCAATCGAAGGATATGGCATTGAGGGTCACCGAGAAGCCCATCTCTGAATACGCGTGGTACCTGCGGCCGTTCTTCTGGAACCAGAAGCGCAAGTATGGACAGGTACTGAAGCCGGCGCTGCTGTGGGCGCGCTCGCCGCTGTTGTTCCTGACCGTTGCGCTGTTGTACGGCGCGCTGGACCGGCGCCGCTCGCCGCTCAGCCCCGTGCTGCGTTCGCTGGTCACGGTGCGCGTGTCGCAGATAAACTGGTGCAGGTTCTGCGTGGATCTCAACTCCATGACGCTTGCGCGGCGTGCAGGTTCGATGGAGAAGGCGGAGCAGTTGGCGGACTGGCGCAAGAGCGCCGTTTTTACCGAGGCCGAGCGGACGGCGCTCGAGTATGCCGAGGCGATGACCATGAGCGATCGACGCGTCAGCGATGAACTGATGGCGGGGCTCAGGCGCCATTTCGACGACGACGCCATCGTCGAACTCACCGGGCTGATCGCGTTTCAGAACCTGTCGAGCAAGTTCAATGCCGCGCTGGATGTTCCCTCGCAGGGCTTTTGCCGGATACCCACGGCAACGTCCGGGTCGCCCGTAGCCGGAGAGAAATCACAGGCACATTACTGACGGCGGCTGTTCGAAATGCCACGGGTCACTTTGTGGCCGGCTCTGCCAGCGAGGCTCGCAATGATGACGGTAAGTGGATAGAAGAAGGGGACCGGAAATGCGTGTTGTGTACGTCTCTGTGCTTGCCGCGTTGGCGATGAGCGGGTTGATGAGCGGGTCCCAGTCGGCGTTTGCGGAAGGCGATGCTGCCCGGGGGAGGACACTGTACCTGCGCACGTGCTTCGGATGCCATGGCGACAAGGAAACGGTGCAAAACGTGGGCCCTTCCCTGGTAGGCGTCCTCGGTCGCAGGGCGGGAACCGTAGGTGGTTCCGTCTATTCGCGGAGCCTGTACCAGGCCGACATTGTGTGGGACGAGAAATCGCTGCAACGCTATCTCGCTTCTCCCACGGATGTGGTGCACGGGACGATCATGCCCATAAGCGTGTACGATCCGCGCGAGCGGGACGACATCATTGCCTATCTGAAGACCCTGCAATGAAGAACCCTTGCAAGGCGTAACGCGTTTGAGCAGACGGAGCAAAATGATGGCAACCAGGGCATCTACCGGCAGCTTATGAAACCCAGAAGAGTGGTTGCCACGCTGCTCATCGTGCTCGGCGCCGTGATGTTGTTCGCTGCCCCCGAGACGCTCGGTGGCGTGCTCGCGATCGCCACTGGGGTCATCGTCGAAATTGTCGGCATAACGCTGGAGAAGCGCCGATAGCGGCATGCTGGCGGTACTTTGGGCCAGTCGGGGCCGACGCCGATCACCGCTGCGCGTGATCCAGTCGGGTCGGGATTGAAGCCAGATGACGGATGAACCACTGTCCCGCCAGGCGCGCGACCTCATCCAATGTGCCGGGCTCCTCGAACAGATGCGTTGCGCCGGGAACGATTACGAGTTCCCGCTCGCTCTGCACGAGCGCATCGCGCGCCGACTCGTTGAGCTCGATGACGCCGAAATCGAGCCCGCCGACGATGAGCAGCGTCGGCGCCTGGACCTGCTCGAGCGCGACAGTCCCCGCGAGATCCGGCCGCCCGCCGCGCGAGACCACCGCGCCGACGTCCTTTGGCATCGCGGCCGCAACCTGCAGCGCGGAAGCTGCCCCCGTACTGGCTCCGAAAAGACCGACCGGCAGTCTCTTCGTGGCGGCATGGCTGCGAACGAAGCGCACCGCCTGGCCCAGCCGCTGCGTCAACAGGTCGATATCGAATCGCCGCTCGTAGTCGCGATCCTCGGCCTCCGTGAGCAAATCCAGCAGCAATGTTCCCAATGCGAGTTTGTGCAGCTCCGCGGCCACGAACTGGTTGCGGGGAGACAATCGCCCGGAGCCGCTTCCGTGAGAGAACACCACCATGCCACGAGATCCGGGAGGCAGCGCGAGGGCGCCTTCGAGAACAACCGACCCCGCCGGGACCGAAACCTGTTGTTCCGATTGCATTGCGCTTATGGCTCGCTTGCCGCGCTTTGTTTTTCGCGCTGCGCCAGGATGGCGATGACTTCGTCGTCCTCGACTTGGGGAAAATCGCGGTAGAACTGCCCCACTGCATAGAACTCCTCGGGAGCTTCGAGGCACACCACTTCATCGGCAAGCGGCCTGACGCGCTCCAGGCTATCCGGCGCGGCGACCGGCACGGCGCAGATCAGGTGCTGCGGCTGCTTCGCACGAGCCGCATGCAATGCGGCGATCATGCTCGCCCCGGTTGCCAGTCCGTCGTCGACCACGATCACGATTCGGTCCTTCGCGTCGATCGGGGGCCGTGCCGGCGTGTACTGCGCCCGGCGTTTTCGCAACGTCTCGAGTTGTGCCTGCTTCTCGCGCTCGAGATACGCCGCGTCTGCACCCGAGCGGGCGGCGTGGTCGGCTATGTATACCCAACCCGATTCGTCAACCGCACCGACCGCGAACTCCGGGCTGAAGGGCGAGCGCAGCTTGCGCACCAGCACCACGTCAAGCTCGCCGCCCAACTCGTCGGCGAGGACTCTGCCCATTTTTACCGCTCCACGCGGGATCGCCAGTATGAGGGGGTTACGTCCGCGGTAACGCGCGAGCGCCTCTGCGAGGTGCCGCGCGGCATCGAAGCGGGTGTCGAACTGAATCGTCATGGGAACTCAATCATCCGCCACAGGCGGCGTGCGGATTTGCGCCAGGTCAAAGTTGGATGAAAGCGTCCGCGCGCCCTGCAGACCGTGTCTTTCGAAAAGGCTGTAACGCGGTTCAGCGAGGAAACGAATTCATCGCCGTGAGCTACGGCGAACACGCCGCCCAGAGGAAAAACCTTTGCACGTCGACAGAGATCAGCGCCTGCCAACGTAAGCGATGGCATCGATCTCCACCAGAATGCCCGGCAACTGGCTGCCGACGGTGGTGCGCGTCGGCTTGGGATCGGGGAAGTAACTCGCATACACGCCGTTGTAACGCGCGAACAGTGACATATCGCTCAGGTGCGCGCTGACCTTGACCACGTCGATCATACCCGCGCCCCCGGCTTCGAGAATGGCCTTGATGTTTTCCAGCACGCGCGCGGTCTGCTCCTCGATGTTGTCGCCGACGACCTTTCCGGTCATCGGGTCGAGCGGACCTTGGCCGGACACGAACACGAAGTCGCCGGCGCGCAACCCCTGCGAGTAGGCGCCGACTGGTTGCGCGCCGGTGGTGGTCGAAATTCGTTGCTTCGCCATGGCTTTTCTCCTATGCAAGTTTGCTGTTATCGGTGGTTACATTGTCTTCGTGAAATGACCGAGAAATGCCTTCAGCCGTTCCGATTGTGGCTGCTCGAAAATCTGCCGCGGTGCGCCTTGCTCGACAATCACGCCTTTGTCCATGAACACGATGCGATGCCCGACCTCCCGCGCAAAACGCATCTCGTGGGTGACGACCAGCATGGTCATGCCGCTGTGGGCGAGATCTTCCATCACGCTCAGAACTTCGCCGACCAGTTCCGGGTCGAGCGCCGAGGTCGCCTCGTCGAACAGCATGACTTTGGGTTCCATCGCCACAGCGCGGGCAATCGCCACGCGCTGCTGTTGTCCGCCGGAAAGCTGCGCGGGATGCGCGTGCAGTTTGTCCTTGAGGCCCACGCGTTCCAGCCATGACGTTGCGCGCCCCTCGGATTCGCCAGGCGGCAGCTTGCGCACCTTGGTAAGGCCGAGCATCACGTTCTCCAGCGCCGTCATGTGCGGGAACAGATTGAAACTCTGGAACACCATGCCGACGTCGGCGCGCATGCCGGCAATGATGCGGTCCGGCAGCCTGACGAAATCGCCGCCGCCGTCGCGATAGCCCACCAACTGGCCGTCCACGTGGATCCGGCCGCCCTGGTACTCCTCGAGGAAATTTATGCAGCGTAACAGTGTGGTCTTGCCCGAACCGCTCGGGCCGACGATGACCACCACCTCGCCCTTGGAAATCTCCAGATCTATACCGCAAAGAATCTCCAGCGCGCCGAAGCGCTTGACGAGGCCCTGGATCACGACGACCTTCCCGGTCACGGGCGTCCTGTTCTGATGTTGGTCTTCAGATGCAGGCATAACGCTTTTCCAGACGTACGCCGATTACCGAGATGGTGTAATTGATCACGAAGTAAAGCAGTGCGGCCACCGCGTAGAACAGCAAAACCTCACGCGTCCGGCCCACGATCTGCTGAATTGCCATCATCAGGTCAACCACGCTGACCAGCGACACCAGCGAGGAGGCCTTGACCAGCTCGACCGCGGTATTGACCCATGCCGGCAGAATCCGGCCCAGGGCCTGCGGAAAAATCACGTACCGCAATCGCTGCGCGAAGTTGAGCCCGATCCCCTGGGCGGCATCCATCTGGCCGCGCGGGATAGAGTCCACGCCGCCGCGAATTACCTCGGAAACATGTGCCCCGCAAAAAACGCTGAGCGCGAGTATCCCGGCAACGATCGCCGAAACCTGCAGACCGAAGGCCGGAAAGCCGTAGAAGATTGCGAAGATCAGCACCAGCTGCGGGATGCCGCGCATGGCGTCGACGTAAATGCGTGCGATCAGGCGCAGCGGCGATGCGCCGTACAGCAGCGAGAGCCCGCCAATGACTCCGATGAGCGTGCCGAGCAGCAGCACCGCGACCGATACCTCAAGGGTTATCAGCAGTCCGCGCAGAATCAACGGCCCGCTCGCGATCACGACATCCATTCGCCGGCTTCCGTGTTTGCGTACATCATCGAACCATGCATTATCGAATCATGGCGAAACGCCGTTCCAGCAGCCGCAGCCCGCTAGCGATGGCGTAGCACGTGACGAGATAAAGCAACCCCACCACCAGGTATACCTCGATCACGCGCCAGGTATTGACGTTGATGCGGATGGCTCCGTAAGTCAGCTCGGGGACCGCGATCGCCGAGGCCAGCGACGTGTCCTTGAACAACGATATGAAGGTGTTGCCCAGCGAAGGCAGCACGATACGGAACATGAGCGGAATAGTGACGAAGCGGATCCGTTGCCAACGATTCAACCCGATCGCCTTGCCGGCCTCGATATGCCCCCTGCTGACTGCCTCGATGCCGGCACGGAAAATCTCGGTGAGATAGGCGCCGGAATAGATCGCCAGTGCGAAGACGAAAGACCACAGATTGTCCAGCACGCTGACGCCGATCAACGGCAGGCCGAAGTAAACGAAGTAGATGAGCAGCAGCAGCGGAATATTGCGCACACCTTCGACATACCCGGCGACCAGCAGCCGTATCGGCCGCGGGCCGCTGGAGCGGCCGAAGGCTGCGATCAGTCCAAGCAGGCTGCCGATCGCGAGCGCAAGCGCCGCGATGCCGATGCCGAGCAACAGCCCCTTCAGCAGCAGGTCGAAGTTGTCGAAAACCGGACGCCAGTTGAACTGGTACATCTTTTCCTTCCCGCTCTCCGCATCTTGACCTTTCCTCCCTCTCCAGTTGTGGAGAGGGGCGAGGTGAGGCAGGCGGAGAGGGCCGGGGAGTGGGGGTGGTGTTCTAGTGTCTGACTCCGAATTCCACGGGAAAGCCCACCGGTGGCGGGGCCAGTTTGACGCCGAAGAATTTCTGAAAGGCTGCTGCGTAGGTATCGAACTCGACGCCGGTCATCCCTTCGTGCAGCACGGTATTGACGAAGTGCAGCCAGATCGGATCGCCCGGGCGCACCGCGGCTGCATACGTCTGCGGCGACCAGCCGTAGTTGCCAGCCTTGTACTTGTCCGGATTCTGGCGCACCAGCCAGCGCACCGTCGAATCGTCGATCGCAGCGGCGTCCACGCGACCGGAATCGAGCGCCAGGATCGCATTGGCGACCGAGTCGAGCTGCAGCACTTCCGCTTCCGGTATCGCGGTGTGAACGATGCTCTCGGCGTAGACGTTCTGCAGAATGGAGACCTTGACCTTCTTCCCCCATTTGGCGAGATCGAGCGCGCCGGCATGCGGGCTGTTCCTGCGCAACAACGTCCCGACGCCCTCGCGATAGTACGGAATCGAAAAGTCCGCCAGTTGCGCGCGCTGCGCGGTGACCGTCATGAACTGGAAGACGACGTCGACCTGGCCGGTCTGCAGGTTGGGAATGCGCGCATCGGAGGCCTGGCGCACGAACTGCACCTTGGCAGGATCGTCGAACAGGCCTTTGGCGAGCAGACGCGCCATCTCGATGTCGAAACCTTGGAGATTGCCCTGCTCGTCCTCGAAGTGCCACGGCGGGTTGGTGCTGCCGGTGCCGACGATTACCGTTCCACGCTTGAGTACTTCGTTGAGTTTGCTCGCGCTGGGACCCGCGCCCGGGCCGGAACTGCTGCAACTGGCGGCGCCGAGCACCGCCACTCCGGCCCCCAGCTTCAGGGCCGACGATCTCAGGAACCCGCGCCGCGACGTTTGCTCAGACATAGCTCCCCCGATTTAATTGTTGAATGACGCTGTCCTCCCGTTGCGGAGGCCAACAGATTTATAGACGACTTCGGTTTGGATTTCCAGTCCCGCGCGTTGCGCGGCATCAAGCGCTTTCAACGCAACGGCACGCGGGGGATTTCGAAAACCAGGGACACATAACGGTGTGGCCGCGGCGAACCCTAGCGATAGTCGTCCACAACTTCCCGGCTATCCAGAAGGGCGCGAACTCGGGGTAACAGGCCTACCTCGCAGGCTTTTATCTGCAGGCCGAGATATTTGGAGTAGATGCGGCACTGGGCCAGACTGCCGGCGATAAACCAGAGGCCCGGCTGCGCGGTGCGCGTGAACATGTTGCGCAACTCCTGTTCATCGCCGAATCCCCAGACGGGGCCAACGCGGGCAGCAACGTCGTCGCCAAACAGCTGGCGGACCAGATATTCCTGGCCTTTGTAGCCGGTCGCCAACACGATCAGATCGGCGGCAAGCGTATTGCCGGTGCGCATACGCGCGCCATCCGCGACGAACGCGTCAATATCGGAAAATTGCGCCAGTCCTATCTCGCCTTCGACGATAAGATCGGAACAGCCGACATTGAAGTAATAGCCGCCGCCGCGCGTGAGGTACTTGAACTGCCAGCCCGTTCCGTCTTCCCCGAAATCGAGCTTGAAGCCGCTGCGCTCCAGCCCGTCGAGGAGTTCCCTGTCCATATTCTTCGCTTGCTCGGTCAAGACGATGTGGCTCCTCCTTGCCAGTGGAAGCGGGATGGACATGGTGATGAGGTCGCAGTCCTCCAGAGGAGGTCCTTCGTCATATAACGCGTAGGGAAGTTGCGCGCTCGGTTCGATATTGACGATCAGGGTCGGACTACGTTGAACCAGAGTGACCTTGGCCCCGCTCGAGTAAAGGTCCTGGGCAATATCGTGGCCGCTGTTGCCCGTGCCGATCACAAGCACGCTCTTGCCCTTCCATGCCTCGCCATCGTCGTATTGGCTGGAGCGCAGGATTTTGCCGGCGAAGTTGCGCAACGTCGGGATATCAGGAAGATTGGGAATTCCGCTGACCCCGGTGGCCATGACGACGTGCTGCGGACGCATTTCCCGCTTTGTGCCGTCCGCCCGACGTAGCACGACGGACCATCGCCCCTCTTTTTTGTCATACGTGCCGCCCTCGAATTCCGTGGCCGTCCAGTAATTCAGCTCCATGCTGTCCACATAGGCCTCGAACCAGCCGGCAAGTTTGTCTTTTGGAATGTAGGTCGGCCAGTTCGACGGGAAAGGCATGTACGGAAGGTGGTTGACGTGCACTTGGTTGTGCAGGGTCAGCGCGTGATAGCGTTTGCGCCAGTTGTCACCGATGCGCTGTTCGCGGTCCACGATCAGCGTGTCGATCTGCAATTGAGTCAGGCGAGCAGCGATCGAAAGCCCGGCCTGCCCGCCGCCAACGACGAGCACAACCGGATCTCTGTCGATATATTCGGCGGCGGATCGCCTGTCGTCGAGCCAGTTAGGGCCCCGAAAATCGCGCGAATAGGACTTACATTTGGGCCGCGATCCCCCGACGTGTTCCTCGAACCCCTTTAATTCGTCGAGCGCTGTGAGCAGCGTCCACGCTTTCAGCGTGTTGCCGTCGTTAGTATCGAGGATCAGCCGTAGAACTCCGTTGCCGCGGCCCTCGGCGGTTTCAAACCTGAAGATCGCTTCGATTGCATTGGTGCCCGCGCGCATCACGTTGCGGGGCGCAGTCCGTTGGGGATCCGTCCTGAATCCTGTCGGATTGGCTCGGCCGGCATGCGCTTT
>CAZYTR010000400.1:0-9246 GCA_964650365.1 uncultured Alcaligenaceae bacterium | reverse complement strand
CCTCTATGCGGCGTCTGGCCGCCTCGCCGCCCTAGGAAGAAACGCAGGCGATGGTCACGGTGCCGTCGTCGTTGATGTCGATGGTCGTTCCGGTCTCTTCGGTGATGGCGCGGATCACGGCACCACCCTTGCCGATCACGTCGCGGATTTTTTCCGGCTTGATCTTGATGGTGATCATGCGCGGCGCGTAAGCGGAGAGTTCAGAACGCGGCGTGGCCAGCGTCTGCCGCATCAAGCCGAGTATGTGCATCCGCCCTTCGCGCGCCTGCAGCAGCGCGACGTTCATGATTTCCTTGGTGATGCCCTGGATCTTGATGTCCATCTGCAACGCTGTGATACCCGACTCGGTCCCCGCGACCTTGAAATCCATGTCACCCAGATGGTCCTCGTCACCGAGGATGTCGGTCAGCACCGCGAAGCGGTTACCCTCCTTGATCAGGCCCATGGCTATGCCCGCAACGTGCGCCTTGAGCGGCACCCCGGCATCCATCAGCGCCAGACAGCCGCCACAGACCGATGCCATCGAACTCGAGCCGTTGGACTCGGTAATCTCGGAAACCAGCCGTATGGAATAGGCAAACTCCTCGGGAGCTGGCAGTACCGCCAGCAGCGCGCGCTTGGCAAGCCTTCCATGCCCGACTTCGCGCCGTTTCGGCGTGCCGACACGGCCCGTTTCTCCGGTCGCGTAAGGAGGCATGTTGTAGTGAAGCATGAAACGCTCTCTGTACTCACCCTGCAGCGCGTCGATGATCTGTTCGTCTCGTACGGTGCCCAGTGTAGCCACCGCCAAGGCCTGCGTTTCGCCGCGGGTGAACAGCGCCGAACCATGGGCGCGCGGCAGCACGCCGGCGCGAATCGTGATCGGCCGCACGGTGCGGGTATCGCGACCATCAATGCGCGGTTCGCCATTGAGAATCTGGCTGCGCACTATTTTCGACTCGATATCATTGAAAATCGACGTCACCATGTTGACGTGCGCAGCGTCCGAGCCTTCGGGCGCCACATCGGTCAAAACCTTGCCACGGATCTGCTCCACCTTCTCGGTGCGCGCCTGTTTCTGCCGCAGGCGATATGCTTCACGCAGTTCCTCCTCGGCAAGCTGGGCGACGCGCTCGCTGATGTTGCGGTCCGTCTGTGGAGGGGCCCAATCCCACACTGGCTTGCCGACTTCGTCGGCGAGTTCGTTGATGGTATCGATCACCGCCTGCATCTGCTGGTGACCGAATACAACTGCGCCCAACATGACGTCTTCGGTAAGTTCCATCGCCTCAGACTCGACCATAAGCACCGCCTGCTTGGTGCCGGCCACGACCAGGTTGAGCTGCGAAGACTTCAGTTCGGTTGCCGTGGGGTTGAGAACATATTCGCCGTCGACGTAGCCCACGCGCGCCCCACCGATCGGTCCGTTGAAAGGAATACCCGAGATCGCCAGCGCGGCGGAAGCGCCGATCATCGCCGGGATGTCGGAGTCCACCTCATTGTTCGAGGAAACGACTGTTGCAATGACCTGGATTTCGTTGAAGAAGCCCTCCGGAAATAGCGGGCGGATGGGCCGGTCGATGAGCCGCGAGGTGAGCGTTTCTTTTTCCGATGGCCTGCCCTCGCGTCTGAAAAATCCGCCGGGAATCTTGCCAGCTGCGTAGGTTCGCTCCTGATAATCCACGGTCAGCGGGAAGAAGTCCTGTCCCGGCTTGGCGTCCTTGTTACCGACGACGGTGACCAGTACCACGGTGTCGTCCATGTTTACCATGACGGCACCGTGAGCCTGGCGCGCAACTTCGCCGGTTTCGAGCGTCAGCGTGTGGCGCCCGTAGTTGATGGTTTTCCTGGTTACGTTCAAGAGGGTTCCCTCTGATTCTGATTTGCGAAGGAGCGCGGTCCGCTCCTTGACACGGTTGATCGGTTCGGGATTTCCGGTCGGCGCATCGCTGCCAACCCGGATCACGGGAAATGCTTAAGACTTGCCCGGAGTGACCGAAGGAGATGAATGCTTTACTTGCGAAGCCCGAGGCGATCGAGCAACGAGCGGTACCGGTCTCTGTCCGACAGGCGCAGGTAGTCCAGCAACTTGCGACGGCGGCTCACCATTTTCAACAGCCCGCGACGGGAATGATGATCTTTTACGTGGGCCTTGAAATGATCGGTCAGGTCGTTGATGCGCGCGGTAAGCAGCGCGACCTGCACTTCCGGGGAGCCGGTGTCGGCCTTTGCCCGCTGATGATCCTGCAGAATCTGAGCCTTCTGGCTCGTCGTTATCGCCATTTACCCTGTCTCCGAAAGAAAGGCCGCCATTCTACCCGCGGAATCCGGGGTTTCCAAGCTTCTCTAGGGGGTGAATCGCACATTTTCCAGGTTTTCCGCCACCGTTGCCGGGTTAACCAGCATGCGCTTCGGGGCGACGATACCGTCGGACCGGCCTTCACCCATCCCTAGAAAAGCTCCCTTCGGGCCATACAACCTGACGGGGCCCTGCGGCACGACTTCGACCGCCGGCCGGACCTCCAGGCCCGTGCTGACGCGTTTGGCTTCCGCGCTATCCAAATGCAATGACGGGTACGCGCTGACGAGCAGATCGACGGGCAGCACAAGGTTTGCCGCAACCACGGACCCAGATCTTTCAAGATCCTCGAGCCCGACAGCTTCGGTGACATCCAGATCGGCAATCCGGGTCCGCCGCAACGCCGTCAAGTACCCACCGCAGCCCAGCGTTTCGCCCATATCCTGCGCCAATACCCGGATGTAGGTCCCCTTGCTGCAAGTCACTTTGATTGACAAAATATTTCTTCTGTAATCAATTACTTCCAGTTTTTTTATAAGAACGTTTCTTAAGACCCGGTCGATCTCGATTCCGGCCCTGGCATATTCATACAACGGTCGGCCGTCCTTCTTCAGCGCGCTGTGCATCGGCGGCCGCTGCAGGATCGGCCCGGTAAAGGCCCGTACGACCTCCTTCAATTTCTCCTCGTCGAAATCCGACATACCGGCTTCCTCTATCGCGCCTTCCGCATCCCCGGTCGAGCTGACAAAACCCAGCCGAATTACCGCCTCATAAGTTTTGTCCGCGTCGAGCAAAGAGTGGGAATACTTGGTGGCCTCGCCGAGGCAGATTGGTAACAGACCGGTGGCCAGCGGGTCCAGCGTACCGGTATGTCCGGCCTTGATCCGGCCGAACAGGCGCCGTACTCGCTGTAGAGCTGCGTTGGAAGTCAGGCCGGCAGGCTTGTCGAGGAGCAGAACGCCTTGAATCAAGGGATAGGAACTGCCGACGGCGCATTCGGATTTCGCCAGGGCCATCAGTCCCGATCTTTGCCAAGATCCACCGATGGCTGGGAGGCCACAGCCTCATCGATCAACTTGGACAGGCGCACGCCACGCTCAACCGATTCATCGTGCACAAAGTGTAATTCTGGAACGATGCGCAGCATGAGGCCACCGGCAAGTTGGGAACGCAGGAACCCGGATGCCCGTTGCAGGCCACTTTGTGTCTGCGAAACGACCTCCGGGCCACCCAAGGTGGTGAAGAAAATCTTCGCGTGCCGGTAATCGTTGCTGACCTCCACGCCGGTCAGCGTAATCATGCCGACCCGCGGGTCCTTGAGTTCATTGCGGATCAGGTCCGCCAGATCCCGCTGGATCTGGTCCGCTATGCGCCCGAGCCTGGAAGGGTCCTTTGCCATGCGCTCTCCCAATGGATATACCGGACCGCGCCGGCATCGGCGCAGCAATGCGCGGGAATTCGCGCGCCATGGGCTCGCGAGTGCCTAGTGTCGAATGTTGAGTGTCGAGTTGTGAATTACCGCGCGCAACCGTAGCGCGTGCAAACTCAACACTAAGAACTCAACACTCAAAACTGCGCTCACAGGGTACGCGCGATCTCAACGACTTCGTAAACTTCAAGCTGGTCACCGACCTTGAGATCGTCGAAATTCTTGATCGAAAGACCGCACTCGAATCCGGCTTTCACCTCGCGTACATCGTCCTTGAAGCGCTTGAGAGAATCCAGTTCTCCGGAATGGATGACCACGTTGTCCCGGAGCACGCGCACCGGTGACCCCCGACGCACCGCGCCTTCGAGTACGTAACAGCCAGCCACGGTACCGACCTTGGAGATCTTGAATACTTGTCGGATCTCCACCATGCCGATGGTGCTTTCCTTCTTGTCTGGCGTAAGCATCCCGGACAGTGCCGCCTTGATCTCGTCGACTGCCTCGTATATCACGTTGTAATAACGCAATTCGATGCCATGTGCCGCAACCAGCTTCCTTGCCATGGTGTCGGCGCGCGTGTTGAAGCCAATGATCACCGCATTCGATGCCAGAGCCAGGTTCACGTCCGACTCGGTAATCGCGCCCACGCCGGCGTGGACGATGTTGACCTTCACCTCGGCGGTGGAAAGCCTGGTCAGGGCATGGGCCAACGCCTCGTAGGACCCCTGTACGTCGGCCTTGATGATCAGCGACAGGGTTTTCACCTGCCCTGTAGTCATCTGGTCAAACATTCCCTCGAGCTTTGCGGTCTGCTGTTTCGCAAGTTTGACCTCGCGAAACTTGCCCTGCCGGAACAGTGCAATCTCGCGCGCCTTGCGCTCGTCGCCCAGCACTACCATCTCCTCGCCGGCGATCGGCACGTCGGACAGGCCCTGGACCTCTACCGGGATAGAAGGGCCAGCCTCCGGCACCGGGTGTGCGGCCTCGTCGAGCATCGCGCGTATGCGCCCGAACACCGCGCCGGCCAGGACAACATCGCCGCGTTTGAGCGTTCCCGACTGCACCAGAATGGTGGCGACAGGTCCACGACCCTTGTCGAGCCGTGATTCGATCACCACACCGTGCGCAGGAACGTTCCTGGGCGCCCTGAGCTCGAGAACTTCAGCCTGAAGCAGAATGCGCTCGAGCAACTCATCGATACCTTTGCCGGTTTTTGCCGAGACGTCCTGGAACATCGTGTCGCCACCCCACTCTTCGGGTACGACCTGCTCGGCGGCGAGTTCCTGGCGAATTTTTTCCGGATTGGCCTCCGGTTTGTCGACCTTGTTGACGGCCACCACCAGCGGCACCTTGGCGGCGCGCGCGTGGTGTATTGCCTCGATTGTCTGCGGCATCACGCCATCGTCCGCGGCGATCACCAGAACGACCAGGTCGGTCACTTTCGCACCGCGGGCACGCATTGCGGTAAATGCTTCGTGGCCGGGCGTATCGAGAAAAGTGATCATGCCGCGCGGCGTATTCACATGGTAAGCGCCGATGTGTTGGGTGATGCCACCGGCTTCGCCGCTGGCCACGCGTGTACGGCGGATATAGTCCAGCAAAGATGTCTTGCCATGGTCCACGTGTCCCATGACGGTAACGACCGGTGCGCGCGGTTCGGCAACTACATCGTGCTTTTCCGCTTCCTCGGTGAGGAAAGACTCCGGATCATCCAGCTTGGCGCGTTTGGAGATGTGGCCCATCTCGTCCACGACGATCATCGCCGTGTCCTGGTCGATCACCTGATTGATCGTCACCATACTGCCGAGCTTCATCAACACTTTGATGACTTCTGCGGCCTTTACCGACATTTTTTGAGCCAACGCCGCGACGGTGATGCTCTCCGGCACCAGCACCTCCCGCACGATCGGTTCAGTCGGTGCGCTGAATGACTGGTCGGTGGTGACCACCTCGCTCTTGTGCTTGGTGCCGCGACCCATGCGGGCGTGCCAGCCCTGGCCCCCCCGGGAATCGTCGCCGCGAGTCTTGAGTCCTCGGCGCCTGGCCGACTCATCCTTCCAGGCCGTTTCGGATTTCTTCGCGGTCTTGGGTTTGGCCGGCTTCTCTCCCGGTTTCGTGGCGGGCTTGTGCAGCGTGCCTTCGGTTGTCGGCTTCTTGGCAACCGCTCCCTCGGTGGGCTGAGGCGGCGCCGTGA
This sequence comes from uncultured Alcaligenaceae bacterium, assembly GCA_964650365.1. GTDB lineage: Bacteria > Pseudomonadota > Gammaproteobacteria > Burkholderiales > JACQAP01 > JACQAP01. Next base: position 3,345 of record CAZYTR010000400.1, on the reverse strand, counting down.
CTACGGACTTCTCGGCTTCGGCCGCGGCTGCCGGAGCCGCACCCTTGGCCGTCTTGCGCTTGCGTTGTTGTTTCTGGGTCGCTTCGGCGCTCTGCCGGGCAATCAGCTCGGCTTGCTTTCGCGCCTCTTCCTCCCGCAACGCCGTCTGTTGCGCATCGATCGCGCCAGGCGCGGCGGTTTCGGCAACGGGCGCAGGCGCCTCTGCAGCCACGGCATCGCGTTTGACCAAAACGCGTTTCTTCTTGACTTCGACCTGGATGGTCCGCGCCTTGCCGGTACTGTCGGCTTTCTTGATCTCCGTCGTCTGGCGCCGGGTCAGCGTGATCTTGTTCTTGGTGTCCTTGGCCCCATGAACGCGTCGCAGGTAATCCAGGAGCTGGGTCTTGTCGTGTTCCGTGAGCACGGTATCTTCGGCCAGCGCCTTGCCTACTCCCGCTGCCTGAAGTTGCTCGAGGAGCAACGCCGAAGGCAGTCCCAGCTCCTTGGCGAATTGCGAAACGTTCATCTGCGCCATATGTCGTTATCCCTGGCTTGCCGCGAACCACGGTGCGCGTGCCGTCATGATCAGTTCCTTTGCGCGCTCCGCATCGATTCCGGTCAGTTCCACAAGGTCGTCCACCGCCAGATCGGCCAAGTCCTCCTGTGTAGTCACGCCTTTCGCAGCCAGCACGCGAGCCGTCTCGTTATCCATGCCTTCGAGCGTGAGCAGGTCGCTGGCCACGTTTTCGACATGTTCCTCGCTGGCGATGGCTTCAACAAGAAGCGCATTGCGCGCACGGCTCCGCAGCTCGTTGACGGTATCTTCGTCGAAAGACTCGATCTCCAGCATTTCGTTGATCGGCACGTAGGCCACTTCTTCGAGCGTCGTGAATCCCTCCTGGATCAGAATGCCGGCGACTTCCTCGTCCACGTCGAGGCGTTCCATGAAGAGCGTGCGTACCGTTGCGGATTCCTCCTCGTTCTTCTTCTGGGACTCCTCCTCGGTCATGATATTGAGTTCCCAGCCGGACAGCTCGCTCGCAAGACGCACGTTCTGTCCGTTGCGGCCTATCGCTTGCGCGAGATTCTCTTCGTCGACGACCACATCCATGCTGTGCGATTCTTCATCAACGGTGATTTTGCTCACCTCGGCGGGTGCCAGCGCATTGATGACGAACTGCGCAGGATCCGGTGACCACAGGGTAATATCCACCCGCTCCCCGGCGAGTTCGGCGGTTACGGCCTGCACCCGTGAACCGCGCATCCCGACGCAGGTGCCGATCGGATCAATGCGCGGATCATTGGATTTCACGGCAATCTTTGCGCGGGATCCGGGGTCGCGCGCCGCTGCCTTGATCTCCAGCAGGCCTTCCTCGATCTCCGGGACTTCCATCTCGAACAGTTTGATCAGGAACTCCGGCACTGTCCGCGACAGAATCAATTGCGGTCCACGATTATTGCGGTCCACCTTGAGCAGAAACGCGCGTACGCGGTCGCCGATCCGAAGGTTCTCTTTCGGAATCATCTGATCCTTGGGCAACGCCGCCTCGATGCGTCCGGATTCGATGATTGCATTGCCCCGCTCCATGCGCTTGATGGCACCGGTTACGATGAATTCCTTACGCTGCAGGAAATCATTGAGAATCTGCTCGCGCTCCGCATCCCGAATCTTCTGCAGGATGACCTGCTTGGCGGTCTGCGCGCCGATGCGCCCGAACTCCACCGGCTCCAGCGCCTCTTCGACGAAATCATTGATTTGGAGACCTGGATCGCGCTCGTGGGCATCGGTCAGGGCGATCTGCTGCGCCGGGATCTCGTGATCATTATCAGCAACGATCTGCCAGCGCCGGAACGACTTGTATTCGCCGGTCTCGCGGTCGATCTCAACGCGCACATCCACGTCGTCTTTGAAACGCTTCTTGGTAGCCGAAGCCAAGGCGAGCTCGAGCGCGCCGAAAACAATGTCCTTTTCGACGTTCTTTTCGCGCGCCAGCGCATCAACAAGCATCAACAGCTCGCGGCTCATTTCTGAATTCTCCAGTCAAATATTCGGGACCAGGCGGGCTTTATCGATGTCGGCGAATGCTAACGTCAACAGTTCGCCATCGACATCCAGTTCAAACCCATCTTCCCCTACGTTCTGCAGGACCCCGGCCAGTCGCTTGCGACCGTTGATCGGGATGCGCAATTTCACTTGAACGCGTTCCCCGGAAAATCGTTTGAAGTCTTTCGACCGCTTCAGCGATCGGTCCAGTCCGGGGGACGAAATTTCAAGCCGCTCATAATCTACGTTCTCGACGGCAAATAACCGCGTGAGGTGGTTGCTGACCGCGGCACAGTCGTCAATACTCACGCCGCCAAGCTTGTCGATGAAAATCCGCATCAGCCTTCCATGATTGGCAAGCTCAACATCGACTAGTTCGTAGCCGAGTCCGCCGACCGTCTTTTCGAGCAATCCGCTGAGGTCCACTAAATCGTTCTCACAAACAAAAAATGGGCACTCGGCCCACCTCGTTTTCAAAGCGCGGCAATTTTAGCAAAATTCCCGTTGAAATCAAACAGCAACAGAACGCATCGTCCTGCGAAATGCCGTCGTATCAACGTCCTGATGGCCCTCTATCCAAATGAGCGTTGCCGCTCGCACTTTGCAAGTACTTGGATGCATACGCTAATGCAATGACATGGGCACGCTTTGTCCTATCGGGACGAGCGCGGGACCTTCTCGACGTCGCGGAGAGAAATTCAGAAGTTTCCACTGTGTTCGGGTGGACCAGACTTACGGATTTTGGCTGCGCGCATCGAATCCGGCACGCGCGGTGACCGACTACGGGAACGAGTGTTGCCAAGGTATCAAGTGGCGGTGAGCTACTTTGGCCGCTCCAAAGCTGTTGCGCGGGCTAAGGTCTGCAGATCCTGGCAGTGACCTACTTTAGTTCCGGCCGTCTAACCGGAGGCTCACGCTTAGGCCGCACTGAAACAACCGCCGCCAAGGCATAAGGCGCGGTGACCTACTTTAGTTGCGGCCGTCTGACCTGAAGGTCAGACTTAACTTGGGCCAGGGCCCAAGTTAGCCTGCACTGAAACACACCCCCATGAGGTCGTCACCCGCGTACGCACGTGGGGTCGGGCGGCTTCGATGCAGGTTTCCAAGGGGTGTGTTTTCGTTCCGAAAGCAGGTCAGCCGCATCAAATGCCCAAATAAAAAGGCCTACCCCTTGCCTTGCCGGCGGTGACCTACTTTAGTTCCGGCTCACGTTGATCCGGGCCGCAAGCGCGGCTAAACATGAGCCTGCACTGAAACACGCCTTGTGAGAGGGTTGGGCATGGGAACGCCCCGGGGTTCCGATGCAAGCGTTCAGGCGATAG
>CAZYTR010000399.1:0-8122 GCA_964650365.1 uncultured Alcaligenaceae bacterium | reverse complement strand
AGCGGATGGGTGATGACGACGGTGGGAACGAACCGCGCCAGTTCTTCCACCGTGGGTTTTTCGTTCTCGTCCACGTTGACGATCAGATGCGTGGGCGCCAGTCGGCGGATCTTCCCGACGTTCACATCCTTGGTCCCGCCCACTTTGGGCACCGACTTGACTTTGCCCTGCGGATGGATGCAGAAGCCAGTGCGGCCGACGATCCGGTCGCCGAGTCCGAGTTCGAACAGCAACTCGGTGATGCTGGGAACGAGGCAGACGATCCGGGCATCCGGCCCGGCTGGCGTATGCACGGCGCCCATCGCGTCGGTAAGCGGCTGCGCTCGATCGTTCATCCGGAATCCGAATTCCTTCGTGTACCTTGGTTTTGCCCTCGTGTACCTTCGTCTTGAGCGCGTCTCGCCTTTCAAGGTTCTTTGGGGCGCATTTACGTTTACGTCAACGTAAGGAATAATACTGCGACCAGCGCTCCCCGCCTGCTACTCGCGTTCCGGCGGTGATTGCGGCCGACCAGACAAACCAGATGACTGACCTGAGCCTGAAGCCCGCCGATCAAAAGGACCGGGCTGGCAATAAAATCCGCTTTGTGACCGCGGCGAGCCTGTTCGATGGCCACGACGCCTCGATCAACATCATGCGCCGCATCCTGCAGGCGAGCGGCGTCGAAGTCATCCACCTCGGCCACAACCGGTCGGTGGACGAGATCGTCACCGCAGCTATCCAGGAGGACGTGCAGGGCATCGCGGTGTCCTCGTATCAAGGCGGCCACATCGAATATTTCAAGTACACACTCGACCTGCTGCGCAGCCGCGGCGGTGCGGGCATCAAGGTTTTCGGCGGCGGCGGCGGTGTGATCGTTCCAAGCGAGATCGAAGAACTGCATCGCTACGGTGTGGCGCGCATTTATTCACCCGAAGACGGCGCGCGCATGGGCTTGCAGGGAATGATCACCGACATGATCCGCACTGCGGACCGCAATCTGTCTGCAGAATTGCCGGCCAGCCTCGACGAAGTCTTCCGCGGCAATGTGCGCGACCTGGCGCGCGTCATTACCGGGCTCGAAAACGCGACGCTGCCGGAACCGCTGCGCCAGAAGCTGGCAAAGCGGGCGGCGGAGCGCGACAACGTGCCGGTGCTTGGCATCACCGGAACCGGCGGCTCGGGCAAGTCCTCTCTCACGGACGAACTGATCCGGCGCTTTCGCATCGACCGGGATGACGCGCTCAAGATCGCCGTGATCGCCGTGGACCCGTCGCGGCGCAAGAGCGGCGGCGCGCTCCTGGGCGACCGTATCCGCATGAACGCGATCGATCATCCGAACATTTACATGCGCTCGCTCGCCACCCGCGATTCCGGAGCCGAGATCGCCGCCTGCCTGCCGGAGGTGATCGGCGCCTGCAAGTGCGCCGGCTTCGACCTGGTACTGGTGGAGACTTCCGGCATCGGCCAGGGCGACGCGGCAATCGTCCCGCACGTGGACTTCTCGCTGTACGTAATGACGCCCGAGTTCGGCGCCGCCAGCCAGCTCGAGAAGATCGACATGCTCGACTTCGCCGACTTCGTCGCGATCAACAAGTTCGATCGCCGCGGGGCACAGGATGCGTTGCGCGACGTGCGCAAGCAGATGCAGCGCAACCGCAGTGCCTTCAGCGCAGCCGCCGAAGCGATGCCGGTGTTCGGCACCATGGCCTCGCGGTTCAACGACGATGGCGTGACCGCGCTCTATCAGGCCATCGTCGCCGAACTCACGACCCGCGGACTCAAGGCCGGCGAAGCCAGGCTCAAACCGACCATGGTAAAGGCGTCGTCCGGCCAGAATGTCATCGTTCCGCCGGCGCGCGTGCGCTATCTGGCGGAAATTGTCGAAACCGTGCGTGCCTATCACGCCGACGTGGCGAAACAGGCCAGGATCGCGCGCGAGCGGCAGCAGTTGCGCGAGGCCAAGCGCATGCTGGAAGAGGCGAAGAAGCCTTCCGCCGATCTCGAACCTCTGATCGCGGAGCGCGACAAGGCGCTAAGCACCGAGGCAAAGGCGCTGCTGCGGGAGTGGCCGCGAATCAGGCAGTCCTATTCGGATGACGTACAGGTCACAAAGATCCGCGATCGAGAGATCCGATCGGTGCTGACGACCACCTCGCTTGCCGGCACCAAGGTGCCAAAGGTGGCGCTGCCGAAGTTCGAGGACGATGGCGAGACGCTGAAGTGGCTGATGCGCGAGAACCTGCCCGGCTTTTTCCCGTACACAGCCGGGGTGTTCGCGTTCAAGCGCGAGAACGAGGACCCGACCCGGATGTTCGCCGGCGAGGGCGATCCGTTCCGCACCAACGCACGCTTCAAGTTTCTCAGCCGGGAAATGCCGGCGAAGCGGCTGTCGACCGCCTTTGATTCGGTGACGCTGTACGGCTTCGACCCGCACGAACGTCCGGACATCTACGGAAAGGTCGGCAACTCGGGGGTATCGATCGCCACACTGGACGACATTAAGGCGCTGTACTCCGGCTTCGACCTGTGCGATGCGGCGACCTCGGTGTCAATGACCATCAACGGGCCGGCCCCGACCATTCTCGCGATGTTCGTCAATACCGCAATCGACCAGCAGAACGAGAAGTTCGCCGCGCAGCACGGGCGGCAACCGAACGAACAGGAAACCGCGAAGATCCGCGCCTGGGCGATCGAGAACGTTCGCGGCACGGTGCAGGCCGACATCCTCAAAGAAGACCAGGGCCAGAACACCTGCATCTTCTCTACCGAGTTCTCTCTCAAGGTGATGGGCGACATCCAGGAGTACTTCGTCGAACACAAGGTGCGAAACTTCTACTCGGTGTCGATTTCCGGCTATCACATCGCCGAAGCCGGCGCCAACCCGATCTCGCAACTTGCCTTCACACTGTCCAACGGCTTCACCTTCGTCGAGGCCTATCTCGCGCGCGGCATGGAGATCGATGACTTCGCGCCGAACCTGTCGTTCTTCTTCTCCAACGGCATGGACCCGGAATACGCGGTGCTCGGGAGGGTGGCGCGGCGCATCTGGGCGACCACGATGAGAAACAAGTACGGGGCCAACGAGCGCAGCCAGAAACTGAAGTACCACGTCCAGACTTCGGGCCGTTCGCTGCACGCGCAGGAGATCGCGTTCAACGACATCCGCACGACGCTGCAGGCGCTGATCGCGATCTACGACAACTGCAGCTCGCTGCACACCAACGCCTACGACGAGGCGATCACCACGCCGACCTCCGAATCGGTAAGGCGCGCACTCGCGATCCAGCTAATCATCAATCGCGAGTGGGGCCTGGCGAAGAACGAGAACCCGAACCAGGGCTCATTCATCATCGACGAACTGACCGATCTAGTCGAAGAAGCGGTGCTGCAGGAGTTCGAACGGATCTCAGAGCGCGGCGGCGTGCTCGGCGCGATGGAAACCGGCTATCAGCGCGGCAAGATCCAGGAAGAGTCGCTGTACTACGAGCACAAGAAGCACGACGGCTCCTACCCGATCATCGGCGTGAATACGTTCCGCAATCCGGACGCACTCGAGGCCGGCGGCAGCATCCCGCTGCAGCGCTCGACCGAGGAGGAAAAGCAGGGCCAGATACGCCGTCTGCGCGAGTTCCAGAAGCGCAACGCCGCCAAGGCGCCGGCCGCACTGGAGAAACTGAAGCAGACCGTCATCGACAACGACAACGTGTTCGCGGAACTGATGAACGCCGTGCGCTACTGCTCGCTTGGCCAGATTACCGACGCATTGTTCAAGGTCGGCGGGCAGTACCGCAGAAGCATGTAGCGCAGGCCGGGCCGCCGCGTATTGAAACTCAAGGGAGAACCAGGAATGTCCGATTTCCAACTCGATCACCTGAATATACCGGCGCGCGATCCGGAAGGGCTGGCGCGCTGGTACGCCCAGACATTCGGCCTGCAGGCGGACGGGCATCGCGCGCGCGGGCCCGGGGTGCTGATCGCCTTTCAGCCGGGAGAACCGGTCAAGCGCTCGCCGGAGCTGCACGTGGGGTTTCGCGTCCCGAGCAATCAGGTCCTCAATGAATGGGCTGGCAAATTCGGCGAGCAGGTCAAGAAAGGCGAGGAGTTCAATTCCTTCCGGACTTTCGATCCGGAAGACAATTGCCTGGAGATCTACTGCAAGGCGGAAAGTTGAGTAACCGACGAACCGATCGGACAATGCAAAAATTGTGGGGACAGTCATGAAGATCGGAAAAAACGTGATTCTGTATTGCTCTACGATCGCGCTTGCGGCCGGGGTTTCGTGGCTCGCGGCAGAAGACAACGACGAGGTGCTGCTCGCGCGGGCGCAGCAGATGTTCAAACCACTGCCCGCGGATGCCGGCACGCCGCAACGTCCGCTCACTCCGGAACGTGTCGCCCTGGGCCGTGCGCTGTTTTTCGAGACGCGGGTATCGACTGACGGCAAAGGCAGTTGCGGCGGGTGCCATAATCCGTTTTTCTACGGCACCGACGCACTGCCGCGTTCCGTTGGTGTGGGCGGCAAAATCATTCCGCGCAATGCGCCGACCGTATTCAACACCGCTCTGCAGTTCGTGCAGCACTATGGCGGGAACCGCGCGGATGTCGAGGAGCAGGCGGTCAAGGCCCTGGTGAGCCCGCTGGCTTATGGCAACGCCGACTATGCCGCCGCCGAAGCGCGGCTGCGTTCGTTGCCCGGGTATCGCGCGATGTTCGAGAAGGCGTTCCCTGGCGAGGCCGAACCAGTGACGGCGGAGAACTGGGGCAAGGCGATCGGCGCGTACGAGCGAACACTGATCACCCCCGCCGCCTTCGACCTGTATCTTAAAGGCGATAAGTCCGCGTTGAACGCAGTGGCGAAGCAAGGACTGGACAAATTCATGACGTTCGGCTGCTCCGGCTGTCACAACGGCGTAACAGTCGGCGGGCAGATGTACCAGAAGTTCGGTATCACCCAGGATTACTGGATACTCACCGGCAGCAAGGAAATCGACTTGTTCAAGGATCGCGACAAAGGTCGCATCCGGGATACCAAAAACGAGGCAGACGCGTTCATCTTCAAGGTGCAGCAGTTGCGCAACGTGGCGGTGACGCCACCGTATTTCCACGATGGTTCGGTGGCCGAGTTGAGTGACACGGTGCGTATCATGGCCAAGCTGCAGCTTGGCCGCGATCTGAACGATGCCGACGTATCTGAGCTGATCGCCTTCCTGCAGAGCCTGACGGGAGAAGTTCCGGCGCAGTTTGCCGGCGTCCCGTCGCTGCCCGCCGCCGCTTACAGTTACTGAGTAAGCTTTTCAGACAGGGGCTGCAATCGCCCGCCTCGTTCGAGGCGGGCCTTTTATTTCGATTCTCACTTGATACACCCAAGCAGCTTTCCTGGCCGCACCGCGGCGCAAGACATGACAGCGTGAAGATGATACAAAGGCCAAGGCTGGCCGTAGGCTGGCCCGGACACTATAGAAGAGGGAGGGGAGGGCCTTGAAGCACCCGGACACTGCGGGCCCCCGGGGCGCAGATACGTTCCCCGCTCAGCTGTTGCATCACGCTGGCGTGCGTGGAGAGCGGACTGCGATCCGCGAGAAGGATCTCGGCATCTGGCAGAGCTGGACCTGGTCGCAGGTCGCCGACGAGGTCCGCGCGCTCGCTTGCGGCCTGGCCGCCCAGGGTTTCAGGCGCGGCATGAACCTGGCCATCATCGGCGACAACCGGCCACGGCTTTACTGGTCGTTCGCCGCCGTCCAGTCCCTGGGCGGGGTGCCGGTCCCGTTGTACCAGGATTCGGTTGCGCAGGAGATGCTGTACGTCCTCGACAACGCGGAGATCGAGTACGCCATCGTCGAGGACCAGGAGCAGGTGGACAAGCTGCTCGAGATCCTGCCGCAGTACCCGAAGCTCAAGCACATCTACTACGACGAGCCCCGCGGGCTGCGCAATTACACCCAGCCGCAACTGATGCCCTATGACCGGCTGCGGGAGCTCGGAATCGAGCACCACCGTCAGAACCCGGACTTCTTCATGAACTCCGTCAACCAGGTCCGGCCCGAGGACGTGTGCGTAATCCTCTATACCTCCGGCACGACCAGCAAACCCAAGGGCGTGTGCCTGACGCATGCCGCATTCATTGCCGCTGCCCGCGGTGATGTGGCGTTCGACGGGTTCACGCCCGACGATGAGGTGCTTTCCTACCTGCCGATGGCCTGGGTCGGGGACCACCTGTTCTCTTATGCACAGATGCTCGTCGCCGGCTTCACTGTAAATTGCCCGGAATCTTCCGAGACGGTGATGACCGACCTGCGCGAAATTGGCCCCACCTATTACTTCGGGCCGCCCCGGGTATTCGAGAACTTGCTGACGACAGTGATGATCCGTATCGACGACGCCAGCCGGATCAAGCGCCACCTGTTCCACTACTTCATGGGCGTAGCGCGCCGCTGTGGGGCGGAGATCATGGACGGAAAACCGGTCCCGTTTGCCGACAGGCTGCTCTATTTTCTGGGAAATATTCTGGTTTATGGACCGCTCAGGAATGTGCTCGGCATGAGCCGGATCCGTGTGGCCTATACGGGTGGGGCCGCGATCGGGCCGGACCTTTACCGCTTCTACCGCTCGATCGGGGTGAATCTGAAGCAGCTCTACGGGCAGACCGAAACCTCAGTTTACGTTTGCAAGCAGCCCAACGGCGAAGCCAAGCTGGATACCGTGGGCAAGCCGCTGCCAGGCGTGGATATCAAGATCACCGCCAGCGGCGAGATCTGGGTCAAGACCCCGGGCTTGCTCAAGGAGTACTACAAGCGCCCGGACGCCACCGCCGAGTCGATTTCGCCGGACGGCTATTTCATGACCGGCGACGCCGGATTTTTCGGCGACGACGGGCACCTGAAAATCATCGACCGCGCCAAGGACGTGGGCAAGCTCACGGACGGGACGCTGTTCGCGCCGCAGTTCCTCGAGAACAAGCTAAAGTTCTTCCCCTACATCAAGGAGGCGGTGTGCTTCGGCGACAAACAGGACATGGTCTGCGCCTTCGTCAACATTGACATGCAAGCCGTGGGCAACTGGGCCGAGAAGCGCAGCATGCCTTACAGCGGTTATGTCGATCTCGCGTCCCGGACCGAGGTTTACGATCTGATCCAGAATTGCGTCGAACAGGTCAACGCCGATCTGGCCGGGGAAGCGCATCTGGCGGGCTCGCAGATAAGGCGCTTTCTGGTGCTCCACAAGGAACTGGATGCTGACGACGACGAATTGACCCGTACCCGCAAGGTACGGCGCGGCTTCATTGCGGAGAAATATGCACCGCTTGTAACCGCACTATACGGCGCCGCGGCGAGCTGCAGGATCGAGACGCAGGTGAAGTTCGAGGATGGCCGCACTGGAAGCATTCGCGCCGAGGTCAGGGTGCGCGACGTGAAAACGAGTCGTTACGCCACCGCGAAGACGGCGGCATAACGACGGTGAGGGGTGAGGAGCAAGGGGTGAGGATAAACGTAAAGGGCACAGCGTGAACATTCGCGCACTCGGCGAGCCGATTCTCAGCGTGGACGACATTTCGGTCTCTTTCGGCGGCGTTACCGCGTTGTCGGGTGTGAGCTTTCGAGTTCGCAGACACGAAATTCTGGCGATCATCGGCCCGAACGGCGCGGGGAAGAGTTCGCTGCTCAACGTCATCAACGGCGTTTATCACCCCAGCCAAGGCACCGTAACCTACAAGGGCAAGACCCGGCGGCAGATGCGCCCGCACGAAGCGGCGAGCCAGGGAATCGCTCGCACCTTTCAAAACATCGCCCTGTTCAAGGGCATGACGGTGCTGGACAACATCATGACGGGGCGGACGCTGAAAATGCACGCGGGTTTCCTGTCCCAGTGCCTGTACTTCGGAAGCGCGCGCCGGGAGGAGCTTGAACACCGCAGGGTGGTCGAGAACATCATCGACTTTCTGCAAATCGAGTCGATCCGCAAGACGCCGGTGGGGCGACTTCCCTACGGCCTGCAAAAACGGGTCGAACTCGGCCGCGCGCTGGCTGCGGAACCCGAGCTGCTGCTGCTCGACGAACCGATGGCCGGCATGAATGTGGAGGAAAAGCAGGACATGAGCCGTTTCATCCTCGACGTCAACGACGAATTCGGCACGACCATCGTT
>CAZYTR010000398.1:0-6511 GCA_964650365.1 uncultured Alcaligenaceae bacterium | reverse complement strand
GGTGGAGTTGCCCAAGGGCACCGAGATGGTGATGCCTGGGGACAATGTGGCCATTACCGTGCAGCTCATTCAGCCCATTGCGCTGGAAGAGGGCTTGCGCTTTGCCATTCGCGAGGGTGGCCGCACCGTGGGCGCCGGCGTGGTGTCCAAGGTCATCGAGTGACCAGGTGATTGAGTGATTGAGTGATTGAGTGATTGGGTGACCAAGAGCGAACCGCGCAACCACTGAATCACTGAATCACTATTCACCTAATCACTGGGATTAAAAGGCCAGTAGCTCAATTGGCAGAGCGTCGGTCTCCAAAACCGAAGGTTGGGGGTTCGAGACCCTCCTGGCCTGCCAAACGCTGCGCGAGTGAAGAGTGAAGAGTGAAGAGTGAAGAGTGTTGAGTGTTGAGTGTTGAGTGTTTGATTTTGAGATTTTGATCTTAACTTAACATTCAAAACTCATCACTCAGCACTCCGCAGGATGAACACTCCGAAGGACACATGGCAGACAAGATCAAGTTGGCGCTGGCGGTACTGCTGGTCATTGCAGGGGTCGCGGGCTTCTATTATTTGGGTGACAAGGCGCTGATTCTGCGGGTTGCCTCTGTGGCTGCGGGTTTGGTCGCGGCGGCATTGGTCGCATGGATGACCGAGCCGGGACGACAGTTCCATGTCTATGCCCAGGAGGCGGTGGTTGAAACCAGGAAAGTGGTGTGGCCGTCGCGCAAGGAAACGGTGCAGACCACCGGAATGGTGCTCGCCTTCGTGCTGGTGATGGCGATCTTCCTGTGGATCGTGGATGCGGTCCTGGTGTGGGGCGTGAAACTCTTGATGGGGCCGGGGGCGTGATGTCGAAGAAGTGGTATGTGGTTCACGCCTACTCGGGCTTCGAGAAAAGCGTTCAGCGCGCGCTCGTGGAGCGTATCGGCCGGGCGGGCATGGAAGACAAATTCGGCCAGATCCTGGTCCCGGTCGAAGAAGTGGTCGAAATGAAAAGCGGCCAGAAGAACATCAGCGAACGCAAATTTTTTCCCGGCTATGTGCTGGTCGAAATGGACATGACCGACGAGACCTGGCACCTGGTGAAGAACACGCCGAAAGTGACTGGTTTCGTCGGCGGCGCGCCCGGGCGCCGTCCGCCGCCGATCACCGAAAAGGAAGTGCAGGCGATCCTGCATCAGATCCAGGAAGGCGTGGAAAAACCCAAGCCCAAGGTGCTGTTCGAGGCGGGCGAGGCGGTGCGCGTGAAGGAAGGGCCGTTCACCGACTTCCACGGCTCGGTGGAAGAAGTGAACTACGACAAGAACAAGCTGCGGGTTTCGGTTTCCATATTCGGGCGCGCGACGCCCGTCGAGCTGGACTTCAGCCAGGTCGAAAAAGCCTGAGTGCGGGATCTGGGATTGAGGATCGAGTTGCAACGCTGTGTCTTTTAACGGGGAGAGCATCAGAACAGGCTGAACAAATCGGATTGAAGTGTTTACTCATTTCTCAATCCTGTTGGCTCAGTCCTGATGTTCGCTAGCACCCACTGAATAGAGGAGTCTTATCGTGGCAAAGAAAGTCGTCGGCTTCGTCAAACTGCAGGTACCTGCAGGCAAGGCCAATCCGAGCCCGCCGATCGGCCCGGCACTGGGCCAGCGCGGCCTCAACATCATGGAGTTCTGCAAGGCCTTCAACGCCCAGACCCAGGGAGTAGAGCCCGGGCTGCCACTGCCGGTGGTGATTACCGCCTACGCGGACAAGAGCTTCACCTTCATCATCAAGACCCCGCCGACCGCGGTGCTGATTCGCAAAGCAGCCAAGGTCGAGAAGGGCAGCGCCAAGCCGAATACCGACAAGATCGGCAGGCTGACCCGCGCGCAAGTCGAGCAGATTGCCAAGCAGAAGATGCCGGACCTGACCGCTGCGGATCTGGAAGCAGCGATGCGCACCGTGGCCGGCAGCGCGCGCAGCATGGGCGTGGAAGTGGAGGGGTTCTGAAATGGCACATATTTCCAAGCGAACCAAGGGATTGCTGACCAAGATCGACCGCAGCAAGGCGTACCCGATCACCGACGCGATCAAGCTGGTGAAAGAAGGCGCCACCGCCAAATTCAACGAATCCGTGGACGTTGCCATCAATCTCGGCATCGACGCCTCGAAGTCCGATCAGACCGTGCGCGGCTCGATCGTGCTTCCCAAGGGCACCGGAAAGTCGGTGCGCGTGGCAGTGTTTGCGCAGGGCGATAAGGCGCAGGCGGCCAAGGATGCCGGAGCCGACATCGTCGGCTTCGAGGACCTCGCCGCCCAGGTCAAGGAAGGCAAGATCGACTTCGACGTGGCGATCGCCACGCCCGACGCGATGCGCGTGGTGGGCCAACTCGGTCAGGTTCTCGGCCCGCGCGGCCTGATGCCGAACCCGAAAGTGGGCACGGTCACGCCGAATGTCGCGGAAGCAGTCAAGAACGCCAAGGCCGGCCAGGTCCAGTTCCGCGCCGACAAGGCCGGCATAGTCCAGTGCACCATTGGGCGCGCCTCGTTTACCGAAGAAGCGCTGAAGGAAAACTTTCTGGCGCTGATGGACGCATTGAACAAATCGAGGCCCTCGGGGACTAAGGGCATCTATCTGAAGAAGGTCTCGGTCTCCAGCACCATGGGGCCGGGCGTGCGGGTGGACCAGGGCAGCCTGGGCGCCCAGCAGACTTAAGGACTTTGGGATCTGGCCGCCCGCTTGTTCGGGGGTGGTCAGGGCTGTCAAAGACCGTTGGGGCCCGAAAAGGTGAAGGGTGAAGGGTGAACAGTGAAGGGTCAAACCGGAACGTTGCTCCTTCTTCCCGAACCTCACGGGCTTAATCGTTTGAGCCGGAAAAGGTAGTGATTGGGCGTGGAACTCTTCACTCTTCACTCTTCACCCTTCACTCATCACGGCAAGCGCCCAACGCAGATAGCGCACACGAGAGACGGGTATCGGGCAGGCGAGAAATCGGCGCCGGCTCCTGGATCGAAGGTCGCTATGTCTGAAAGGGTGAGGCCGATCACCTCGGGTGAGGAGCCTCTTGTTCAACTTTAGGAGGGTAGACCTTGGGTCTCAATCTAGACGACAAGAAAGCGGTAGTGGCGGAGGTCAGCGCGAAGGTTGCGCAGGCCCAGACCATCGTGCTCGCCGAATACCGCGGCCTCGAAGTCGGCGACATGACCTCGTTGCGGGCGAAGGCACGCAGCTCGGGCGTGTACCTCCGAGTTCTCAAGAACACCCTGGCGCGCCGCGCCGTCACCGGCACACCGTTCGAGAGCCTCGCCCAGCACATGGTCGGGGCGCTTGCGTACGGCATATCTGCCGATCCGGTGGCTGCGGCAAAGGTGCTCAACGAATTTGCCAAGGCGAACGAGCGGTTCGTCATCAAGGCCGGCGCAATGCCCGGACAGGTCATGACCCCGAAACAGGTCGCGACCCTGGCCACAATGCCGAGCCGCGAGGAACTTCTGGCAAAACTCATGGGCACGATGCAGGCGCCGATCGCCAAGTTCGTACGGACACTGAACGAAGTGCCGGGCAAATTTGTGCGCACGCTGGCTGCAGTCAGGGATCAGAAACAGGCCGCGTAACAACAGCGACTCAACCGTTTTCAAGATTTCAGGAGATACGAAATGGCAATGGCCAGCACTGAACTTCTCGACGCCATCGGCAAGATGAGCGTCCTCGAGCTCTCGCAACTCATCAAGGACATGGAAGAAAAATTCGGGGTTTCCGCAGCCGCTGCGGCGGTTGCGGTTGCTGCTCCCGCCGCTGGCGGCGCCGCTGCCGCTGCGGAGGAAAGGACCGAGTTTTCCGTGATACTTGCCGCGACCGGCGACAACAAGGTGAACGTTATTAAAGTGGTGCGCGCGGTTACCGGTCTTGGGCTGAAGGAAGCCAAGGACCTGGTGGACGGCGCGCCCAAGCCGGTCAAGGAAGGCATTCCCAAAAAGGATGCCGAGGAGATCAAGAAGCAACTGGAAGAAGCCGGCGCAAAAGCCGAGATCAAATAAGGCTCCCGCAGGCATGCAGGAAGGCTGGCGGCTGCGGTCGCCGGCCTTTTTCTGCATAAGGGACGAGGCAAAAGAGGCCAAAGAAAAACCCGTGACGACGGTTTTTCTTTGTCTTCTGAAGCGACTGCAGAAGACAGGTATGGTCGGATGGCGGGGTTCCCCGCCATCGTCCGCCAGCGGTTGGTAGCGGCCAACCACCACGCCCATCACCAGTCGATGAACGCAGCGCGCGATCCCCGCGCCTGCCGTGAATCGGAGATGTCATGGCTTATTCCTTTACCGAAAAGAAACGCGTTCGCAAGAGCTTTGCCAAGCGCGCGAGCGTCTTGCAGGTACCGTTTCTGCTGGCTACCCAGATCGACTCGTACGCGCAGTTTCTGCAGGCTGGATTGGCTGCAGGCAAGCGCAAGAACCAGGGCCTGCAGGCCGCTTTCCAGTCGATCTATCCGATCGTCAGCCATTCGGGAAATGCGCGGCTGGATTTCGTCAGCTATCAGCTGGGTACCCCGCCTTTCGACGTCAAGGAGTGCCAGCAGCGCGGCCTGACTTTCGCGGCGCCGCTGCGTGCCAAGGTGCGACTGACCATCATGGACAAGGAAGCCGCCAAGCCCACGGTAAAGGAGGTCAAGGAGCAGGAAGTGTACATGGGTGAAATTCCGCTCATGACCACCACCGGCTCGTTCGTCATCAACGGCACCGAGCGCGTCATCGTGTCGCAACTGCACCGCTCGCCGGGCGTGTTTTTCGAGCACGACCGCGGCAAGACCCACTCCTCGGGCAAGCTGCTCTTTTCGGCGCGCATCATTCCCTATCGCGGTTCCTGGCTGGACTTTGAATTCGATCCGAAGGACTACCTGTACTTCCGCGTGGACCGGCGCCGCAAGATGCCGGTCACGATCCTGCTCAAGGCGATCGGCTACACCCCGGAGCAGATCCTTGCCGGCTTCTTCATGATGGATACCTTCCACATCTCCAAGAAGGGCATCCAGTTCGAACTCAAGCCGGACCGCATGCGCGGGGAGATTGCGCGCTTCGATATCGTTACCAAGCAGGGCAAGCTGGTCGTCCAGAAGGACAAGCGCATCACGGTCAAGCACGTGCGCGACATGGAGCAGGCGGGACTGAGCAAGATCGCGGTATCCGAAGAGTTCCTGCTTGGCCGCACGCTCGGCCGCGGCCTGGTAAACAAGGAAACCGGCGAGATCATCGCCAACGCCAACGACGAGATCACCGAGGCTCTCCTTAAAAAGATCGTCGAGGCGGGTATCGACATCATCCAGACCATTTACACCAACGATCTCGACCAGGGGCCGTACATCTCCCAGACCCTGCGCACCGACGAGACCACCGACCAGATGCAGGCGCAGGTGGCGATCTACCGCATGATGCGCCCCGGGGAGCCGCCGACTGAAGATGCGGTGCGCACGCTGTTCAACGGGCTGTTCTACGCCGAGGAGCGTTACGACCTCTCCGCGGTGGGCCGGATGAAGTTCAATCGCCGTGTCGGCCGCAACGAACTGACCGGCCCGGGCACGCTGTCCAACGAGGACATCATCTCGGTCATCCAGATCCTGATCGATCTGCGCAACGGGCGCGGCGAGATCGACGACATCGACCATCTCGGCAACCGCCGGGTGCGCTCGGTGGGTGAACTCGCCGAGAACCAGTTCCGCGCCGGCCTGGTGCGGGTGGAGCGCGCGGTCAAGGAGCGCCTCTCCCAAGCCGAATCCGAGAACCTGATGCCGCACGATCTGATCAATGCCAAGCCGGTGTCGGCGGCGGTGCGCGAGTTCTTCGGTTCGTCCCAGTTGTCGCAGTTCATGGACCAGACCAATCCGCTCTCCGAGATCACCCACAAGCGCCGCGTTTCCGCGCTGGGACCGGGGGGGCTTACCCGTGAGCGCGCCGGCTTTGAGGTGCGCGACGTGCATCCGACGCACTACGGGCGTGTGTGCCCGATCGAAACGCCGGAGGGCCCGAACATCGGCCTGATCAACTCGCTGGCGCTGTACGCCCGCACCAACGAGTACGGTTTCCTGGAAACGCCATACCGCGCAGTCGTGAACGGGCGCGTCACCGACGACATCGAGTTCCTGTCGGCGATCGAAGAAGGCAAATACGTCATCGCCCAGGCCAATGCGGCGATCGACAAGAAGGGCAAGCTGCTCGACGAGCTGGTGTCCTGCCGCCATAACAACGAATTCACGATGGCGACTGTCGACCGCGTCGAGTACATGGACGTGGCGCCTTCGCAAATCGTCTCGGTGGCCGCTTCGCTGATCCCGTTCCTGGAGCACGACGACGCCAACCGGGCGCTGATGGGATCGAACATGCAGCGCCAGGCGGTTCCCTGCCTGCGCGCGGAGAAGCCGCTGGTCGGCACCGGCATCGAGCGCACCGTGGCAGTGGACTCCGGCACCGCAGTGCAGGTGTTGCGCGGCGGCGTGGTCGATTATGTTGATGCCTCGCGCATAGTG
Source organism: uncultured Alcaligenaceae bacterium (assembly GCA_964650365.1). Taxonomy (GTDB): domain Bacteria; phylum Pseudomonadota; class Gammaproteobacteria; order Burkholderiales; family JACQAP01; genus JACQAP01. The sequence goes on along the minus strand of CAZYTR010000398.1, from coordinate 38 downwards.
GTGCGGGTCAACGACGAAGAGACCTCGGCCGGCGAAGT
>CAZYTR010000397.1:0-5488 GCA_964650365.1 uncultured Alcaligenaceae bacterium | reverse complement strand
CTGCTGGATCGTGAAGTCGTAGCGTCCTTCTTCGTGGAGCCGCCGAGGGACAGGAACTTCGATGCAGTGGATCGTCATCTGAAGGCGCGGATTCCAGTGAAGGCGGGGCCGCACCAGGTCGGCGTCACGTTCGTGAAGGACCCGACGTCGCTCATCGATTGGAAGCGGCAGCCCTACAACGTTCACTTCAACATGCACCGGCATCCGCGCGTGGGGCCGGCGATCTACCAGGTTTCAATCAATGGCCCTTACGATGCAAAGGGGCCCGGCGAAACGCCGAGCCGACGGCGCATTTTCGTGACGAAGCCGAAGATACCACAGGATGAAGAGACGTGCGCGAAGCAGATTCTCCTTTCGATCGCTCGCCGAGCCTATCGCCGGCCAGTGAGCGAGGCTGATATCGTAAAGCCGCTGGCGCTCTACCGGGAAGCTCGGAAGGAGGAAGATTTCGATGCAGGCATTGAATCCGGGCTGAGCGCGATCCTTGTCAGTCCGAATTTCCTGTTCCGTGTCGAGCGCGATCCGGAAAGCGTCGCGGCGAGCACGGCCTATCGCATCAGCGATCTCGAACTGGCGAGCCGTCTCTCGTTTTTCCTCTGGAGCAGCATTCCCGATGATGAGTTGCTCGCAGTCGCCGAGCGCGGTGACCTGCACGAGCCCACTGTTCTCGAGATGCAAACGCGTCGGCTGCTCGCCGACCCGCGCGCCAAATCGCTCGCTATCAATTTCGCCGGGCAGTGGCTGTATCTGCGCAATCTCGACTCATTCACGCCCGACCTGCGGCTCTTCCCCGACTTTGATGACAACCTTCGTCAGGCATTGCGCCAGGAGACGGAGCTCTTCTTCGCGCACATTGTGCGCGAAGACCGCAGCGCGCTCGAACTGTTGAAGGCCGACTACACCTTTCTCAACGAGCGGCTTGCGAAGCATTACGGAGTTCCGGGAGTCCATGGCAGTCAGTTCCGCCGAGTCTCGGCTGCTGAGTACGGCCGCGGCGGCGTGCTGCGTCATGGCAGTGTGTTGGCCGTCACCTCCTACGCCACGCGCACTTCGCCCGTGCTGCGCGGCAAATGGGTGCTGGCGAACATCATCGGCACGCCGCCGCCTCCTCCGCTGCCCGATGTGCCGGCGCTGGACAGCGTCGTCGCCGCAAATCTCTCCGTGCGCGAACGTCTCGCACAGCACCGCGCAAACTCCGCGTGCGCGAGTTGTCACAACCTGATCGATCCACCGGGCTTCGCGCTGGAGAACTACGATGCGGTCGGCCGATGGCGATTCCTGGAGGAGGGCAAACCCGTCGATGCTTCCGGCGGTCTGCCGGACGGCAGCCAGTTCACAGGCGTTGCTGCGCTCGAAGATGGCTTGCTCCAGCGCCCGGAACTTTTCGCCGGCACGCTCACCGAGAAGCTGCTGACGTTCTCGCTCGGTCGCGGCCTCGAACACTACGATGCACCCGCGGTGCGAAGGATCGTCCGCGAAGCAAAGGCGGATAATTACAAGTTCTCGTCCATCATCGTCGGCATCACGCGGAGCACACCGTTCACGATGAGGCGGACGGCGCCTTGAACACCGAGGTAAACAGGGCTGGCGCAGTCGCGAGGAACGGAATAGAGTTTGACCATACCGGCGCTCGAATGCCGAGACCAACCCATGCGGAGGTCGCAATGAATTGGATCACCAAGACAGCACTGCCACGCCGGACGTTCTTGCGCACCGTCGGCGCCACGATGGCATTGCCGTTGTTGGACGCGATGATTCCCGCCGCGACGGCGTGGGCGAAGACGCCGGCCAGGCCAGCACGTCGGCTCGGTTACGTGTTCATGCCGATGGGCTGCGACCAAAGCCGATGGTTCCCGTCCGGCAACACGCTCGACCAGCTCTCGCCAATCCTCAGTTCGCTCGCGCCGGTGAAGGACCATTGCACGGTCATCTCCAACATGGATTTGCAATGCGCGTATCCAGGTGGCCACGCGACTTCGAACTCGTCGTTCCTCAGTTGCGCCAAGGCCAAGCTGACGGAGAGCACGGATTATTATCTCGGAATCACGGCCGATCAGCTCGCGGCACAACAGGTCGGGCGCGAGACGCAGTTGCCGTCGTTGGAGCTGGCGATGGATTTGATGCAGGTGGTCGGCCAGTGCGACAACGGCTACGCATGCGCTTACCAGAACAACCTTTCATGGTCGTCGCCCACGACGCCGCTGCCGGCCGAAGCACATCCGCGAATCGTTTTTGAAAGTTTGTTTGGCGAAGGTGGGAGCATCGATGACCGCCGCGCCGCGTTGAAGAAGAAGGCCAGTCTGCTGGACTCGTTTACGGACGACATCAAGCGGCTTCAGCGCGATCTCGGCGCCGGTGACCGCGCGCGTGTCAGCCAGTATCTCGAAGCCGTGCGCGACGTGGAGCGGCGCATCCAGAACGCGGAGAAGGACGCAGTGGACCATCCGATGCGCGACCTTGACCGCCCCGTGGGGGTGCCACCCGCATACGCCGACCACGCGCGGCTGATGTTCGATTTGCAGCTGCTCGCGTTCCAGGGCGACGTCACGCGCATCATCACCTTCCAACTCGCGCGCGAGACGAGCAACCGCACTTACCCTGAGATCGGCGTGCCCGATCCGCACCATCCGCTGTCGCATCACGGCAACGACCCGGCCAAGATCGAGCGCATGTCGAAGATCAACGCGTTCCACGTCTCGCTCTTCGTCGAGTTCCTGAAAAAGCTGAAAGCCACGCCAGAAGGCGAGGGCACGTTGCTGGACCACTCGCTGTTCCTCTATGGCAGTGGCATCGGCAATCCGAACATCCACGACCACACGAACCTGCCGATCATCGTGGCCGGCGGCACGGCGATGGGCATGAAAGGCAACCGCCACATCGATCTTGCGCAGCCCACTCCGCTCGCGAATCTCCACCTGACCCTGCTCGACAAAGTCGGGGTCACACTCGACAAGTTCGCAGACAGCACCGGGAAGGTGGATGGGTTGTTTGAGCCGCTATGAGACGACTTCTCGCAATCAGCTCGGGATTGCTGCTGTGTCAGTTGGCGCGTGCTGAATCACAGTTGGCAGATGCCGCCGAAAAACACGATCGCATCGTCATCCGCACGCTGCTCGAGCAACGCGCCGACGTGAATGCGCCGCAGGCCGATGGCATGACGGCGCTGCATTGGGCGGCTTACCACGATGATCTTGAGACGGCGCGACTGCTCGTGGAGGCAAAGGCGAACGTATCCGCGGTAAATCGGTATGGAGTTACACCGCTGTCTCTCGCGTGTCAGAACGGGAGCACGTCCATCGTCGAACTGCTGCTTGAGAGTGGAGCGAACCCCAGCACCGCGTTGCGCGGAGGCGAAACGGTGTTGATGACGGCGGCGCGCACCGGCAAGCCCGGCCCGGTGGCGGCGCTGCTCAAGCGCGGCGCAGACATGAACGCGAAAGAACGTCGTGGACAAACCGCCCTCATGTGGGCCGCCGCGGATGGGCATACGGAAGTCGTCGAGGTGCTCATCAAGGCCGGCGCGGACATTCACGCCAAGCTGCCGGATTCCGGCTTCACTCCATTCTTCTTCGCCGCCCGCAACGGGCGGATAGACGTTGTTCGCGGGTTGCTGAAAGCGGGCATCGATGTGAACGAGGGGATGGAACCGCGCAAACCCGCTGGCAAGATTCCGACCCAAGGAACAAGTGCGTTGATCCTGGCCATTGAAAACGGCTATTACGAACTCGGGCTGGCGTTGCTCGACGCGGGCGCCAATCCGAACGATCAGCGCTCGGGCTTCACGCCGCTGCACGTACTGACGTGGGTGCGCAAGCCGCCGCGGGGCGAAGACCGCGGAATGCCGCCTCCACCGGAACTGGGGAAGATGAGCAGCCTGCAATTCATCCGGGAGTTGGTGAAACGTGGCGCGGACGTGAATCTGCGACTGGCAAGTGGATCGGGCGGGCTCGGCAAGTTCTCTACCAAGGGTGCGACGCCATTCCTGATGGCGGCGGCCACTTCAGACATTGCCTACATGAAGTTATTGTTGGAGTTGGGCGCAGACCCTTCGATCCCAAACGTTGAGAACTGCACGCCTCTGATTGTTGCTTGTGGCATCCACGTTGGCTCCGACCAGGCCACCGAAGCTGCCGGCGAAGAGCCGGAAGTGCTCGAAGCGGCGAAAATGCTTCTGCGTCTCGGTGCGGACGTGAACGCGGTTGATGCCAACGGCGAAACCGCGATGCATGGCGCCGCATTGAAGAACCTTCCGAAGGTTGTGCAATTCCTCGCGGACAACGGAGCGAAGGTCGCAGTCTGGAACAAGGAGAACAGGTTTGGATCGACGCCGCTGATGATTGCGCGGGGTTATCGTCCCGGAAACTTCAAACCATCGTTCGAAACGATGGATGCTGTTCAACGCGTCATGCTGGCGGCGGGAGTTCCGATTCCGACCAACGCGAGGCCGTCCGTGATCAGAAACTCGGACTGGGAACCAGTGCCAGCGAAGAAGAAACCATGAGGTGCTTCACGGCGATCCTCTTCTCCGTTTTGCCTCTGAAGGCCGCCGGGACATCGAAAATGCCCGCGTCGCCTCCTGGACTATAGCGCTCACTAGAAATGACCCAGGGTCTGCTCACATAAACTGACCCACAAGGCCGTGCTTCGCACGCGGCTTCTGTGGCGGGCTGCGGCCGCAGGAGTGGCGGGGTCCCACAACTTCCTGCTTGCTGCATGGGTCAAATCATCTGAGCGCGGGGTGGGTCAGTTTATCTGAGCGCTATAGTCCTGGAGGCCGCCCCCGCCGAGCGGCGGTTCCTCTACGAGGTTGCCTTCTGCACGGGACTCCGCGCCAACGAGCTCAGGCAGCTCGCCGTCTCGCACCTCGATGGCGCGGCTTCCGCGCTCCGGCTCGAGTCGGCCTGGACGAAGAATCGAAAGGAATCCCTCCAGCCGCTTCCGCGCGAGCTTTCGGAGCGACTCGTGGTGCGGGCCTCCAGCAACCGGACTTTGGATTTTGGCTATGCCCTCGGGCCTGTGACGATTCAGCAGCTCCTGCGCACGGCCCAGGTTGTTCACGGCCAACGCCTGCGCTACCAGATTCATGTCCGCAGCATACGCCTGGCGCGCGGCCACGAGCGCCTGGGCTTCCGCCAAACGCCTTGCTGCTTCCGCTTCGTGCCGAAGGCGGCTCTGCTCCTGCTCGGCGTTCACGGCACGCCGGTAGGCCGCGGTCTTTTCGATGTATTGCCAGGCCGAAAGCACCAGACCGATCACGAGCGCCGCGGCAAACGCGCTCGTCCCGGCAAAGATGAGCTTGTTCCGTCGAACGAGCTTCTGGAAGCGGTACGCCGCGCTGGGCGGACGGTGTCATTCCCGGTCGGGGTGTGACCCACTTCCCGGCGAGATGGACCCACCCCTTGCCGGCGGGGAGTGACCGCGGTCCGACGCGACCTGAGAAGATCCGCGGTGAGCCGCGACGCGTCATCGCGGCCGCTTCAGGCTCGGG
>CAZYTR010000396.1:0-9672 GCA_964650365.1 uncultured Alcaligenaceae bacterium | reverse complement strand
CTGAAAATCATCGCCGGCATCGTTGTTTCGTTTACCGGTCTCGCTGGCACGACTATTTTTCTGTCGGAAAAGAAAATAATCAGCTTCGAGATGGCGATACTGATGCTTGTTGCGTTGGTGGGCCTGTATGTCGGGTTTGGGGTTCTGATTGCCGTCTATCGCTTGATTAGCAAGTTGGATTGAGCGTCATGACGGCAGCGAGACGGCGCTCAAGACCGGCAGGCAAAAGTGGTGTTTGGGCAGGTGAAATAATCCGGGAAAGACCGCGATTTCTCGCGTACCAAAGCGGGATATCATCCACGTGACGTGATTATTTCTACTACCGAGCGCAGGCTATGAGCGAAATCCACGAAGGCGGTTGTTTGTGCGGCAGCGTGCGCTATCGAACCATTGGCGCTCCGCTACTGGCGACGGTCTGTCACTGCAAGTTCTGTCAACGTCGAACCGGTAGCGCTTTTTCGGAGCCTGTCCTCTTCAAAATTGGGCAGGTCCAAGTGTCCGGTGGACCACTGGTGATATACGAGCATCGTTCCGACGAAAGCAATCGCTGGCTTCGAATGGAATTCTGTCCGCGCTGCGGAACCACCGTCATGTGGACGGCTGAACGAAGGCCGGGCGTGCAGGGGATTGCCGGAGGCACCTTCGACGATCCCAGCTGGTTCAAGGTTCAACGGCATATCTGGACCCGCTCGGCGCAGCCTTGGATCTCGATCCCGACGGATGCGGAGTATTTCGAAAGAGGCTCTCCCGTATGAGCGGTAACCAGAGGTAAATCCCGGCAGGCTGCGGTTTCCCGATAACAAGAGGGCGCGCGTGTGGCAGCGTGACCAGGCAGATTGTCCTTTCGTTCCGGATTTCAATGTAGACAGGCGCAGACATCCATCGGTCCGCATTCGGCTATCGATCCTAATTTGACTACTGCGACCGCCGTTTTAGTGGAATGCTGATGTAGAAGCCGAAGGTATCGACTTCGTTGTACGGCTCGTACTTCGGAAAGTAAACCACGTTCAGCTTGATGTGGCCGATATCGTAAGTAATCAGCGGGGCCACGCAGATAAAGGGTACGCCGTCGTTGTAGGTCCGGCTGTTCATGACGGCGAGGCCGCCGCCGATCCTCCAGCGCTTGCCAAATTTGAATTGGTAGCCCAGCGCTGCCAACTTTGCCAAGTTACTTCCTGAATCTTGGTACATACCCACCTCGGCAAAGGTGATGCCTCGCTCGTCATTGGCCAACTCGTAGTGAAGACCAAGCCCGGGATTGACTTCGTTGTCCAGGTGCAAACGATCGGCGGCCTCTCGATCTACATGGTACGAGAGCCCGTAAACGTTGAGATCGAGCGCATTGAGATTGCGTGAGGAATCTGTCGGCCGGATCTGTTCCGATGGAATCCTGTTCGTGTCGGTGCCGGCCCCGCCATCCATGCTCCCGGTGTCGTCGTCTGCCCCCGCCGTACCGAGCGCCGTCAACGCCAAGGCGGCGAAAATAGATCTTGGCACCCAACATCCACAATGAGTCGTAATATTGCTCTCACTTTCCCAGTATTACATTCTTGCAGTTCTGATGCGCCAATTCACGGTACCGGACGGTACCCGGCTGGAGTAGAACGCGCGGGTCACTCTACCTTTATGCCGGACTGCTTGACGACTTTGGCCCAGCGCGGGATTTCGTTGCGGATGAATTGACCCAGCGACTCCGGCGTGTCGGCGCGGACCTCGGTGCCCTGTTCCGCAAGCTGTGCTTTCATCTCCGCAGTGCCGAGGATGCGCCGCATCTCGGCGTTGAGCTTGAGGACGATTTCGCGCGGCGTACCCGACGGCGCCAGCAGTCCCTGCCATGAGCCGGTCTCGAAGCCGGGCAGGCCGGACTCCGTCACCGTGGGAATCTCCGGCGCCGCGGCGACGCGCTTCGGGGAGGACACGGCGAGTGCCCGCATCCTGCCGCCCCGGATGTGCGGGTAAACGGGAAGCATGCCGTTGAACATTACGTCGGCATGGCCAGCGATGACGTCGGCCAGCGCCTGCGAGCCGCCCTTGTAGGGAACGTAGGTCCATTGCACGCCTGTGCGCAGCGCGAATTCGACTCCGGCGAGGTGCGGTGCGCTTCCGACTCCCGCGGTCGCGAAGTTGAGCTGGCCGGGCCTGGACTTCGCCAGCGCGATCAACTCCTTCACAGTCTTCGCGGGCACCGACGGATGCACCCCGAGAACGTGCGGCGAGTAGCTGATCAAGACCACCGGTGCGAAATCCTTCGCCGGATCGAAAGGCAGATCGGGAATTACGCTCGGGCTTATGGCCAACGCGCCGACATCGGTGAGCAGGAGTGTGTAACCGTCGGCCGGAGACTTGGCGACCAGGTTCGCGCCGATATTTCCGTTCGCGCCCGCCCGGTTCTCGACGATCACGGGCTGTCCCCAGGCTTCGTTCAGCTTTTGCCCGACCGAGCGCGCCAGGATGTCCGATGTGCCTCCCGGCGTGTAGGGCACGATGATACGGATCGTCTTTGCAGGATACGTCTGCGCATGCGCCGGATCGGTTTGCGCGTTTGCCGGTTTGATTTGCGCGTTCGCGCTGGCGGAAGCTAGCGCAAGCATCGCGGCAAGGATCAGTCTTGCGATTGCCATTTCTCTCCCGATGTTGACCATTGCGCCTGCATCTTTGGCGCACTCACAATTTGACGCCGCTGAGCTTGGTGCCCTCGAGTTCGAGAACGTAATCCGCGCCGAACGCCATGGACGGCGTGTACGCACCCGGTGCGAGGCGGCCTTCAATAACTTTCAGTGTCGCCTTGACGCCCGATTCGGCGGTCAGCGTGTAGCCTTCGCGCGTGCGCAGGCGCATTGCGACCTTGTGTCCGGCGTCATCCCACGCTTCGCCGTAGATATACATCTCGTCGCGTGCGCGCTGCTCGTCGGTCGGGCCTTTGACGCGCCTGGCGATCTGCGCCTTCATGAACGCCTGCACCGGCGCGAGCCCCAGGAGCCAGCGCATGAAGCCGGGAATTTTCATTTTCCCGATCTGTTTTTCCGGCACGCCGACGAGGACTTCGATGTTGGGAATCCCGGTCGAATAGTACGCGGTGGCGACGTCGCCCCACGGAATGGTGACTGCGGTCGCCGAAAGATCCTCGGTGAATGGGATGGTTTCGACCTTGTAAGCGGCTGGGACCTTCACGATCCTGCCGTCCTTGCGGATTCTGCCACCCTCGGGCAGGCCTTCGACCATGGTCTTGGCGGTGCCAGGGCTGAGTTTGCCGAAACGCGACTTGAAGGCGAGTTTGAGATGGGTCGCCGACGGCAGTTCGCGTTTCAGCATCGCCGCGAGGCAATCGGTGGGAACCACGTCGAAGCCGACGCCGGGAACGGCAACGACGCCGGCGTCCCTGATTTCCTGGTTGCGCGAGTGAACATCCTCGAACACCGCGATTTCTCCGGTGATGTCGAGATAATGTGTCCCCGCGCGCAGGCACCCGGCGAGCATCGGCCCGCTGGTTGCGGAAAACGGGCCCGCGCAGTGCAGGACCGCTGCGACGCCTTCAAGGTTCGCTGCGACCTGCGACGGATTGGCGAGATCGAAGATGCGCGATTCGTAGCCAAGTTCGCCGGCAAGCGCCCGGATGTGTTCGGCGTGGCGGCCGGCAAGGATCGTATCGAGATTGCGATCCTTCGCGAGGCGCGCGGCGAGCCTGCCGGTATAGCCGTTCGCGCCGTAGATCATCCACTTTCCGCTCATTCATTCCTCACCGGCTTGCTGTGCCGTCGCATCGCGCAACAGCATGGCTCTCATGGGCCCCGGCCTGGTCAGGAGCGCAATATTTTCAATTTCGTCGGGGTAGGTCCGACAATGGAAAGCCTGAGGCGATGGGGTCATCCAGCTTCAGGACGGCCGATCCATCTTGCAGGTGGTGGGCATCACGGTGTCTTTGCCCTCGATGCGGCGATCGGTTTTGAAGCCGTTGCCGGTGCGTTCGACGTCGAGCTTGACTTCCTTGCCGTCCACTTTGCTGTAGGTCGAAACGAACAGCGGTTGGATCAACTGGTGATTGTCTGCGCGCATCGTCACTTCGCCGGTATCACCGTCGAATTTCATACCCTCCAGCGCCTTGGCGACTTTTGTCGGGTCCGCGGACTTGGCCTGCTCGATCGCCTTCGCCAGCATCTCCAGCGCCAGGTACTGGGTGGTCCAGTAATAGTCGTCCTTCACGTCTTTGTATTTGTCACGGTAGGCCTGGTAGTGCTTTGCGACCTTCTCGTTGCCGATGTTGGCGTGCCACTGCGTGACCTGTTTGAGATGGCCGATGCCCGCGTCACCGAGTGCTGGCGGAGAACCCAGGCCGCCGGCATAGTAGGTGTAGAAATCGGGTTTGTAACCTGCTTCGCGACTTGCTTTCACCAGCAGCGCCATGTCGTTGCCCCAATTGCCGGTGATGATGGTGTCGGCGCCGGTGGCTTTGATTTTCGCAATGTAAGGCGAGAAATCCTTGATTTTCCCAAGGGGATGCAATTCGTCGCCGACTATCTGGATGTCCGACCGCTTCTTGGGGAGCATTTCTTTCGCCGCCCTGGCGACCGCCTGGCCAAACGCATAATCCTGATTCAGCAGATATACCTTCTTGACGTTCGCGTTTTGCGCGATCGCGTCGGTGAGCGCCGCCATTTTCATGTCGGCGTCGGCGTCGAAACGAAAATGCCAGAAGCTGCACCTGTCGTTGGTGAGCGCCGGATCGACCGCACCGGTATTGAGATACAGAACCACCTGGTCCGGATTGCGCTCGTTGTGTTTGTTGACGGCGTCGACCAGTGCCCCCGCAATGTTGGAACCGTTGCTCTGGTTGATAAAGCGAACGCCTTGGTCGATGGCTGACTTGAGCGCGAGCTGCGCTTCCTGCGGACTGCTCTTGCTGTCGAGCGCGATGATTTCAATCTTGGCGCCGCCCAGCACCCCGCCGCGCGCATTGATGGCGTCAGCCGCAAGTTGTGTGTAGCGCACCATGGCCTCGCCAACGTTGGCAAACGGCCCCGACAGCGGATCGATGACAGCAATCTTGACGTTGTCCGCCGCGAGAGATGTTGCGGTAGCCAGCGCCGTGGTGCCCACCGCCAACAAGGCGAGCGCAAGTCGTTGCAGTTTCATGGAAATCTCCTCCTGGTTGAGTTTCTTCTTTTGCCGAACACCGCCCTGAATTGCGGGTGACGGTATTGTCGGTATTTTTGAGGCCAAGAACTCCGGTACGGATCAGGTCGAGCTACCGACGTCGGATCATGACCTGTGTGATTGTAATATGCTGCTCGCTAAAGTTTAGGCACGCAAGGCTTCTTCCGATGTGGCCAGGATGGACGCGTCGCAAGAAACGGCGAGAGTTCCGAGGCTTTGGTCGGTATCTACACCGGAGCGGATGCTGCGAAGTTGTGGGAGACCCGGAAGAAGGATTATCGTGGTGCGACCAATACGGAGGAGACATGCTGAGTTACGACGTAGTCGAATGGGGCAAACCGCTGCAACTGGCGGAGAAGCCCACGCCCAAACCGACGGGCACCGAGGTACTGCTGAAGCTTAAGTATTGCGGCGTGTGCCACAGCGACGTGCACATCCGCGAGGGCTATTTCGACCTCGGCGGCGGCAAGCGTTTCAACATGAGCGATCGCGGGATGCATCCGCCACTAACTCTGGGTCACGAACCTTACGGCACCGTAATTGCGGCCGGGCCGGACGCGAAGGATGCGCCGGTCGGCAAGGACCGGCTGGTGTGCCCGTGGATCGGCTGCGGCCAGTGCGCGCGCTGCCTGGAAGGCATGGACAATCACTGCATGGCGCCGCGCTGGATCGGCATCCAGCGCCCCGGTGGCTACGCCGATCACCTGTTGGTCCCGCATCCGAAATACCTGGTGGACGCGGGTGGCCTGGATCCGGCATGGGCGGCGACGCTTTCGTGCTCCGGGCTCACGACCTATTCCGCGGTCTCGCAGCTCAAGCCGATTCCCCGCGACGAGTGGGTAATGCTGCTGGGGGCGGGCGGCCTCGGCCTGATGGCGATCGAGATGCTCAAGGCTTTCGGGCACGAAAAGATCATTTCGGTTGACATCGATGACGCGAAGCTGGCGGTGGCGAAAAAGGAAGGCGCCGCGGCGACGCTGAACAGCCGCGACCCCGAGGCTGCGAAGAAGCTGCAGCAGATCGCCGGTGGGCCGTTGTACGGCGCGGTGGATCTGGTCGGCGCGGCCGACACCGCGAGTCTGGCGCTGGGAGCGCTGCGCAAGGGCGGAAAGTTGATCGTGGTTGGGCTTTACGGCGGGGAAATTCCGGTATCGCTGGTAATGGTGGTGCAACGCGCGTGGAGAATTCAGGGCTCCAGCGTCGGCAGCGTTGCCGAACTGAAGCAGGTGATCGCGCTGGCGCGTGCCGGCAAGATCAAGCCGATCCCGATAGAAAAACGGCCGCTGTCGGATGTCAGTCGCACGCTCGACCAGCTTAAGGCCGGGCAGATCACGGGACGCGTGGTTGCCGCGATCCAATGATCCGGCGCAATCGATTTCGGACTCGATTGATCGTATGACCAGGCGCGAGGGGTCGGTCGCGATCCCGCGGAGACGACGAGCGTTCAGAGACCTTTCCGTCTCAGGCGTCGTTCCCGCTCTGTTGATTCTATGGATAGCTGGGTGTGCCGCGCCTCCGGCCAGGGCGCCTGCCGCTCTGCCCGCTGCTGCGCCGGTGGCACCGGAAGCCCCCGCAATGAAGCCTGCCGCATCCAGGATGTCGGCGCAGGATATCAAGGCGGTCATCAGGTATCACAACAAGGTGCGTGCCGATGTCGGCGTCGTTCCCCTTCAGTGGTCGCCGGCGCTGGCGAACTACGCGCAGGCATGGGCCGACCATCTCGCCACTACGATCTGCCGGATGGAACATCGTACGGACGCTCTGTATGGCGAGAACCTGTTTCAGGCTACTGCGGGCGCCTACACTGCTGTGGACGGGGCGAAAGCCTGGGAGAACGAGAAGATGGAATATCACGGCGGCGTGCTGACGCGATCCAACTGGCAGCCGGTAGGGCACTACACGCAAATGGTGTGGCGGGACACCCGGATGCTGGGCTGCGGCGAAGCGGTGTGCGACACAACGCTGATCGTGGCCTGCAACTACGACCCGCCGGGAAACGTTCTCGGGCGCAAGCCTTTCTGATGCCGGCGGCGGCTACCACGCGATCAATGTCGCGTTTCATCACTTGCGCGCGACGGGCTTCGGATACTGGACCAACTTTGCGGCGCGGCGCTCGAAGGGATCGCGGCGCGACAGCAGGCGCGCCTGCCGAGCGGAGATGAGCGGGTAGTGGCGTAATGCGGCCAGGCGGTCGTGCGCCGCCCAGCATGATTTTGCGCTGGTGACCCAATGCTCGGGTTCGATGCGCCGCAGGTCGAACGATCCCGAATAGCTGCGCAAAGTCTTGTAACCGCGCTTGTTGTAGTACTCGTGAAAGTAGGTCATGACCAGCTCGCGCAGGCTGCGGTATATCGGGTCTCGGAAGCGCAGCGGCGCGGCGTTGGTCTTCGAAATTGCGCCCCAGTGGCCACCACGGCGAAATAACGCGACGACGTGCGGGAAGTCACTCGGATCGCAGTCCAGGTGCATCACCAGCGGTGGCTCGCCGTGCACCCAGAGCGCGCAGGCGGCAAAGAAGGCGCCTTCGATGCAATGCGCGCGGCGCTGTCTGAGCACCTCGCGCACCGACAGGATCGTCTGACCGCCGATCTCGTAATTGATCGGAATCGCATTCAGAAAATCCTGGATTTTCTGCGGCGTGTCCAAACGACGCAGGATCAGGAACTCGCGTTCGCTGAGCCCCAGATCCCGGCGGCGGGCGGAACGCTTGCTGAGTTTGGCAGTCATGGCCGAGGTCGCGGAAGGCCACACGGTGTCGGGGTCTGAGTCACGGACAGTGAGAAGCGGTGCGGAAATACTACCTAAGCAGTTGATCGACGAACAGCGAAACCAGGGAGGATTGGCATCGATGACGGATTTCGCGACGAAACGCCTGCCGCAAGCGCCTGATTTGGTGGCGCCCGACGGGTCGGATGTCCGCGTACTGGCGAGAACGGAACGCGGCGGGATGGCGCATTTCGAGCTGGCCCCCGGGCGCGCCTCGGATGCCATCCTGCATCGCACGGTGGATGAAATCTGGTTCGTGCTGTCGGGCCGCGGCGAGATCTGGCGAAAACAAGGCGGCCGTGAGGACATCGTCGCGCTGGAGGCGGGCGTCAGTCTGACAATCCCGGTTGGAACGCATTTCCAGTTTCGTGCGACCGGCGACAAGGCGCTGGAAGCCGTCGGCGTCACCATGCCGCCGTGGCCGGGCGACACTGAAGCCGTGCCGGTGCCGGGAAAGTGGAAGGCGTCGGAATCTTTGTAAGCGGACACGCCCTACGCAGGAAAACCTGCTCCTTGTATGCCAGGCTCGCTTTCTGTCCGCCGGCAAACGTGGCTACTTTTTCTCCGGCTTGAACTCGATCACGATGCCGAACAGCGGAGCGTCGCCGACGTTTTTCACCACGTGGATCACCGGCGGACTGAAACCGGGCTGTTCGACAGGGACTTCGACAAACTTCTCCGGCTCGCCGTCGGGCCATTGCTGCAGGCGCGTCTTGTTGAGCTGGATCACCACGCGCTGGCTGTGGCTGTGGCGCGCCCGGGTGTCTCCGGGCGCGAGCTTTTCCTCGAACACGAAGAAGTGCTCGCCCTCGTAAAGCATGGCGTTTTTTTCCGGCGTGATGATCTCCGGCGGCGAGAGCACCGGCGGGTGATCGGGTTTGATGACGACTTCGAAAAACTTCCCTACCGGAGGCGGGAGGACCCGTTCACGCTCGAACACCATGATGTCGCCGCGCGAGAATTTGCGTTTGGCGTAGCCCACAAAGATCTCAATGTCGTCCAACACCACGATCACCCGGTCGCCGCAGCCGGGCATTTCGGCATGCGGGCAAGTCACCGCATTACGGGTGACTCGCACATAGTCGTTGTCCAGCGCCAGCGCGGTGGCCGGGAAAACAATGGCCAGAACCAATAGCAATCGCATGGGATACCCCCTCAATTCGGTTGTCCTGATTGGTCTCGCGCCGCTCCATAGTCACCGCCGAAGCATGCGGTGATCTTGAGGCGGCTCAATCCGGGTGTGGAAGCCCGTCAGCGTCAGTAAGATAAACCAAAAACGAATCCGGGGGCGAAAACGCCTTGGGGTTTGGCGACCCCTCGTATCGGCGCCCTGTTGCAGGTCTTTTCTTGTCCGATCAGATGGACACGTGACATCTTGACGTTCTGACGTCGTAACGTCAAAATGACGCCATGGATACTTCAAAACGCGCTACCGTCTATTTCGAGGCCGAGGTTCACCGTGCTCTACGGCTCAAAGCTGCGGCGTCGGACCGGTCGATTTCAGATATGGTCAACGACGCGGTAAAAGCATCCCTGACCGAAGACGCCGATGATCTTGCGACTTTCTCCGAAAGGAAAAACGAAAAGAGCCTTTCCTTCGACACTTTTGTCCATGGTCTGAGGCGGCGTGGCCGAATATAGGCTGTTGATCAAGGCATCGGCCGCAAAAGAAATCGAGGCCGTAGGTACGAAGGTTGACCGTCAGCGCATCGTCGAACGCATCCGCATTCTTGCCCGGGAGCCGCGTTCACCCGT
>CAZYTR010000395.1:0-11438 GCA_964650365.1 uncultured Alcaligenaceae bacterium | reverse complement strand
TGGGGATCGCTCTGGGAACGGTCGGATTGATCCTGTTGGTGTCGGTGGCGGCAAGCCTGGTCGCATCCCGCCGCTCCACCCCGGAAGCGGAGGACAGGCGCTGAGCAACAAAATACGCATTTCTCCACAGAAGCGAGATTAATGAGTGGAGTTGATATGACGCCCAACCACGCGATCGAGCCGACCGTCCAACAGCGGCGCTTCGCTTGCTGTTGTCCGGCGGTTCATCGCGGACGTTGGGCCGCAAAGACATGGAAGCTCTTTGGATCTGGCTCTTAGCCCGCCCCGGACCTCGCAAGGAATGTAAGTATTTAGAGGTAATTCATGGATAGTCGCATCAGAGTGGCCCAATTCGTGTTTTCCCTTGACGCTGTCCTGGGGATTCTGAGCGTTGGTGGGGCCGCGCTTTACGGAGCTGCGCTCACGTCTGGAAATGCGTGGACGGCATTTTTTGCCATATTTGTACCATTTGCTGTGCTGTGGGCGTTGTTCTGCTATTGGGCGTACAAAGGTCTCACGAGCGAAAAAGCAGTTCTCAAATTCGTGTTCTGGTCGTATGTCGTGGGGAATGTATTTGGCTTTCCAGTTGGAACTGCGATTGCGGGAGTATCCATCTGGCTATGGCGTGAATTAAGAAAACAAAAAATTCGCCCTGTCTCCGCCTAGCCTTGGGGTTCTTGTTGAAAATGCGCTATGCAGCTGATAGGCGAGTGTTAAAGGCAAGGCTCATCATGAATCTCTTGCTGTGAACGGGGCCATGAACCACTTGCTGTCCAACTATGCGTTCCAGCCGATGCCACTCGCCATGCGGGCTCGTGGTTCCCTCGGGCCTGCGGCCCTCGGCGCGGCTGAACGCGGGCGTTAGACCTCGCTCGCTACCGTCTAGACGGGTTTGCCCCGCATACTTGCCGGCCAAGTATATTGTAGCTACAATTTCCTTGTGACCTCCTGGGACGAACCAAAGCGTCGCCGCAACATCAAAGATCACGGTTTGGACTTCGAGGGGGTCGAAGCCATCTTGGATAACTTCACCATTACCCGCGAAGACACGCGGGAGAAGTACGGCGAAAAACGAATGGTGACCTTCGGGCTCCTGGATGGCGAGGTGGTTGTCTTGGTCCATATTGACCGAGCCGACGATATGTATGTCATCTCTTTACGCAAGGCTGAAAAATATGAAGCGCGCTATTACCTTGAAACCGCCGAAGACTGCTTCCGCAAAGACCGTTGACCGTGACAACCCTCCTTGGTCGGAGAAAATGCTTGGTCCTCCGGTCATGCGCCACGGGCGCGGGCTTCAGAAGGCGCCGACGAAGGTTCTTACCAGCCTTCGACTGGACGCGGACGTAATTGCTTTTTTTCGCGCACAAGGCGCCGGTTACCAATCGCGCATCAATGACGCACTTCGTCGTATCAAAGAGCGAGGTCTAACCGCCGGCTCAACAGCGACCGCCCGCAAGCGGGCGGCGCGTTAGCCGGGACGTTAGGTGCGGAAACGGGTAGTCATTCAGGCATGACCAATCGTGACCCGCACAGGATTGTCAAAGAAGTGATCGAAGCGCACGGCGGTGCGGATAGATGGATTACTCTTGAAGCTCTCGACGCAGAAATCTCCGCATGGGGTTTCTTGTTCACGGCCAAGCGAAGACCGATCCTGAATCATGTCCAAGTTCGCGCTTCGACTCGCGTGCCACATCTCGCGTTCATGGACTTCCCCGGTCCCGGACAGAGGAGCGAGCTCATCGGGAACGAAGAAGTGCGCATCTTTGACCGCGACGGGAAAGTCGTGGCGAATCGCGTCAACCCCCGCTCAAAGTTTCGGGGCTTTCGCCGACAGTTCTACTGGGATAGCCTCGATTTCGTCTATTTTGGCGGATATGCGATGTGGAATTATCTCGTTACGCCCTTTCTCTTCCTTCGAGACGGGTTTCAGTTCGAAGTCCTTGAACCAATGGGCAAGGCGAATCCGTCATGGGTGCAACTGCGTGCGACTTTTCCAGACAGCATTCCGACGCATTGCAAGGAACAAACGTTTTACTTCGACGAGAATCGACTGTTGCGACGCCTCGACTACACCGCGGACGTGGTGGGAGGCTGGGCACACGCCGCCCACAGCTGCGAGAATTACGTAGATTTCGACGGCATCAAGGCGCCAACGCGAAGGCGGGTCCGTCCCATGCCTTGGGGGGACAGGCCCCTACCGGGTCCGACTTTGGTGGCTTTGGAGATTCACAGCATTCGCCCGATACGTGCCTCCTTGAGGGAAAGCCAAGGTTCGCCGATCGGGAAAGGGAGAGAATAGATGAGAGACAAAATGTTCAAGATTGTCATCGCCGGTCTTGTCGGCGGATCAGTCGGCAATGGCGTTCTCGGGGCAATTTTCTCAAGCGCTGCGATCCAATCCATTCTTTACAATCCGGATTTTCAGAGCGCCCTATTTATAGAAATCACCCCGAAAAGAAACATACCCATATCTGTCGCCGGCCTAGTGGTTTTGAGTGTGATCCACGCTTGGCTATTCAGCGTCTTCAAGCCCGCCGTACCCGGGCGTACCTGGGAAGGAGTGATCATTGGGTTCTTCCTGGCCCGCGCACCAGACAGTGAGGCACGGTAGCTTGGTTGCACCTCACAGGCTGCGGAAATATTCTCAGCATTGTTGCCCGGAGTTTCGTATGCTTGGTGTCTCCTACGGACAGGAGGTCAAGTCATGGCGACCCCAGACCGAAAAGGTGGTTGGCAACACTGGATCGTAAAACTTGTGCCGGTTGGAGCGCTGACCGAAGCACAAAATCTCGCGAACAGGTATCAGCAGGGAGAGGGCTTCCGGTTCTACATCCTCGAGCGCAAGCGGCTCGTGATTCCGGCCGTTCTGGTCATTGTTCTCATCAGCGTTGCTTGCGCCGCGGGAACCGTCGTGTTTCTTGCCGGAGCGCACGGACTTCTTACGCTCCTGTCGCTTTTCCTCGCACCTGTCATCTTGATCGGCAGCCTGTTCGTCCAAGTGTTTGTCTTTTTTTCCTGGCTTGAGGACCGGGCCCTGAAGCTAGCTCTCCAACGTCGGCCCAAGCCGGCGCAGGGAACGCTTGCGGAATGGCTATCGAGAAAGCTGGGCATGGACATGGGTACGTTCCCGCGCGTGCCATGGATCTTGGCGGCAGTCTTCGTGATCGCGCCCCTGGTCATGCTGGCTTATTTCGCGTTGAACGTCGCGTTGGTATTGATCGGACTCGTAGTCCTGGTGCCGATCCTTTATGCGCGATTTGATCGATGACAGCGTTTACCGGTTCGCGAATCTGCGCAGGCAATATCCACGCTCTCAGGTGAGGCGCGCCGACCGGTGCCGGGCGTCAGTACGCTGCGTCTACATATCGACCACATAGTCGTCACGGCGCCGTCGTTGAAGCTGGCGTGTAGTGCGTGGGTAACGCTCTGGGAGTGACGCCTCAAGCAGGAGGTCAGCTGCCGCCAACTGAGACCGGCACTTGCCTTTGGCCAGAGCATTCGGATACTGTTGTCCGCCGCAATTTCAGGAAAGGAGGAGTAGGTGGCTTCGCCGCGAATTCACGAGCACCGCATGGCAGCAGCCCGTGCCGGACTCAGCTACGTCACCGACGGCCTGGCCGGAATAAGCCGGCGCCGCGCTGGCAGGGGTTGGGCCTTCTATAGCCCGGACGGCGCTCGCATAGCCGACTCGGCGCAGCGCAAACGGATCAGCTCACTGGTGATACCGCCGGCCTGGACCGACGTCTGGATCTGCCCGGATCCAAACGGCCACATCCAGGCTACTGCGCGCGACGCGCGCGGGCGCAAGCAGTACCGCTACCATCCTTCGTACCGCGAGGCGCGCGACAAATCGAAATTTCGCCGCATTCTGGAGTTCAGCGAGGTCCTCCCTGATATTCGCGATCGCGTGGAGCGCGATCTTCGAGCCCGCGACCTGTCGCGACGCCAGATCCTGGCCACCGTCGTGCAACTGCTGGATCGGACGTTGATTCGGGTCGGCAACGACGAGTACGCGCGCGAGAATCGCTCTTTCGGGCTCACCACCCTGCGCGGGCGCCACGTCCAGATCAAGGGCGCGACGTTGCGGTTCAGTTTCCGCGGCAAGAGCGGCGTGCAACACGACGTGGCAATCACGGATCGACGGCTGGCCCGCATCGTCCAGCAATGCCAGGACCTGCCCGGGCAGGAATTATTCAAGTTCCTCGATGCCGCGGGAAAACGCCAGTCCGTCGCCTCCGACGACATCAATGCCTATCTGCGGGTGATCACCGGCCGCGATATTACGGCCAAGGACTTCCGCACCTGGGCGGGCACCATGCTGGCGGCCAGAGAATTGCGCGCCATGGGGACGGCATCGAGCCAGCGCGCGACGGAAAAGAACATCGTGGGCGCGATCGACGTCGTGGCCAAGCGGCTCGGCAACACACGCGCGGTGTGCAGGAAGTACTACGTTCATCCCGCGCTGTTGCAAGCGTATCAACAAGGTCGCACCGCGCCGCTGCCTCTGCCGGCGGGTACGCTGCCGCGCCACAAGCGCCGCGAAGGCCCCGCACCGGCACTGCGCCAGGAGGAAGTCGCAGTATTGCAGTTCCTCCAGGAAGAGGCGCCGGGCCCTTAGGCCCGCTTCATATGTTTACCCGCATCAATTTTCTCCTCGGCCTCGGAGTGCTGGTCGTAATCGGTTTCTACTTCGTCGGCAATTACCTCGTGGTGTTGCCGTTGTCGAGCATCGCGCCGAATTGGGTCAAGCCAATTGCCGGACTGGCGGTCCTGGTCAGTCTTGGACTGACAGTGCAGATCCTGTCCATGGCGATGAGTGGCATGTCGGGCGTGGCCAGTTACACGGAAACCAACGGCCCCGGCGCGCTCGGGCTCACCAGCCAGGCAACGATCGTCTGCGCGCACGCCGGCCTGGGTTACCTTGCGGTAGCCTTCTTTTCCGCGGGAAGACCTGTCACCGAACTGAAATTGCTGGTTGTGGCAGCCCTTTACTTCGCCGGTATCGCGATTGCGATCCAGGAATGGCGCCAACGCGACGCGGAAACGAGGCAGTCATAGACCCCTGTTGACGGAGGACAGACGTGGCGGGCAAGGCATACACTGGAGGTTGCCTGTGCGGACAAATCCGCTATCGGGCCGCCGGCAAACCAACCAACGGAACTCACTGCCACTGCGAGACCTGCCGGCGCGCGAGCGGCGCGGCATTCGTATCCTGGGCGACTTTCCAATCCGCCGATTTTGCCTTCAACAAGGGCAAGCCCGCGCGCTTCGATTCTTCCGAAATCGCATTCCGCCAGTTCTGCCCGAACTGCGGGACGCAACTGACTTTCCAGTCCTACAAATCGCCACAATCGATCGACGTCACTCTCGCCAGCCTGGATGATCCCGGAGCGATCACGCCGTTGGACCACATCTGGACCAAGCGGCAGCTTCCCTGGATCAAGCTGGCGGACGGGCTGCCGCGGCACGCAGAAAGTAGATCTTCAAAGAAAAAGTGAGCCGCCCATCTAGAATTCTCACCATCGGCCATTCGACGCAGCCGATACCGAGCCCCATCCCTGGACTGCGGCTGCGCGAATGATCGACGGCCGGGGTTCCTGCGCCGGCGCAGGACTCCACCAACAACAACTGCCTTTCCGAGAGAACAATGAGCGAAAAGACGCGCTGCAATTGGGCGACCGGCGGTAACGAGCTCTATCTTGACTACCATGACCAAGAATGGGGCGTCCCGCAGCACGACGATCGGGTGCTGTTCGAGTTTCTGATCCTGGAAGGCGCGCAGGCGGGCCTGTCCTGGTCCACCATACTCAACAAACGCGAAGGGTATCGCAAGGCGTTCAGCAGATTCGACCCTGAAAAGGTCGTGCGCTACGACCAGACGAGGATCAACAAGCTTCTGCAAAATCCGGCGATCGTGCGCAACCGGCTCAAGGTCGAGGCCGCGGTAATCAATGCCCGGGCATTTCTTGAAGTGCGGGAGGAATTCGGCAGCTTCGACGCCTACATCTGGCGATTCACCGGCGGCAAGCCCATACAGAATTCCTGGAAGGCCATGAAGCAGGTGCCCGCCAGCACCAGGATTTCCGATGCGATGAGCAAGGACCTCAAGAGCCGCGGCTTCAAGTTCGTTGGCAGCACCATCATGTATGCCCACATGCAGGCCACTGGAATGGTGAACGACCATACGGTCAACTGCTTCCGGTGGAAGCAGTTGAAGGAACGAGGTGCGAGGGCCGAGGAGCGAGGGAAAACAAAACCATGAAACCTGAGAAGAACTTTACGATCTCGAAGAACAAGCGGCGAATCAGCATCTCGGATGCGCTCGACGCCGTCGCGAAGATCAAGGAAGGCATCCCGTCGGCGTACTGTTTCGAGCACGGCACGCTTCAAGTGAAGATGTACCGCCCCGCCGGGCAGGACCCGCAGACGCCGCATGCCCGCGACGAGATCTACGTGATCGCGCGCGGCTCGGGTTGGTTCGTCAACGGCGCCGATCGCCATCCGTTCCAGACCGGCGATGTGCTGTTCGTCCCGGCGGGTGTCGAGCACCGCTTCGTCGAATTCACTGACGATTTCTGCACCTGGGTGATGTTTTATGGACCGGAGGGCGGCGAAGCCGCATGAAAGAGGAAACGCGCTCAACGCAAAGGACGCAAAGGTACGCGAAGGAAAAACGAATGTCTGGATAGAAACCACCAGGACGCCACGAAACGAGATAGCGATAAATTAGGCGCGACTATTTTTCCGTTTAACTTTTACACGCGTTGTCCTGGGTTCCTTTGCGTACCTTTGCGTCCTTTGCGTCCTTTGCGTTAAATGAGGTTCGTTCTTGGCACAAGATAGTTCCAAATCAGACTTCTGGGAAAGCCGCTACCGCGACCAAGTAACACCGTGGGATGCGGGGAAAGTGCCGCACGCCCTGCGCGACTACGCGAAGCGCATCAAATCTGCAAGCCGAATCCTGATTCCGGGCTGCGGTTAGGCGTACGAGGCCGGTTACCTGGCCGAGCACGGTTTCGACGTTCTGGCAATCGACTTCAGTCCCGCGGCAGTGGAACTGGCGAGGAAGAACCTCTCCCGGTTCGGAGACATCCTCAGGCTCGCCGACTTCTTCGAGTTCAATTACGGCAAACCCTACGACGTGATCTACGAGCGGGCGTTCCTGTGCGCACTGCCGCCGCGAATTTGGCCGCAGTACCCGCCGCGAACGGCGCAACTTCTCCGGCCGGGCGGCGAGCTGGCCGGATTCTTTTTCTTCAAGGCAACGGAAACGGGTCCGCCCTTCGGCACTACGCCTGAAGCGCTGCACGCTCTGCTCGACCCCTACTTCGAGTTGGTCGAAGATCAGGCGGTCACCGACTCGATTCCGGCGTTCGAGGGCTCGGAGCGCTGGCAGGTCTGGCAGAAAAAAGACTAACGCGGGAATTTACGCAACTGGCGTTCGTGCCACGCCGAAAACAGAATCTGCGAAGCGATGGCGCCGCAGAGCGCGAGGAACATGTCCCACTGCGTATCCCAGATGTCTCCCTGGGTAGCGAGGAACTCATCAGCCGCTGATCCGGATGCAATCGCCACCCACCATTCGACGAATTCGTAGAACGCCGAGACCGCAAGGCAGATGCAGGAGACGATGAAGAACAGCCAGCCCCTGCCCTTCACCACGCTGTTCCTCAGCAGGATTTCGCGGGCGATGATCGCCGGCACGAACCCCTGCATGATGTGCCCGACGCGGTCGTAGTAATTGCGCGCCAAGCCGTACTCATCTCGCAGCCAACTGAACAGCGGCATCTCTGCGTAAGTCCAGTGCCCGCCCAGCATCAGCACCAGCGCGAACAGCCAGATCAGGCAATAGACCAGCATGGTGAGTTTGACCTTGGGATAGATGGCGACCAGCACGACCGCACCAATGATCGCCGGAAAGACTTCGAGAAACCAGATGAAATGATCTTTCGGCGCGTAGCCGGACCAAATGAGGATGGCGAGAAATGTGGCGAGGAGAACGAGGTGCCAGTGGGAAGGTTTCATGTTCCGGGGGCTACGCTTTCGTGAATATCGTGAATGTCGTGAATGCGTGAATGTCGTGACGGCATCAAGGCGTTTGAATCAGGCGCGACGCGCTGCTTGTCTTGTTTTTCCGGTATTCACGATATTCACGACATTCACGGCCCTCACGGCATTTTCTCCACCTTCAAAAACACCCTTCGATCATCCTGGCCGCTGATGCTGCGCCGATACGCCGTGCCGCTGTCACGCTGCCTGCTTTCCTGTGCTATCCCGCCGAGTTCGAGCCACTCGCCGAGTCGCCCCGAGACCACGGAATCGACGTGCTGTACATGAATTGCCCCGGTGTTTGGGTCGGCGACGCGGTCGCGCCGCGTGCTGATCGAAAGGGTGACCTGGTTGCCGCTGACCCGCGGACGCACGTAGAAACCCGTGCCGGCATCACGGTACTCGACCGTCTCGGAACCCTGCGCGGACTGGCTTCGCACCGGCACCGACTGGCCGACCTGGATGAAAGCCTCGTTGCCTTCCAGAACCTGCAGCGTCTGCACGCCGCTGTCGGTTGCGGCAGATTGCGACTGCGAGACGCGGCCGCGAACGTGATCCTCACCACTCGTGACCACAGCGGTCCCGCCCTTATTGCTGCCCGTGCCGGGCACTGTTACACGCGCTCGATCGTTCCCGATCGAACCGGAGACCTCCGCCTCGGACCCCTTCCCGCCCGCCGCACTTTGCTGCCTGACCGATATCAATAGCTTGCGCGGCATGGCGTCCACCATCTCCAGAACCTTGCGCAACTCGGCGAGGTTCTGCGGCGTGGTCCGCACGACGATACGGTTCTGCATGGCGCTGATGGTTCCACCGGGCGCCAGCAGCGGCTTGAGCATGGGGATCACCTGATCGGCGTTGCGATAGTTCAGCTCGATGACTTCGAGGACGGTCTGCTGGGCCTGCGCCGCAAGCGCCAACGCCAGCATCGCCGCAAAAATCAACGCACGCGCAATGTCGTGATTTCTTTCCCGCCTCACGCCTCTCGCCTCACGCCTCACCTCTTTCGCCTCACGCCTCTCGCCTCACGCCTCGCCCCCCCAGCCTCCACTCCCGCGGCAGTTCGCGGCTCGCCGGGTCCTGGCGGTAGAACTCCGCCAGTTGCGCATACACCGCAGGATAGGTCTCGCGCATGATGTCCGGCATCTCGAAAAAGGCTTCGCTCACCACCGCGAAGAATTCTCCCGGCGCCTCGGTTGCGTACGGATCGATGTCGGTATCTTCGCCCGTTTCCACGCGCCGGCAGAGATCCTTGTAGGCCTCGGTGAATACGCGCGCCCAGGCCTCGCGGCTCATGCCGCCGTGCAGCGGCGGGAATCCATTGGCATCGCCGTTGAGCATGTCGAGTTTATGCGCGAACTCATGGATCACCACATTGACGCCGTCGGCATCGCCGGCATTCTCGACATCGGCCCACGACAGGATCACCGGACCTTGCAGCCAGGCCTGGCCGGCATAGGAGCTCTCGTCGGTCTCGATCAGTCCGTGTTCGTTGCGGAATTCGTGACGCGGGACGAATTCATCCGGATAAACGATGATCTCCACCCAGCCGTCGTAGTAGCCGATGCCCAGGTTGAACACCAGGATGCAGGCCTGGATCGCGATCCCGACCTTCATCTCCTGGTCAAGCAGCAGCCCTCCCGCGGCGGAGATCTGTTTTTCGTGCAGGAACAACACCACCAGATCGCGCAACTGCTTGCGCTCCTGGGCGGTGAGCCGCATCGCGAAGGAAAAGCGGTTGACGGCGCGCTGCCAGGTGGCGTCGTCCACCCCGCTACTTCGCAGAACGCGCTGCCTGCGCCACTGCCTGAAGCCGAACATCAGGGCCGCCGTTCGTTCTCAGGAACGGGTTTCGCCGGACCCACTTTCGTCTTCCTGCGGTGAGTCGAGCAAGGCGCGCTCGAACTCGCGGACCTGATCGAGCTGATCGAGCTCGACGCGCTCGATCTGGGAAAAGCGGCGGGTGATCTTGTCGCTGCTGATCTGCACCTGCTGCGCGTCTTCATGTGCCTGACGGATGTGATCCGCGAGCTTCTTCATGCGCGCGTCAAAGCGCGAGAAATCCTTGCCGAGCTTACTTAGTTCGTCCTTGATGATGTGCACCTGCTCCCGGGTGGCAACGTCCTTGATCACCGCCCGCGCCGTGTTCAGAACCGCCATCAGCGTGGTCGGCGAGACGATCCAGACCCGCCGCTGCATCGCGAAGTCCACCACCTCCGCATGGTAGGCGTGGATCTCCGCGAACACCGCCTCCGCCGGCACGAACATAACGGCGCCGTCGGAAGTCTCGCCGGGGATGATGTACTTGCCGGTGATGTCCTCGACGTGCTTCTTCACGTCGGCGCGGAACTGCCGCTTCGCCACCGCACGATCCGCCTCGGAAACGCCGGGCTCGAACATGCGGTGGTAATTCTCCATCGGAAACTTGGAATCCACGGCCACCATGCCGGTCGGCTCGGGAAGCTTCAGCACGCAATCGGCACGCGCGCCGGTCGACTTGAAGGTGTACTGAAACTCGTAGGCCACCTCGGGAAGGATGTTGCGCACCAGGTTCTCAAGCTGCACTTCGCCGAAGGCACCGCGTGAACGCTTGTCGCCAAGCAGTTCCTGAAGGCTCACCACGTTGGTGGTCAGCCCATCTATCTTCTTCTGCGCTTCGTCTATGGTGGCAAGGCGTGCCATCACGCTGACGAAAGTCTCGTTGGTTTTCTTGAAACCCTCTTCAAGGCGCTCGCTGACACGCCCGCTGATCTGCTCCAGTCGGGTGTCGGTGGTCTTGGAAAGCAGTTCCATCGACGCAGCCAGTTGCGCGGTGGCGTTGCGCATCGTGGTCTGGATCAGCTCCTGCTCAGCGCGGTTCTGTTCCGCCAGTGTCTGCAGGATCCGGGTAAGCACTTCGGTACGGAGCTGATCGTGCTTGCCCTGCAGCTCGGTGTTCATTTGCGCAAGGCGCTGCGCGAGGGTTTCGCGGTTGGCGGACAACTCCTCGGACTGCTTGAGCTGCAGGGTGGCAAGCGCAGTCCGGGTCTGGATCAGTTCCTGTGAAACGGTGTTGCGCAGCCGCTCGGACAGTTCGGTTTGTGAGGCGGAAAGCCGGTCGCCGAGGGCGTTCAGTCCGGAGTTCAGATCCTTCAGCATCGCCAGGTGTTTTTCTTCCAGTACGCGGGCGAGCGAACCGGGATGGCTCACCTGGCGGCGTGCCATCGACGAAACGATGAAAATCAGGAGTACGACGGCGAGCAGCGTCGCGGTGGAAACGATCAACGCAACAGGAAGATCAGGCATCGGGACATTTTAGCCGATGCGCCGGGATCGGGATGTTTAAAGAAAGCAAAAACCTCAACGCAGAGGCGCAGAGGACGCAAAGGACGCAGAGAAAACCAGGA
>CAZYTR010000394.1:0-6245 GCA_964650365.1 uncultured Alcaligenaceae bacterium | reverse complement strand
CAGCGGCGCGTCGAATCGCTGCGTCAACCAGCCGGCGTTGCCGAAATGGTCCGGATGGAAGTGCGTAACCAGCACCCGCGTAAGCCCGGCATTGCCGACCACGTCGCGGAAAATCTGCTCCCAGTGAACGCGGGTGGCGTCAGCGGCGATCCCGCAGTCCACCGCTGTCCACCCCTTGCCGTCGCGCAGCAGCCAGAGGTTGATGTGATCGAGCGCGAACGGCAGCGGCATGCGCAGCCAGAACACGCCGGAAGCGATCTCGCGCACGCTTCCTCCGGGGGGCGGTTCCGGGAACGGGAAGGCGAGCGGTACGGACGCTTCGAGTCGCGCCGCGCGAGCGGGTGTCAGCATATGTGAACTCTGCGGAAGTGTTGGCGCGCAGGCATGCCGCGATTTAGTTGGATTCTACTTTACGTTTACGTAAACTGCGTCGCGCATGGCTGACCCCAAATTCACCATTACCGAGCTTGCCCGGGAATTTGGTCTGACGACGCGGGCGATCCGCTTCTACGAGGACCAGGGCCTGCTCGCGCCAAATCGCGCCGGACGTAACCGGGTTTACGGCCACCGAGACAAGGTTCGCCTCAAGCTTACCCTGCGCGGGAAGCGACTCGGCCTTTCGCTCTCCGAAATCCGCGAGCTGATCGACCTGTACGACGCGGCCAAGGACGAAAAGGTCCAGGTCGAACGCTTCCTCGAAGTGCTGGAACGCCGGCGTGCCATCCTGGAGCAGCAGCGGGAGGACATCGAGGCGGTATTGGGCGAAATTGCTGCGTTCGAGAAACAGTGCCGGGACTTTATGGCTGGAAAAGGCAAGAAACCGGACCGGAGTGCCACCGGCAAGCAAGCGAGCAAGGCAAGGCCCTGATCTGAAAGGATTTTGATGCGATATCGTGGTTGCCGATTGACGTTAACGTAAACGTCAATTACAGTCTGCCGGAATGGCGGCATCATCGGTACCATCGCAGAGCCCGCACGCGACTCGGCGGCGTTAATCCTGATGCCGACGCACGGGAGGCCCGACCAATGAAACCCGAAAATTTTCTCAAGAGCTACCCGACGCTCGATTTCGGCCTCGGCGAAGACATCGACATGTTGCGCGACACGGTGCAGAACTTCGCTTCCGGAGAGATCGCTCCGCGCGCGGCCGAGATTGATCACAACAACGAATTCCCGATGGATCTGTGGCGCAAGCTCGGCGACCTCGGGCTGCTCGGCGTAACCGTCGAGGAGGAATACGGCGGCACCAACATGGGCTATCTCGCACACGTGGTGGCGATGGAAGAGATCTCCCGCGCTTCGGGCTCGGTCGGGCTGTCCTATGGCGCGCACTCGAACCTGGCGGTGAACCAGATCTGCCGCAACGGCAGCGAGGCTCAGAAGCGCAAGTACCTGCCGAAGCTGATTTCCGGAGAACACGTCGGCGCGCTGGCGATGAGCGAGCCGAATTCCGGCTCCGACGTGGTGAGCATGAAGCTGCGCGCCGAGAAGAAGGGTGAGCGCTACATCCTCAACGGCAACAAAATGTGGATCACCAATGGGCCCGATGCGAACGTGCTGGTGGTGTACGCCAAGACCGAGGTGAATGCCGGACCGAAAGGAATAACCGCCTTCATCGTCGAAAAAGGCTTCAAGGGTTTTGCCACCGCGCAGAAGCTCGACAAGCTTGGCATGCGCGGCTCCAACACCTGCGAGCTGGTGTTCCGTGACTGTGAAGTGCCGGCGGAGAATGTGCTGGGGGAACTCAACTGCGGCGTGCAGGTGCTGATGAGCGGGCTCGACTACGAGCGCGCGGTGCTTGCCGGCGGGCCGCTCGGCATCATGCAAGCCTGCATGGACGTGGTGATGCCTTACGTGCACGAGCGCGAGCAGTTCGGCCAGCCGATCGGGGAGTTCCAGCTGATGCAAGGCAAGATCGCCGACATGTACACCACGATGAACGCCTGCAAGGCCTACGTGTATGTGGTGGGCAAGGCCTGTGATCGTGGCGAGACCACGCGCAAGGACGCCGCCGGCGCCATTCTCTACGCCGCGGAAAAGGCGACCTGGATGGCGGGCGAAGCGATCCAGGCGCTGGGCGGCAACGGCTATGTCAACGAGTACGCGACCGGCAGGCTGTGGCGTGATGCGAAGCTTTACGAGATCGGCGCCGGCACATCGGAGATCAGGCGGATGCTGATCGGCCGCGAGCTTTTCAACGAAACCTCTTGAAGCGCTCAACGCAGAGGACGCTGAGGGCGCAGAGGAAAAGCAAATACGAGGAAAACCAGAACTGGGGTTAAAAGCTGAGGTAACTCTTTGTGACCCGCTGCCGCCAATTCCCACTTTGGTGGATCGCTCGCAAATTAGGGGTTCTAACTCTCGTGCGCTTTTTTGTTTTTGCTTTTCCTCCGCGTCCTTTGCGTACTCATGCGGTTAAAGTTTGACTTTGTGGAGGTAGTTATGGCTAACGATCCGATCGTCATTGTTTCGGCTGCGCGCACGCCGCTTGGGGCGCTGCAGGGTGAACTGAAGGACTTCGCGGCTCCGCAGCTTGGCGCGGCGGCGATTCGCGCTGCGGTAGAGCGCGCCGGCGTCAAGCCTGAGCAGGTGCAGGAAGTGATCATGGGCTGCGTGCTGCCGGCTGGACAGGGACAGGCGCCGGCTCGCCAAGCCTCGCTCGGCGCCGGTCTGCCGCTGTCGGCCGGTTGCACCACCGTGAACAAGATGTGCGGTTCGGGGATGAAAGCGGCGATGCTCGCGCACGATCTGCTTATTGCCGGCAGCAACGATGTCATGGTCGCGGGCGGGATGGAGAGCATGAGCAATGCGCCCTATCTGTTGCCGAAGGCACGCTCGGGCTACCGCATGGGGCATCAGCAGGTGCTCGACCACATGTTCCTGGACGGACTTGAGGATGCCTACGATAAAGGCAGGCTGATGGGCAGTTTTGCCGAGGACTGCGCGGGAAAGTACCAGTTCAGCCGGAAAGATCAGGACAAATTCGCCGTTGCGTCGCTCGAGCGAGCGCAGAAGGCCAACAAGGACGGTTCGTTCGCATGGGAAACGGTGCCCATCGCGATCAAGGCCGGCAAGGATGAACGCTTTGTCGAGCATGACGAAGCGCCATTCAAAGCCAACTTCGACAAGATTCCGTTGCTCAAACCCGCGTTCAGGAAGGATGGCACGGTGACTGCGGCGAACTCGAGTTCCATTTCAGATGGTGCCGCGGCGCTGGTGATGATGCGGCGCTCGACCGCCGAGAAGTTCGGCCTCAAGCCGCTCGCAATCATTGCGGGTCATTCGACGCACGCCCAGGAACCGGGCTGGTTCACCACCGCGCCGGTCGGCGCGATCAGCAAGCTTTTCGACACGATCGGCTGGAGCGCGGGCCAGGTCGACCTGTACGAGATCAATGAAGCGTTCGCGGTAGTGACAATGGCGGCAATGAAAGAGCACCAGCTGCCGCACGAGAAGGTAAATGTTCATGGTGGCGCCTGCGCGCTCGGGCATCCCATCGGCGCCTCCGGCGCGCGGATTCTCGTTACTCTGATCGGCGCGCTGCGCAAGCACGGCGGCAAGCGCGGCGTCGCGGCGCTGTGCATCGGCGGGGGCGAAGCCACCGCCATGGCAATTGAGCTTATTTGAACCCAACGCAGATACCCTACGTGCGTAGCACGTAGGGTATCTGCGTTGGGTGTAATCCGAACTTGAGGAAAAATAAGAATGGCTGATCCGATCCAGTTCTATTTCGACTTCGCGTCGCCCTACGGGTACATGGCGGCCACACAGATTTCACGCCTTGCGGCGAAGCACGGCCGCAGCGTTGAATGGAAGCCGTTCCTGCTCGGTGTCGTGTTCAAGGTGACCGGCGGCGTGCCGCTCCCCAATGCGCCACTGAAGGGTGAATACAGCAGGCGCGACATGGAGCGCTCCGCGCGTCTGTACGGGATCGCGTTCAAGGTGCCGAGCAAGTTCCCGATCGCCAGCCAGGCGCCGGCGCGCACCGTCTACTGGCTGGAGCCGCAGGGATCCGCCAGGCAGGAAGAGGCGGTGCTCGCGCTCTATCGTGCCTACATGGTGGATGACCGGGACATCTCCAGTCCGGAAGTCACTGCCGATGTGGCCGCATCGATCGGCCTGGACAGGCAAAAAGTGCTCGACGTCATCGCCGACCCGGTCATGAAGGAGCGGCTCAAGACCGAGACCGAGACCGCAATCCAGCGCGGCGTGTGCGGCTCGCCCTACATGATCGTGGACGGGGAGCCGTTCTGGGGCGCCGACCGGGTGGAGCATGTGGACAAGTGGCTTGCGATCGGGGGCTGGTGACCGGCCTACCCGCAACCGGATCAAAATATCATGACGGCGATTCGCAGCAAGCTCAATCCGCGCGCACCTGATTTCAAAGCCAATCAGGAGGCAATGGCGGCGTTGGTAGCCGACCTGAGCGCCAAGATCGGGCTCATCAGCCAGGGCGGCGGCGAGGCGGCGCGGGAGAAACACATCAGCCGCGGCAAGCTGCTGCCGCGCGAACGCATCCGGGGCTTGCTCGATGTCGGCTCGCCGTTTCTGGAGCTGTCGCAACTTGCCGCGTGGAACATGTACGACAGCGCGGTGCCGGCCGCCGGCATCATTACCGGCGTGGGCCGGGTAGCGGGGCGGGAATGCGTCATCGTTGCCAACGACGCCACGGTGAAGGGCGGCACTTATTTTCCGATGACGGTGAAGAAGCACGTGCGGGCGCAGGAGATCGCGCAGCAGAACCGTTTGCCATGCATCTACCTTGTCGATTCGGGCGGTGCGAACCTGCCCACCTGGGACGAAGTGTTCCCGGACCGCGATCATTTCGGGCGGATCTTCTACAACCAGGCGAACATGTCGGCGGCCGGGATCCCGCAGATCGCCTGCGTGATGGGTTCCTGCACCGCGGGCGGTGCTTATGTACCGGCGATGGCGGACGAAGCCATCATCGTCAGGAACCAGGGCACCATCTTTCTGGCCGGGCCGCCGCTGGTCAAGGCCGCGACCGGCGAAGTGGTGAGCGCGGAAGAGCTGGGCGGCGCGGACGTGCATGCCCGCACTTCGGGCGTCGCGGACCACTACGCGCTCAACGATCCGCATGCGCTGGAACTGGCGCGCCGCATCGTTTCGCACCTTAATATGCGAAAGGAGATTGCGCTGGAAATCCGCGAGCCGCGCGAGCCGCTTTACGGGTTGGCCGAATTGCACGGCGTGGTGCCAAGCGACGCGCGCAAGCCATTCGAGGTACGCGAGGTGATTGCCCGGATCGTGGACGGCAGCGAAATCGATGAATTCAAGCCGCTCTACGGCACCACACTGGTGTGCGGCTTCGCCCACATTTTCGGCTACCCGGTCGGAATCCTTGCCAACAACGGCATCCTGTTTTCCGAATCCGCAATGAAGGGCGCTCATTTCATAGAGCTGTGTGCGCAGCGGCGTATCCCGCTGGTGTTCCTGCAGAACATCACCGGCTTCATGGTGGGCAGGAAGTACGAGGCCGGCGGCATCGCCAAGGACGGCGCCAAACTGGTGACCGCCGTGTCCTGCGCGCGCGTACCGAAGTTTACTGTGATCATCGGCGGCAGCTTCGGCGCCGGCAACTACGGCATGTGCGGGCGCGCCTACAGCCCGCGTTTCCTGTGGATGTGGCCGAACGCGCGCATCTCGGTGATGGGCGGCGAGCAGGCGGCAGCCGTGCTGGCGCAGGTCAAGCGCGATGGCCTGGAGAAGTCCGGCAAGTCGTGGAGCCGGGAAGACGAGGAAGCGTTCAAGGCGCCGATCCGCGCGCAGTACGAGACCCAGGGGCATCCGTACTACGCCAGCGCGCGGCTGTGGGACGACGGCGTGATCGATCCCGCCGACACACGTAGGGTACTGGGATTGGGAATCTCCGCGGCGCTTAACGCGCCGATCGAGGAATCGCGCTTCGGCGTGTTCCGGATGTAAGCCATGGACGCGCCTTTTCCTGACAGCGGCATGGAGTCGATTTACCTTACGGAGGAGCATGTCGCCCTGCGTGAGCAGGTCGCGCGCTTCCTGGCGAAGGAAGTCGAGCCGCACGGGCAGGTATGGGAGGAGCAGGGCTTTGTCCCGCGCGACGTGCTGCGCAAGATGGGCGAGCTGGGCTTCTTCGGCATCACCTATCCGGCCGAGTACGGCGGCGCGGAGGCCGACGCGCTGACCGCGCTGGTGTTCGCCGAAGCGGTTTCGCGCACTACCTTCGGCGGTTTCGCGGCGACCGTCCT
>CAZYTR010000393.1:0-1930 GCA_964650365.1 uncultured Alcaligenaceae bacterium | reverse complement strand
CCGTGATTTTCGCATGGGATCCAGCCAAGGCCGCTGCGAACCGGAAGAAACACCGAGTCGACTTCCACGAGGCGGCGTCAGTACTGGACGATCCACTGTCGACCACGTTCCCAGATCCGCAGCATTCCCTTCTCGAGCGGCGATTCATCTCAATCGGCGTATCTTCTAAGCAGCGTGTGCTGGTGGTTTGCCACACCGATCAACGCGATGTGGTTCGGATCATCAGCGCGCGTCGTGCGACGAGTCATGAACGGAGTTTCTATGAAGAAGGTTCGTAAACGGTCCTCGGACGGCATGCTGCCTGAGTACGACTTCGCGTCGCTGAAGGGCGGTGTCCGAGGTAAGTATGTGAAACGACTGCGCACCGGTTCGAACCTGGTTCTCCTCGAACCTGACTTGGCCGCGGCCTTTCCCTCCGATGCCGCGGTCAACAAGGCGCTTCGCGCAGCGCTCGATGTCGCATCGGCGGTAAAGGGCCCAGGCCGGCTTGCTAACAACGCGTTGCAGCGGTCCCACTCGCGCGTCACGCCCCGTGCGAAGCACGGGTCGCGCCGCGCGGCGGGCCGCTGAACGCGAACGTTAGCTGGACAGGGGTCGGATCGAGCGCGCGGCTTGACACGCCATGGGGCGTACCCCATAATGCGGGTTGCCATGGCGACCATCGTTGATGGTGATTTCGAATGGGACGCCGCGAAGGCGGCGTCGAATCTCGTGAAGCACGCCGTGTCGTTTCCAGAGGCTGCGACCGTTTT
This sequence comes from uncultured Alcaligenaceae bacterium, assembly GCA_964650365.1. GTDB lineage: Bacteria > Pseudomonadota > Gammaproteobacteria > Burkholderiales > JACQAP01 > JACQAP01. Next base: position 1,178 of record CAZYTR010000393.1, on the reverse strand, counting down.
CGCCGACCCGCTTGCCGTGTATCTCGATGACGGCGCCGCGATTGGGCGCATGGTGGTCATCGGAACTTCGATTCGCGAGCGCATTCTCTGTGTCGTTCACGTTGAGCGCGGTGATCGTGATCGAATCATCAGTGCTAGGCGCGCGACTGCCGGCGAACGGGACGTATACGAAGCAGGAGGGCACCCATGAGGCCAGCACCGAAGCGAACTACAGAGTTGGACGCCGAGCCGGTTCGCGTACTCGGCCGGGGGCTTAGGGCACAGCGCGGTGTTCGTCTGTCCTTGCGTACTTTGCGCGAGGCCGCCGGGAAGACCCAGGGAGAGGTGAGAACTGCATCCGGGATTGATCAGGCAGACATTTCGCGTCTTGAGAGTCGCGAGAGCTTCGATGACTGCCTGGTATCCACGCTGCAGCGGTACCTCGCTGCGATTGGCGCAGAGTTCGAACTCGTGGCGGTTTTCGGCGACAAGCGCATCACTGTGGTGGGTGCCGCGGCAACTCCGCCGAGAGAGAAGCCAGCTAACAAGGCGTTGCAGCGGGCGGGCCGAAGAGCGGCCCGCCGCTGAACGCCACCGTTGGGCTGACCGAAGTGAAGTACGAGACGTGATCCGCAAATGAAATCGAGCGTACTGCTGGGGTGCATGGTTCTGGTCGGCGTCCTCTCTTGTCATCGCGATGGCCGTTTCACGCGCACGCCGGAAGCCGACTACCTGGAGGTTCGCAAGGAATACACCGTCCTTCTTCCGAGGCCGTCGTTCATGGAAAGCGCATTTGGCCCCGACTGGCAGAGCCAATCGCTCTTCTACTCGCCACCAATGTTCTCGCCAGAGTGTCAGCAACTCATGGGCCAACCCGGCCCAAAGAAGCCACTCTCAAAACTCGAGCCGGTATTCCTCCTTCCTTGCACTGACTGGCCGGAAGCATCGACACACGTGTACTCCCTTGAGAAACGGCAGTTCGTGCGTCTGCGTATCGACCTGCATGCGCACACCATCAAGGCCGATGCACCGGTGACGCCACTTTACGGAGAGCCGCGTCTCCTTCCGGACGGCTCGCTAGTGACTAACTAAGATGGCGTACACCCGAATCCGAGTCGGCCGCCCAACAACCCGTTCCAGCGGTCGGTCCGCACGTCACGCGCCTTGCTTGCGCAAGGCGCGCGCCGCGCGCCCCGCCG
>CAZYTR010000392.1:0-2520 GCA_964650365.1 uncultured Alcaligenaceae bacterium | reverse complement strand
AAGCCTGACCACGCCACCCGGCGCGACCGAGGGCTTGCGCGTGTCGGTGCCCGAGCGCGCGTTGCTCGAGTTGCTGTACGACGTGGGCACCCATCAGGGCCTGGAAGAAGCGCGCAATCTGTTCGAGGGCCTGAGCAACCTGCGCAAGGAAATGCTTGGGCGCCTGCTTGTCTGTTGCACCAGCGTCAAGACAGTGCGCCTCTTCCTGACCTGGGCGCGCGAGACAAAGGTGCTGGATGTCGCGGCCCTCCAGCAGCAGTACACGCTGCCGGTTGGCAGCGACAAGCGCTGGATGACCCGCCTGAAAGACGGCACCTTGCTGAGCCTGAAACCGCATGGATAAGGCCTATGCCGATGCAGTGCGCTTGCTGCTGGCCGCTGCCCCCGAAGTGTTCGCCAACGACATCTTCGCGATGAAGGGCGGCACCGCCATCAATCTCTTCGTGCGCGACATGCCGCGCCTGTCGGTCGATATCGACGTGGTCTACACACCATGGCAGATTCCGCGCGAGCAGGCACTGGCCGCCATCGCCGGCGAGATCGCCGCGATCGCAGGGCGGCTCGCAAAACGCGGCATGCGTACCCGCAAGGTGGCGAGCAAGGATCTCGGCGATACCAAACTGCTGATCGAGGGCGCAGACAATCAGGTGAAGGTCGAAGTCAATGCGGTTTTCCGTGGAACCGTTCTGCCGGTCGAGCGGCGCGCCCTGACGTCCAGGACGGCTGACATGTTCGGCGCCGAACTCGAACTGCCCGTGCTCGCCACGGCCGAACTCTACGGCAGCAAACTTGTGGCCGCGATGGACCGGCAGCATCCCCGCGATCTGTTCGATGCATGGCAGATGTTCGCCGCCGGCGGTTTGTCCGATGCGATGGTGGAGTGCTTCGTCACCTACCTGGCCGGTCACAACCGGCCGACCCATGAGGTCTTGTTCGGCAACGACAAGGACATCGGTGATGAATACCGAAACACTTTCGTCGGCATGACTGCGGATCCGGTCAGCCTTGCGACGCTGCTGGAAACGCGCGCGCGCCTGCGCGCGGAACTACCGCAACGGCTGACCGGCGAGCAGCGTCATTTTCTGAAAGGCCTTTCACGCGCGCAGCCCGACTGGACCTTGCTGCAATGCCCGCATGCCGCCGATTTGCCGGCACTGCGCTGGAAGCTCGCGAACCTGCAGACTTTCAGCAAGCGCCGCCCGCGGGATTTTGAACATCAAGCCAGGGCACTGGAAACCAAACTGGGCTGAGGCTTGCTCGCCTGGCGCCGGTAGATCGTCAATATCGCCGGTCCAAGTGATTGGCTATTGCGTTATTCGCAGTAGCTCAGATAGCCCGCCCCAGTGGTGGTAAAGACGTTCGCGCAGTTCTTCCGGCAGGCCTATTTCGCGAATAACTTCGGGCCATTCCTTGCGCGCGGCTGCCACTGTCTCTTTGACGGTCTCCAGCACGAATTTCGGTGGTGCTTCCATGCGGCGAGCCAACCGGTCGAAGTGCGCCTCGTCGATGGATGCGAAGCGTTTCTCACCAGCGAGATTCAGTGCGAGGGTGTCGTTGGCGACGTATTGGATGGTCGATACCAGGTCGTATGCCGGCGCCAGCTGGGGCGTGACCTTGTCTCGATAGATTACCGACCAGTTCTTGAGATGAGCATCGCCGTTGCCGATGAGGATGTTGACCACCAGCCGCCGGACGAATTCCGCGATCTGCTCGAAGCGATTGGGGAAGAGATCGAAGATCAACCGACCGATCGTGTCGTAGTTCGTGGCCTTGTATTCCTGGTCGCCGTATACGTTGAACACCTGCGCGAAGTCCTCGACGTGGACGCGGCCTTCCGCGGTGTGGTCATAGCGTTTTATCGCGTAGGCCCAGGTTTCCCATTGCGGAATCGAGAGCCCGGGGAGTTCGCCCAGCTCGACATCATCGAGCTTCACCAGTTTGACTTCAGGAGTCTGCATTCCGGCGGCAGCCGCCAGCCGCATCATCATGTATTCGTTTGCCGGTACGTTGGGATGGCTGGGGTGTGGTGGTTTGACGATCCATTCCTCGTTGCCATCTTCCAGCGTGAATCTCCCGCCGCGCTCGATCATCGAGAACTTGAGTTGTGATCCGCCCAGCGAGAATTTGATCGGTGTCTCGTCGGGAGCGGCGTGCGTGGTGCCGGGCCGGTAGTTGATGGCGGCCTGCGGCAGTTCATCAGCCGGGAGCGCGCGAACTGCGCCGGGCAGGCTCGCGCCCAGCGCCATGAGTATCTCGAACTCATGGTCGTGGTGGATCTTCAGGCGCTTGACCATGTATTCCCGCAGCACGCCTTCGGGCAGCAGGTTGCTGAAGAACGGCGGCAGCTTCATCCGGCTCGAATAAATTTCCCGCAGCTTGCGCTCGGTCGCTTCTTCATCGCCCGGCGTGTTGAAGGACAGGCTCAGGGTCGGCCGGCCGGGCCCCAGGTCGATGTAGCTGTCATCGAAGGCGAAGAGGCTCTTGCCGTCCTGAAAGCCGGTGAGGTGGCCGACAGATATT
>CAZYTR010000391.1:0-3701 GCA_964650365.1 uncultured Alcaligenaceae bacterium | reverse complement strand
TCGGTGCCCAGGTAGACCTCGATCACCCTCGGGTCGTGCGCCACCACCTCGGGTTTTCCTTGCGCGATCACTTCGCCGTGGTCCAGCACCACGCAGCGGTCCACCACCCGCATCAGCGCACCCATGATGTGCTCGACCCAGACAATGGTGATGCCGCGCTGCTTGCGGATCTCCGCGAGAAGGTCGGCGGCCTGGTTCATCTCCTGCTCATCGAGGCCGCCGAGCGATTCGTCGGCCAGCAGCAACTTGGGCTTGGTGGCGAGCGCGCGCGCCAGCTCCAGTTTCTTCAGTCCCGCAGCTCCCAGGTTTTCGACGCGCGAGCCGGGTTCGGCGCGCAGGCGCACCAAGTCGAGGATCTCCTTTGCCTGGGAAAATGCTTGTTCGCGCGTCGGGCGATCCGCCTGTCCGTAATAGGCGGCGAGCACGACGTTTTCGATGACCGACAGCCGGCGGAAGGGGCGCGGGATCTGGAAGGTCCGCGCGATTCCGGCGTGAGCCACGCGGAAAGGCGGCCAACCGCCGATCTCGCGGCCGAGAAAGCGCACCGATCCCGCCGTAGGCGCAAGGGCCCCAGCGATGAGATTGAACGTGGTGCTCTTGCCCGAGCCATTTGGGCCGATCAATCCCAGGATCTCGCCTTCCTTCACCTCGAAGGAAACGCTGTTGACGGCCGTGAAACCGCCAAACATCTTTGTCAATGCGCTGACCGCTAACATCTCCCCCCTTTGAAGTTCCGTGAATATCGCAAATGCCGTGAATGTCGTAAATGCCGTAACGGCGAGAATCAGTCGGTGTCGAGCCGCGCGTTCCCGAAATGGCACAACAGCCGAGGGCAGTAGCTCCACAGGACACGATCTAGTGCTATTACGACATTCACGACATTCACGACATTCACGACATTCACGGCATTCACGGCCTTACTGGTTCGAATAGCTGTGCGTCTTCGGCCAGGGCAGCACCGGCTCGGCGGTGCGCAGTCGCGCGGGCCAGACGATCTTGCTGTCGCCCCCGACGTACTGGATCACCACCGGCGAGGAGCGTTCGTTCTGGCCGGACATCTCGTGGCCCGGCGGATGAAACTTCACGCCGTAGCCCTGGATCGTGCCGCCCTCCGGGATATCGGTATCCAGGGCGGCCTTGCGCAGCGCTTCGGGATCCACCCCGCCGTATTTCCTGATCGCGCGCGGCAGCACGTCGGTGAGAAAGATCCAGGTCTGGTTGAAACCCATCGAGACATGAGGCGGCAACTCGTCGACCTTGACCTCGGCCTTGTAGCGCTTGACCATCTCCTGCGTAAGCTGGCCCAGTCCCGGGGCGAGGCTCTTGGGATCGAGCAGTTGCGCAGGCACCGGGTCCACGTCGAGTACGAACTCGGAATCTTTGCCCAGTGAGTCGCGCAGCTTGTCGAACTGTGCGTATCCGGCACCGTGCCCGATCAGTGCAGCCCACCTCAGTCCCTGCTCGCGTGCCTGCCGCCAGAACAGCGTGATGTCCGGGTTGTAGCCGGTGTGAAGGATAACGTCAGCGCGTGCGCGGCGCAGCTTGGTCACCAGGCTGGACAGGTCGGGGGCGGTCGCAGAGTAGCCCTCCTTGAGCACAATCTGCATCCCGAATTTCTTGCACGTCTCTTCGTTGCCCGCCGCCACGCCCGAGCCGTAAGGGCCGTCCTCGTAGATGATCGCGACCTTCAGGTCCTTCGGGTCTTTGCCGAACCGGGTCTTGGCGGTTTCGTTCAACAGGCTGCACGAGGCGAAGCCGAACTGATCGGTGTGCACCTGCGGCCGGAACACGTAACGCAGGTTCTTGCCCTTGAACACGGTCGAGGCGGTGCACACATTGGCCCACATGAACTTCTTGGCGGCGTCCACTTTCTGCGCCATCGGCACACAGTGCGCGCTGGAGAACACGCCCATAATCAGGTCCACATTCTCCTGATCGAGCAGCCGGATCGCCTCGTTGATCGCAACCTCGGCCTTGGATTGCGCGTCGGCGTAGACGGCCTTGATCATGTAGCCCTCGACCCCGCCACGCTCGTTGATCATGTCGATCGCGATCTTGGTGCCGATCGCAGCGGCCTGCGAACCACCGGCCGCGAACGGTCCGGTGTAGTCGAAGATGACGCCGATTTTGACTTCTTTGGCCCGCACCGGAGCCGGTGTGAACGCACCGATGCCAGCGGCAACAAGTGCCGCCATCAGCACCCAACCGCGAATGCTTCGCCCGCGCATGATTGTCTCCTCCATCCGGATGTACCGGCTTTCCCTCGTCGGTGTGCCGCGAAATTGCGGCCGCCGTCTCTTAGAAATTTCGCGCGGCCAGCAATCTGCCGCACGCTGCCGATAATGCCCTTCATCGGGGCTCGACTCAAGCAGGAGCGAGGCAAGAAATCATTGCACCGCAAAAAATCGCTCTCTGGGTTGCGTAAAGGTTCAGGGAAGTCCCGTTTTCTTCTGCCTTCTGAACAGCCAGATGGCGATCGCGATGGTCAGCAGGTTCCACAAAATGCCGTTGATGAATGCGGCGTCATAGGAACCGGTCCAGTCGAAGATCGCGCCCGATACCCAGCCGCCCAAGGCCATGCCGAACAGCGAGGCCATCATCACGAGGCCGACGCGCGCGCCCGCCTCGTTCGGTGGGAACTGCTCGCGCACGATGATTGCGTACGACGGCACGATTCCGCCCTGGAACAGGCCGAACAGCGCCGAAATAGCGTAAAGCGAAACGAGACCATCGAAAGGCAGATACAGCGACAACGCGAGCGCCTGAAGACTCGAACCCAGCAGCAGCGTGCGCAGTCCGCCGATGCGATCGCAGATCCAACCGAAGCCGAGCCGGCTGACGATTCCACACGCCAGCATCAGTGACAGCATTTGCGTGCCGCGCGCGGCGCCGTAGCCAAGGTCTCCGCAGTAAGCGACGAGGTGGACCTGCGGCATCGACATCGCGACGCAACAACTGAGCGGCGCGATAACCAGTAGCGTTTGCAAAGTTCCGGGCGAGAGCCCCAGCGGACGTTGCGACCACGAGGCCACAGGTGCGCCTGCCGCATTCTGCCCTGCCGCGGACGTCCTTCTTCTCAGCAGCAGCGCCAGCGGCAGCACGGTGGCCACGCAGAACACGCCTATCCCTACGTAGGTCTGGCGCCAACCCACACTGTCGATGAAATGCTGAACAATCGGCGGCCAGACCGTGCCAGCGAGATAGTTGCCACTGGCGAAGATCGCCACGGCGATGCCGCGGCGGCGAGTGAACCACAGTGAAGTGTCGGCGAGCAACGGCGCGAACGTGGCGGAACTGCCCACACCGATCAGCAGGCCCTGCGCCAGCGTGAACTGCCAGAGGCTGCTGGCCGAGCCCGCCAGAACGTAGCCGAGCGCCATCGCAATCGTGCCACCCATGACCGGGACCACGATCCCGAAGCGGTCTGAGAGCCGGCCCATGAGAATGCCGCTCAGCCCGTATCCGATCATGGTGAGCGTGTACGGCAGCGATGCATCGGCGCGCGCCACGCCGAATTCCATCTGCACCGGCGGCAGCGCGACGACCACCGACCACATGCCGACGCCGCCGATCGTGGACAGCAGCAACGCCATCACCAGACGGACCCAGGCGTACGCGGACTCGGCCTCGCCGCCGGGCACCGCACTGTGGTTTTTCTTTGCGCCGGCTGTCTGCCGGTCGGTGCCTGACTGCGTCATCCG
>CAZYTR010000390.1:0-1701 GCA_964650365.1 uncultured Alcaligenaceae bacterium | reverse complement strand
TTGTTCACCAGACCGGCCGGTCAGCATGCGACGGGGTGACACACAAACAGCCACGGGGTAAGGTTTGACATCCCGGGATATTTTCGCGCTTCATTTGATCACCTCATCCGCCTGGAGCAGGATCGACTGCGGGATCTTGATGCCGAGGGTCTTTGCGGTTTTCAGGTTGACCACCAGCTCGAATTTCGTCGGCTGCTCGATCGGCAGGTCACCCGGCGTCGCGCCTTTGAGGATCTTGTCGACATATCCAGCCGAGCGACGGTACATGTCGCCGGCATTCGGCGCATACGACATTAGTCCGCCTTCGGCAACGAATGGTCTGTCCGAGTAGCTGGTTGGTAACCGGGCTTTCGCCACCATGTTGAGAAGCGTCGTTCGATGGACGTAGAAGAAGGGGTCATCCATCAGGTACAACCCCTGAGCGTGCGTTCGGCTGATTTCAGAGAATGCCGAACCGTATTCATCAGGCGTCCGCGCGCCCACCAAACTCAGTTTGAGCGACAACGCGGGCGCAGCCGCTTTCAGGTCCGCGATCGCCTTCGGGTGGAATGGCGTGTCTGGATTCCACAGGACCGCGACGTGGGCAAGTCGGGGGATAGCTTCCTTGAGCAGTTGCAGCCGCTTGGCGCCGAGTTCCACCGCCATCAGGGATAGCCCGGTGACATTTCCACCAGGGTGCGCATAACTCGTGACCAGGCCGGATCCGACCGGATCGGCGACAACGGACAAAACGATGGGAATGGTGGACGTCAATCGCTTGACCACCTCGGATGCAAGAGTAGTCTCCACGACGATCACGTCGACATTGCGCTGGACCAGGTCGTCAACCAACTCCGGTACCCGAGCGTAATCGCCGTTGGCGGATCGCCACTCGATCACCACGTCGCGACCCTCGGTGTAGCCCGCCTCCCGTAGTCCCTGTCGAAGCCCCTGCACATCTTTGTCGTCGGGCGGGACCACCCTCAGGACCCCGATGCGCCGCGGCGCTACCGGCTGCTGTGCGTAGACACTCTGCGGCTTAAGCGCAATTGCGGGACTGGCAGCCAGAGCGGCAAGACTGCTCACAAACGCTCGGCGAGAAAGTCGTCGGATCATCCTGTCATCTCCTAGATGCGCAGCACACCCAAATGATTCAGTTCCACTTTCATTGTGACGCCCAACTTTCCCAGTAACCGGCGCGCGCCACGCTTGCGCACGTCCGGCGCACTGCGTGGGTTATGCGACGTTCTGCATCTTGTTCGCGTAGTCGCGGCCCGACGTCGGCGGCGGGAGAGGCTTCCCATCCTGGTGATAGAGCGCAATTGCTTCTTCTACAACTTGGCACAGTTGCTCGAAGACGGCTTTTTCATCCTGGCCGTGGCACCCACCGTAGATCAGGCCCGGAGAGCTTCCGACGAAGCATTGGTCCTCTTCCGACCATTCGACGATCTTCGCGTACCTTGCACTTTCCTTCATGATTTTGCTCCTCGACAGCGCGCTTCGTCGCACTACGCACGGAGCTCTACGCACCGAGCACTGCGCATCGAGCTAGTGTAGTGCTTCATCCTGTTTGGAACATATGCGTCTCGGTAGCCGAAAAAACTCCTTCCCCAGCGAGCGGGGGAAGGCATCGCGGACTCGGCGTTGGCGGAGCCATCCGGGGCGGGAAGCGATGCCTGGGCGCGCTACCCGCGGACGGGTGATTTCATCACTAACGTGTCC
>CAZYTR010000389.1:0-3102 GCA_964650365.1 uncultured Alcaligenaceae bacterium | reverse complement strand
CGGTAGATCGGCTGGTTCATGCTGCATTGCATGCCGGTGACGTGAAACAGCGGCATGGTGCACAGGACCACCGAATGGGTGTCCATGCCGACCCAGACCGAGCCGGCTATGATCGTGCTCATCACGGTGCGATGGGTGTGGATACAGCCTTTGGGTTTGCCGGTGGTGCCCGAGGTGTAGGGCATGACGCACAAGTCGCCCGGCCCGGCGCGGTGTGGCCCGGGCGCAAGATTGGCAGCGAGGGCGTCACTCCACAACGTCACGCCCGGTTCACGGATCGCCTGCCGCGGCGCGGCCGCCGCTTCCGGCACTTTCAGGTCGGTGGGCTGGGTCAGATAGTCGGAATAGGCGGCCACCAGGACGTGATCGAGGCCCGCACCGATCAGCGGGCGGACTTGCGGATAGAGCTCCTGGCCGGTGATGGCAACCCTCGCATCGCTGTCGGCGACGTAGTGGCGCAGTTCATCGATGAGGTTCATCGGGTTCACCGGTACGACCATCGCATCCGCTCGCAGGATCGCGTAGAACGCGATCATGAACTGCGGACTGTTCTGCATGAACAGCAGCACGCGATCGCCCTTTTCCACTCCGCAACGCCGTTGCAGGAAACCGGCGAGCGCGTCCACCTCGCTCTTGAAAGTGCGGTAAGTGAGCGACGAGCCGTAGTAGATCAGCGCGGTGTTGTCGGGTTCGCGTGCGGCCGCGCTCGCCAGGTTGTGATAGACGCTCGCCCGAGGCAGAGCGATTTCACGCGGCACGTTCTCCGGCCAGAAACGGTAATGACTCGGTTCCACTTTAGCTCTCTCCTCGTGCCGCATCTTTGTCGCTCTTACGAAATAGGTCAAGGATCGGGAATGATGGACCGCATTGCGCTGCAGCGAAAGTCGGTCCGGCGGAAACTTTACCGGCCGCGGCGGTTGTGCCAGTATCCGGTGCGCGTTTCGGTACGGCGCATCCCACATCGAGGAGGGCTTGGAGTTGTCGAGCACCGTGGGCGAAGAAAAAATGGACAATGCCGCGCCAGGGGCAAACCCTCGTGGCCAACCGTTGTTGCGGGTCTCCGGCCTGAGCGTTCAGTTCGGGGGCATCGTTGCGCTGGAAGATGTGTCCTTCGACGTGGTGCAGGGGCAGATTGCCGGCGTGATCGGTCCCAACGGCGCCGGCAAGACCACCGTTTTCAACTGCCTGTCGCGCCTCTATCCGTTTCAGGGCGGCAGCATTTACTTCCGCGGGCAGTCGCTGCTCGAAGTCCCGCGCCACCGCATCGCCGACTGGGGCATCGGCCGCACCTTCCAGAATCTGGCGCTGTTCCGGACCATGAGTGTGCTGGACAACATTATGGTTGGCGCCCATTGCCGCAGCCGCGGCGGTTTCCTTGCTAACGCCCTGCGCGTGCCGCTGGTGGCGCGCGAGGAGTCACGGGTGGAGGCGAAAGCACGGAGCCTGATCGAGCTGCTCGATCTTCAGGCGGTTGCGCGGTTACGGGTGGCGGACCTGCCATTCGGCACGCAAAAACGCGTGGAGCTCGGCCGAGCCCTGGCAGCCGAGCCCCGGCTGCTGCTACTCGATGAACCGGCGGGCGGGCTGAACCACGAGGAGGTGGAAACGCTTTCCGCGCTTATCCGCCGCATCCGCGACCAGTTGGGCGTGACGATCCTTTTGGTGGAGCATCACATGAGCCTGGTCATGCAGCTCTCCGACAAAGTCGTAGCGCTCAACTTCGGAAAAAAGATTGCCGAGGGGATGCCCTCGGACGTCCAGCGCAACCCAGATGTGATTCTCGCCTACCTTGGGAAGGCCGGCTGATGAAACTGCTGGAAGTCACCGATCTGTGTGCCGGCTACAACGCGGCCGATGTCGTGCGCGGCGTAAGCTTCGCAGTGGAACAGGGAGGCATCACGGCCATTCTCGGCGCCAACGGGGCCGGCAAGACCACGCTGCTGCGCGCAGTCAGTGGCATGTTGAGGAGGCGGGGCTCGATCCGCTTCGACGGACAGCCGATCGAAAAAATCGCCACCGAGGATATCGCCCGGCTCGGTGTTGCCCATGTGCCCGACGGCCGCGGTACCTTCCTCGACCTGACAACCGAAGAGAACCTGCGTATCGGTGCATACACGCGCAAGGATCGGGGCGCGGTAGCCCAGGATCTGGAACGGGTCTTCACCTATTTCCCGCGGTTAAAGGAGCGACGGCATCAGCAAGCCGGCACGCTTTCCGGAGGCGAGCAACAGATGCTCGCCGTGTCCCGGGCCTTGATGTTGCGCCCGCGGCTGTTGTTGCTGGATGAACCGTCGTTCGGTCTGGCGCCGCTGGTGGTGCAGGATATTTTTCGCATCATGCGCAGTATCAACGCGGAGGAGGGCGTCAGCGTTCTTCTGGTGGAGCAGAACGCGGCGCTGGCGCTGGATCTCGCCGATCAGGCCTATCTGCTCGAGACCGGGGAGGTGGTGATGTCGGGCAGCGCAGAAACCATCCGCTCCAACGAAACCGTACGGCGCGCGTATCTGGGTTACTAGGAGCGGCAATGGAAGCGTTTCTGCATCAGGTATTGTCGGGACTGGCCACCGGCGGCATCTACGCCAGCCTGGCGCTGGCGCTGGTGATGATTTACCAATCCACCAACCACATCAATTTCGCGCAGGGCGAAATGGCGATGTTCTCGACTTATCTCGCGTGGAGCCTGATCAATGCTGGCGCGCCGTACTGGTGGGCGTTCCTGCTGACTGTAACGATCTCGTTCGTGGCCGGAGTCGTGATCGAGCGCGTGATCATCCGGCCGGTGGAACACGCGCCGGTGTTGTCCATCGTCACCGTGTTCATCGCGTTGCTGGTCATTTTCAACAGCGTGGCGGGATGGATTTTTACCTACACCATAAAGACTTTTCCAAGCCCGTTCCCGGAGCAGCCGCTGTTCGGCAATCGCTTCATCTCCTCGCATGAACTGGGCGCGATCGGCATCACGCTGACGGTGCTGGTCATGCTCTACCTGTTTTTCCGCTTCACCCCGCTCGGCCTGGCGATGCGGGCGGCAGCGCAGAACCCGGTGTCGAGCCGACTGGTGGGGGTGCGCGTGGGATGGATGCTGGCACTGGGCTGGGGGCT
>CAZYTR010000388.1:0-4032 GCA_964650365.1 uncultured Alcaligenaceae bacterium | reverse complement strand
AACACTCAACACTCAACACTCAACACTCAACACTCAACACTCAACACTCAACACTCAACACTCAACACTCAACACTCAACACTCAACACTCAACACTCAGCACTCAGCACTGGTTATTTTCCTGGATCCTTGACGTTGGCAACCTGTTCGAACTCGACGTTGTAGAGCTTCCCGTTGACCTTCTGTACGCGGCGCATGTAAACCGTCTGGATCACATCGCGCGTTTCGGGGTCGATCGTGATCGGCCCGCGCGGGCTGTCAAGCTTCAATCCCTTGAGCACGTCCATCGCCGTGTCGCCGTCGATGTTGCCGTTAAGCCGCCTGGTGACTTCGTAGATCGCGGCCATGCCGTCCCATGCGCCGACCGCCATGAAGTTCGGACGGTGTGTGTTGTCGACGTCGGCGAAAGCCTTGAGGAAAGCTTTGTTCTGCGGGCTGTCGTGGGCGACGGAATAGTGATGCGAGGTCACCACGCCGAGCGGCGTGTCGCCCATCGCCTCGATGGTGCCGTCTTCGGTGAGATCGCCGGTGGCGATCAGCCGGATGCCGGCCTTGTCCAGGCCCCGTTCGCCGAAGCCCTTCATGAATGCCACCGGCTGCTCGCCGGCGGGGAGAAAGATGAATACGGCCTGCGGCCTCGCGTCTTTGATCCGCTGCAGGAAGGGTGCGAAATCGGGGTTACGCAATGGCACGCGCACGTCACCGACGATCTTTCCGCCCGCCGCCTCGAAAGTTTTCTTGAACGTCGTCTCGGCATCAATGCCCGGGCCAAAGTCCGACACCAAGGTATAGGCTTCCTTGATGCCGTTCTTGAACGCCCAGGTCGCCAGCGGCGCGGTTACCTGCGGCAGGGTCATTGAAACCCGGGCGATGTAAGGCGAGCGCGTGGTGATGACCGAGGTCGCGGCATTCATGACGATCATCGGTTTCTTCGCCTCGGTCGCTACCGGCGCGACCGCCAGGGCGTTGGGCGTGAACCCGAAGCCGGCAAGGAAATCGACCTTGTCGTTGACGATGAGTTGCTGTGCCAGGCGTTTGGCGATCTCTGGGGATGCGCCGGTCGTGTCCTTCACGATCAGCTCAATCTTCCGGCCCGCGACGCTGTCTCCGTGCGCCTTGACGTAGGCACGCGCGCCGTTGAGCAGTTGCCGGCCGATGTCGGCGAATGGACCGCTCATCTCCAGGATCATGCCGACCCGGATCGGCTCCTGCGCCGGGACCGATGAGGCCAGCACGCAGCCGCCAGCCAGCGCCGCCGCTGTCAAAAGGCGTTTGAACATCGCTCTCCTCCGATGCAAGTAACGCGAGAAAAACAAGTTCGTCCCAACCGTCTAAACTATCTTGCCGCGTCCGCGGTTGACCGGCAGGCGAATCGGCGGAACAGGACACCAGCCACTCTACAACAAACTCGAAATAGCCCATGACCTTCCGTAACGTCCCGCCGTTTCGCGCCGACCACGTCGGCAGCTTTCTTCGCCCCAGGGAACTGCTGGAGGCTCGCGACCGGTTCAAACAGGGTGCCCTGTCGAAGGCGGACCTGCGCGCGGTCGAGGACAGCGCGATCCGCGACATCGTGCGCTTCCAGGAGGATCTCGGGCTTCAAGGCATCACCGACGGGGAGTTCCGGCGCACCTATTTTCACATCGATTTTCTGGAGCAGCTCGACGGCGTCGAGACGCGCGGGGGCATCGCCGCGAGCTTTCATGGCAAGGCGGGCGAGGTCAACTTCGCGCCGCCGGTGATGCACGTCACCGGCAAGCTCCGCCATGCGCGGCCGATCCAGTCGGAGGACTTCAAGTTTCTCAAGTCGGTAACGAAGCGCGTGCCGAAAGTGACCATTCCATCGCCCACCATGCTGCATTTTCGCGGTGGGCGCGCCGCCATCAGCAAGGAGGCCTACCCGGACATGGAGGCCTTCTACGACGATGTGGCCCGCTGTTATCGCGATGAGATCAAACAGCTCGGGGCGGCGGGCTGCACCTACCTTCAGCTCGACGACACCAATCTCGCCTATCTCTGCGATCCGAAGATGCGCGAGGGCGCGCGCAACCGCGGCGACGATCCAAACGAACTGCCACGCCGTTACGCCAGGCTGATCAACGCCGCGATCGCGGACCGGCCGGCAGGGATGACCGTGTGCACCCACCTGTGCCGCGGCAACTTCAAGAGCGCCTGGGTGGCCGAAGGCGGCTACGAGCCGGTGGCCGAAGTCCTGTTCAATGATTTGAAAGTTGACGGCTATTTTCTCGAATACGACGACGAGCGTTCCGGGGATTTTTCTCCGCTTCGGTTCGTGCCGAAGGGCAAGGTCGTGGTTCTCGGCCTGGTAACCACGAAGTTGGGCGAACTCGAATCCAAGGACGGTCTCAAACGCCGGATAGACGAAGCGGCGCGCTATGTGCCGATGGAGCAGCTCTGCCTGTCGCCGCAGTGTGGATTCTCGAGCACCGTGCATGGCAACGAGATCGCGCGCGAGTCGCAGGCCGCGAAACTGCGCTTGGTGGTCGAAACCGCTCAGGAGGTTTGGGAGGCCGTATAGACCGGCCAGCCGCCGCCTTTACCAAGGGCTCCCGTTTGCCTCGCCGGTGGTCCAACGCCCGCTTTGCGTCCGTTACTTGAACTCGTGCAGCGCGATGCGGTTTTTCGCGATGAAATCCCAATCGTATTGAACACCGAGGCCCGGCCCCGCCGGCACCGGCACGCAACCGTCCTTGCCGATTGCCTCCAACTGGTCCGAGTAATCGCACTTGTATACCGGCGGCACAGCGTTCGGCGTGCCGGGCCCGACCAGCGCCATCTCGTAGTAGTTGCTGTTGCGTATCGCGGACATGCAATGGCGGTGTGCCGGACCGCAGGCATGGATCTCGGCGTCGATGCCGAAGGACTCTGCCAGGTGCGCGATCTTCATGCAGCCCGTGATCCCCATGTCGTACTCAGGATCGACCCGCAGGAAATCGGTGCCGCCGGCCACCAGGAAGTCCGCCTTGGGTTCCACGCCGCGCACATGCTCGGTTTGCAGGAGCGGCGTCTTGATCATCTCGCGCAGCTTCCTGTGCGCGAAGGCCGAGGTACCGCTGTCGCGGAATGGATCCTCGTACCAGAAATAATCGGCCTCATCGCAGGCTCGGCCGACGTAGAGCGCATCGGCGAAGGTGCGCAACTGGCAGGCCGGATCGATCATCAGCTCCATTTCGTCTCCCACACGGCTGCGCACATGGAGAAGGTTATCCGCCTCCTCGCGCTTGTTGCCTTCGTTCCAGCCGTGGATCTTGAACGCGCGGAATCCCATTTCGTAGCACTGCACAGCGAAATCGCCGTAGGCCTCCTTGGACGAAAGCACACCGTTGCGGTCGCCCATGTAGGTGCTGGCGTAGGCCGGCAGGCGTTTGCGGTAACCGCCCAGCAACTCGCTCACGGATGCGCCGAGTTTCTTGCCCGCAAGGTCCCAGAGCGCGATATCGATGGGTCCGTGGCCCATGTGGTCGAACTGCCGCGCCTCGCGCTTGAGATCGTCATAGATGCCCTCGCGCTCCTCGGCTTCGCGCCCGATGAGATAAGGCGCCAGCATGATCGTCTGTCCGAGCGCTGAAGGCGATCCAACCCAGTGTGTGACGTACTCCCCGCGCAGGCCGTTGTCGGTCATGATCGCCACCGCGTATTTGGTCAGTCGCGTGGTCGCGCCTTTCTTGCAGCCCAGCGCGCCGATTCCGCCCCCGCCCGCGGCGCCGAGATTGCGCGCGTCGAACTGGAAGACGTGGAGTTCCACTTTGATAATCCGGCTCATCTTTTTTCTCCCCCTTTATTTGAAAATCAGTCTCAACTGCGGGCGGTATCCTATCAGCGCCGCGCTGCCGGCAGTTGCACTTGACCGGTAAATCTACACTTTCTCCCTTGACCCTTTCTCCCTTTTTTCGTCTTTCCAGATTGCTTCACGGCACTCGGCAGGAAGCGTTCACCTTGATCTGAACAAAAACTTGGCAACTTTGACTTGATGTAATACGATGACGCATTCACGGTATTACATCGGAGACC
>CAZYTR010000387.1:0-1862 GCA_964650365.1 uncultured Alcaligenaceae bacterium | reverse complement strand
TCGATCTGCTGGTGAAGCTCGGGCTGAAGCGCGAGAACATCATCGTCTGCGACTCGAAAGGAGTCATATTCGAGGGCCGCGACAAGAGCATGGAGCCAAACAAGGCGCGTTACGCGCGCAAGACCGACGCGCGCAAGCTCGCCGACGCGATGCCCGGCGCGGACATCTTCCTCGGACTATCGGGTCCGGGCGCGATGAAACAGGAGTGGATCAAGACCATGGCGGATAAGCCGCTGGTGCTGGCGCTCGCCAACCCGACGCCGGAAATCCTGCCCGAGGAAGTGAAGGCGGTGCGGCCCGATGCGGTGATCGCCACCGGCCGCTCTGACTATCCGAACCAGGTGAACAACGTGCTGTGCTTCCCGTTCATCTTCCGCGGCGCGCTCGACGTCGGCGCAACCAAGATCACCGAGGAAATGAAGCTCGCCTGCGTGAAGGCAATCGCGGAACTCACCCAGGCCGAGCAGTCCGACGTGGTAGCCATGGCCTACGAAGGCCAGGAACTGTCATTCGGGCCTGAGTACATCATTCCCAAGCCCTTTGATCCGCGGCTCATCACCCGGATCGCGCCGGCGGTGGCAAAGGCGGCGATGGACAGCGGCGTGGCAACGCGCCCGATCCTGGATTTTGACGCCTATCGCCAGCAGCTTACCAACTTCGTTTACCACTCCGGGTTCGTGATGAAGCCGGTGTTCGCGGCGGCGAAGGCCGCTCCGCGGCGGGTGATCTACGCGGAGGGCGAGGATGAGCGCGTGCTGCGCGCGGTGCAAGTAGTGGTGGATGAGCACCTCGCCAATCCGATCCTGATCGGGCGGCCGGACGTGGTGGAAATGCGGCTCGAACGGTTCGGGTTGCGCATCAAGCCGGGGAAGGATTTCGAACTGGTCAACCCGGAGAGCGACGCGCGCTACCGTGAGGTGTGGACCGAATACTACAAGGCGATGAACCGCAAAGGCGTTTCCCCCGACGACGCGAGGGTGCACGTGCGCCAGTCCACGACGTTGATAGGCGCCATGTTGCTGCGCAGGGGCGACGGCGATGCGATGTTGTGCGGCACGTTCGGCCGCCACCAGGACCACTTGCGCCATATCGCCAACGTGATCGGGCTCAAGCCCGGCGCGAGCATATTCGCCGCAATGAACGTGCTGCTGCTGGCCAAGCGCACGCTGTTCATCTCGGACACCTATGTCAACGAAGACCCGGGCGTCAAACAACTGGCGGAGATCGCGATCATGGCGGCCGAGGAAGTAAAGCGCTTCGGGGTGGCGCCCAGGATCGCCCTGTTGTCCCACTCCAACTTCGGCAGCGATGACTCGCCCGCCGCTCTGAAAATGAGCCAGGCCCGGGACCTGATCGAGAAGCTCGCGCCGGATCTGGAGGTCGAAGGCGAAATGCACGGCGACGCCGCGCTTTCGGAATCGATCCGCAACCGCGTGCATCCGGAATCCCGGCTGAAGGGCGAAGCGAACCTGCTGATCATGCCCAATCTCGATGCCGCGAACATTTCCTTCAACCTGCTGAAGATGACCGGCGGCGAAGGCGTGACCGTGGGGCCGATCCTGCTAGGCGCGGCCAAGCCGGTGCACATCCTCACGCCGACGGCGACGGTGCGGCGGCTGGTGAACATGACCGCTCTGTGCGTGGTGGATGCCAACGCGCAAGAGCGCTCGCTGTTCTGACGGCAGATGCGCCGCGCCGAAGCAAAAACAAAAAGGGCACCTTGCGGTGCCCTTTTTTAATCAGGCCAGCACGTAGCTGGTCTTCACCGTCGTGAAGAACTCCACCGCGTAGCGGCCCTGCTCGCGCGGGCCGTAGCTCGAACCCTTGCGTCCGCCGAAGGGCACGTGGTAATCCACTCCGGC
>CAZYTR010000386.1:0-1529 GCA_964650365.1 uncultured Alcaligenaceae bacterium | reverse complement strand
GTCCAGGTCGCCGCGCACGAAGAGGGGCGGTCGCATGGCGCGGGATGGTACTCGCCAGGGAGCCCCGCCTCGGCCGGGGCTCAAGCGTTCCCGGTAGAGACGCGGCTACGCAGTCCGGGTCTCAGCGGCAGTGAAGGGATCTCGCGCCAACCGCGCACTCTACAGGGCGCGCCGTAGGTCTTCCCTGCTCGGAGACCCGCAGGTCTCGCAGCGCCTGCGACCCACGGAGCTGCAACAGATGCGGAAAGCCGCGGCGACGATTCCTATGCGGCTGAGTTCAGACAAAACGGGGTATGAGGCGCAAAAGCGGCTATTAGTGCCCATTCCAAAACAGAGAAAAGGATCCTGCAACGTCTAGCTCACCATCGCTATCAACGTCGATCAGCTGGTGACCCCCTGATGCGGCAAGGTTATAGAAGCCAGGAAACCGCTGACCAGCAAGAACGCCCAAAGTCGCTATGTCCAAGTCTCCATCCTGATCGAAGTCCCCGACGCCGGCTCGCATCTTTCCGGATCCGCCGAAGCTGAACCGAGTAAACGCATAAGCCCCGGACTCTTGCAACCCGATCCAATTATATGATCCAGAAGACTCGTACAATATAGCGATATCACTGTCCCCGTCCAAATCGGCATCAAAAACGAGAGCCCCATCCGCAATGGTCCCTTGGGGTGGCCTTGGGGCAGTAACAGAGTCGAATTCACTGGGGGCCTTTTGCAAGAACAGAGCTAGTGACGGCACGTAGAGATCGTCGTCTCCGTCGGAATCGATGTCTCCGGCAACCACAACTCTAGAGAAAGGCACCTGTGCAACCTCACTGAACAAATAGGCGCCATGCTCCCGCAGCCAGACGGCGAGGGTGTTGCTTGGCTCGTGATGCAGAGTGGCCAGATCAAGAGTGCCATCGTGGTCAAAGTCACCCGTGCAAGCGTCAAGGAGACTCGTGACAGGCAGTACATCATCTTCATGAAACACGGCGCCGCCGGCATTGCGAAGGATCTGGATGGACTGGAGTTCTGGTTCGTTCGCGGCGAAACGTGCCCACACCAGGTCGAGGAGGCCGTTTCCGTCGGTGTCAAAGACCAGCGGATCGTCGAGCAAACTTGAAAAAGCAGTGCAGTCCTGGTCGGCAATCAGGCCAGGAAGCTCGGCGAACACGCCCGGCTTGACCTGTGCGCGTACCTCGAGCTTGCAGCCAAAGTGCCCGCTGACAAGATCGAGTAGCCCGTCCCCGGTCAGATCGTAGGCCTGCCCGCCAAGGCCTGTGAAAGGCCCTATCTGACCAGGGTGAGCTTGGTAACGGATCGTGTTTGCATCGATCAAGTCCACGAGCCCATCTGCGTTCAAATCTTCAGTGAATCGAGAGCTGATTGCGGGGCCCGGTAACCATTTGTCGTTCTCGCTCCGAAATAGCGTGCTTCCGATGATGTCGAGATCGCCGTCGGCGTCGAGGTCAACCAGGTCTCCAAAGCCAGGGTCTACGCCAGCGCTGTCGAAAGCGGTTTCGCTGAGAGTGCCATTCTTTACCGTG
>CAZYTR010000385.1:0-5022 GCA_964650365.1 uncultured Alcaligenaceae bacterium | reverse complement strand
GCGCGTATGGAAGGAGGGAGCCGTGAAGACCATACTCAATGTTTTCAAGCTGAGAATCGGCTTGGTCATCACCTTCACTGCGCTTGCCGCGGCGGTGATCACTCCGGGAACGCCTTTGCCCGGCTGGAAGATGCTGATGCTGGCGCTCACCGTCCTGGTGGCGTCGGCATCCGCCGGCGCGTTCAACCAGTACATCGAGCGCGATATCGACGCGCGCATGGCGCGCACCCGCAAGCGGCCCTTCGTCACCGGTGCGGCCGTGCACGGTGCGCGCTGGGTGTGGCTGATCATGGCGCTTACCGCAGGGTCGGTGCTCGCCGCCGGCTGGGCGCTAAACCCGCTGACCGCGCTCTATGTTTTTCTCGGCGCGTTTTTCTACGCGATCGTCTACACCGTCTGGCTCAAGCGCCGCACCTGGATGAACATCGTGATCGGGGGCCTGGCCGGCAGCTTCGCGGTGCTTGCAGGCGCAGCCGCAGTCGCGCCCGGTCTGCCGGCGCAGCCATTGATTCTGGCCATCGTGCTGTTCCTGTGGACCCCGTCGCACTTCTGGAGCCTGGCTATCGCCTATCGCGACGACTACGTGGCGGCGCAGGTGCCGATGCTGCCTGCGGTGATTGGTGCCGCGCGCACGGCGCGGGTAATCCTGGCGAATACCGTGCTGCTGGTCGCAGTGTCGCTCACGCCTATGTTGTATGGCAGCGGCTGGATCTACTTCGCGGGTGCGGCGATCGGCGGTGCCTGGTTCATCGTCAGGGCCGTGAAACTGGTGCGGGAGCCCAGTCGCAGGAATGCGATGGCGAGTTTCTTCGCCTCGCTTGTGCAGCTGTCGTTGGTGCTTGGCGCGGGAATTATCGAAGCCGCTCTGCGCTGACGCATTTTGTTATCGGTAAACACTCAACGCAGAGGACGCGGAGGACGCGGAGGAAAGGCAAAAAAAGAAACATTCGAGAGTAAAAACCTGCTATCGGTGGTCATTTTGGCACCGGGCCTGTTCTTATCTCTCACATGCATTTCTATGTTTCTGATTTTCCTCCGCGTCCTCTGCGCCCTCTGCGGTGAGATCGTTTTTGCTGAGACTCATGAAATGAATCGACGGCATTCCAGTTTGATCGTAATCGCATGGCTCGTGATCGCTTCAGTCGCGGCTAAGGCCG
The DNA here is from genome assembly GCA_964650365.1 of uncultured Alcaligenaceae bacterium. Classification (GTDB taxonomy): domain Bacteria; phylum Pseudomonadota; class Gammaproteobacteria; order Burkholderiales; family JACQAP01; genus JACQAP01. Next base: position 3,865 of record CAZYTR010000385.1, on the reverse strand, counting down.
AGGTTGCCGACCCCGACACCGACAAGGCGATCGAATTGAGCCAGAGCGTTATCGGTGCGCAGGTCGCCGATTACGCGTTCACCGACAGTCGTGGGCGGGCGGTAAGGATGTCGGATTACCGCGGCAAGCCGCTGCTGGTCAACTTTGTCTACACCGGTTGCACCCAGGTGTGCCCGACCACGGTGCGTTTTCTCGACAAGGCGATCCGGGAAGCGCGGCGGGCGCTGGGACCGGATGGCTTCGCGGTCGCCACCATCGGCTTCAACCAGCCGTTCGACACGCCGCAGGCGATGCACGCGTTCGCCGCGCAGCACGGCATTGCCGATCCAGAATGGGATTTCCTCAGCCCGGCGCCCGGCACGATTGAAGCGCTCACGCGCGAATTGGGTTTCTCCTGGTACGAAACACCCAAGGGTTTCGACCACGTTACCCAGGTTACGGTGCTGGATGCGGAGGGGCGCATCTATCGCCAGATCTACGGCGACAGTTTCGACATTCCGATGCTGATCGAACCGCTGAAGCAACTCATTACCGGCGCGCCTGCGCCCGCGGGCGACTGGCGCGCGCTGGTGGAGAAAGTGCGCTTGTTCTGCACGGTGTACGATCGCTCCAGCGGGCGCTACCGGCTCGACTATTCGCTCTTCGTCGAAATCTTCGTGGGACTCACGGTCCTTGGCGCCGTGGTATTCAGTTTGCTCGGAGAATGGCGAAAGCAGCGCAAGCGAGAGGCGTGAGGGGTAATGGGGTGATTAAGTGATAAGTGATTAAGTGACTGGTTGCAATCACCTAATTACTGAATCACCAAATCACCGATTCTTGGCCTCACGCCTCACTCCGCACCATGAGCAATCATTCCCGCAAGCAAAGCCGTGTCGTTCGCGTGAAGGCGGCGCCTTGATCCGGCGCCTGCAGTTTGCCGGCCAATGGCTTTTTCTGCGCCTGGAGAACGGCTTCAACCTGTTCTTCGGCCAGGCGCTCAATCCGCTCTACCACCTCGGCGCGATCACTTTTTTCCTGTTCTGGGTGGCGCTGGCCAGTGGCGTGTATCTCTATGTGTTCTTCGACACCGGCGTGAACGAGGCCTTTGACTCCGTCGAGGCGCTCACGCACGGGCAGTGGTACCTCGGCGGCGTCATGCGCAGCCTGCATCGATACGCCGCCGACGGCATGGTCATCACCATGCTGGTTCACATGGTCCGCTACTTCGTGTTCAACCGTTACCGCAGCTTCCGTTGGTTCTCCTGGGTGACGGGGGTGTTCCTGCTCTGGCTTACCTACGCTTCGGGCGTCAACGGCTACATGCTGCCCTGGGACCGGCTGGCGCAGCTCGTCGCCACCGGCACCGCCGAGTGGCTCGACTGGTTTCCGCTGTTCGCCGGGTCGCTGGCACGCAACTTCGCTTTCCAAGGCAGCGTCAACGATCGGCTTTTCTCGCTGCTCTCGTTCCTGCACATTGGCATTCCACTCGGCCTGCTGATTGTGATGTGGGTGCATACCCAGCGGGTGCCGCGGGCAAAGACCAGTCCGCCGCGCGAGATCGCGCTGATGCTTGGCGCCGCGCTGCTGGTGCTGTCCGCGCTGAAGCCCGCAGTGAGCCAGGGCAGAGCCGACCTTGCCATGGCGGTTGCGCAAGTCGGGCTTGACTGGTTCTATTTGCTGCTGTACCCGCTGATCTACGGCTGGTCGGCCGGCGCGGTTTGGGCGCTGGCGCTCAGTGCCACACTGGCTCTTCTGCTGGTGCCATGGCTGCCGCCGCAACGCAGACCGGGAACCGTCCGCGAATTCCAGATTTCGTTCCGTCCAGGCAACCTGTCGGCAGTGGCGCGGGCCGGCGAAACGCTGCTGGAGGCCGGGCTACGTCGGGGGATTGCGCTTCCCTTTGACTGCCGTAACGGGGGCTGCGGCGTGTGCAAGGCCACGCTCGCGCATGGCAGTGTGGACTACGGCGTTTACCAGAAATCGGCGCTGTCGGATGCCGAGCGGCGTTCAGGCAAGCTGCTGCTGTGTTGCGCCTGCGCGCAATCCGATCTGGACGTGGAGCTGGAGGAGGAGCGTGAATGGCAGGCTCGCGTCGAATATATGAGGCGGCTGGCGCCGGAGGTGATGCTGCTGCAACTGAAACTGCATGGATCGACACCGCTGCAGTACCGCGCTGGACAGTACATCAACATCATTCTCGAAGGCGGCGAGACCCGCAGTTTTTCGTTTGCGACTGCGCCGGGGAAGAGCGATCTCATCGACCTGCACGTGCGCCTGATCCCCGGTGGGCGATTCACCACCGCCGTGTTCACACAGATGAAGGCAGGTGACCAGCTGCGTTTCCGTGGACCGTTCGGGTCGTTTACCATGCAGGAGGAAAGCCACCGCCCGATCATATTTGTCGCCGGCGCCACCGGTTTCGCACCGGTCAAGAGCATGCTCGAGTACGCTTTCGATCGCGACACGCGACGTCCGATGGTGCTGTACTGGGGCGTGCGCTCGCGCAAGGATCTTTACATGGCCGAGTTGCCCGAGCGCTGGGAGCGCGAACACCCGAATTTCAGTTTTGTGCCGGTACTCTCCGAGCCGAAGCCGGAAGATCAATGGACGGGGCGGACCGGCCTTGTGCACCAGGCGATTCTCGAAGACTTTCCGACCTTGCAGGGTTATGAGCTCTACGCCTGCGGCTCGATGCAGATGGTCCAGAACGCACATCCGGAGTTGATCGCTCACGGTCTGCCGGAAGAGGCGTGCTTTTCCGATGCCTTCACTTCCTCGACGCAAGCTGCGCTCGGGTAGGGGAGAATGCGGATGAACACCACCACGAGATTCCTCGGCCAGGCAGTGCTCTATGGGGCGTTCGCGCTGGCGATAGGCTACTTCTCGACTTCGCCGCCATACACCCATCTGGCGCCCGGGCAGGCGTTGCTGAAGCTGTCTTTCAGCCACGGCGCGCAGCGCGTCGGCGAGTGCCGCGATCGCAGCGATGAAGAGTTGGCGAAACTGCCACCGAACATGCGCATCCGCCAGGACTGCCCGCGCGAGCGCGCGCCGGTAATCGTCGAGCTGGAACTGGACGGCGCCCGCTTGTACCGGGAATCTCTTCAGCCTTCGGGCCTGTCTCGCGACGGCTCGGCATCGGTGTACCGCCGCTTCGTCGTGCCCGCCGGCACTCACCGCCTGGCCGCCCGTCTCTCGGACAACGCCAAGGGCGAATTCAACTATCGCAGCGAGAAAACCGTGACGCTGGCGCCGGCGCAGATCGTTGTGGTCGAGTTCCACGGCGACAGTGGTTTCCAGTTCCTCCACTGACGCTCGACCGGCCTTGACGCGGGTCAACCCGGGCCCGCGGCGCAGCTGCCAGGATGACATCGGACTTCACCTTGCTGTCCCAACATGGATTCGAACACCCGGACCCAGGCGTTAAGCGCGGCTCGCGCAGTCGAGGCCGTGTTCGACCGTGTCTTCGGCGCCCGCGACAATCCTCTGCGCCACCTCGGTGCGCTCGGTTTCTATTTCTTCTGGGTGATGGTGGTTAGCGGTATCTATCTGTACGCCTTCTACGATACCGGAGTGACCGACGCCTATAGCTCGGTCGAGCGGCTGACCCACGATCAGTGGTATCTCGGGGGAGTGATGCGCAGCCTGCATCGCTATGCAGCGGATGCATTTGTCCTGGTGATGGTGCTGTATCTGGCGAAGGAAACCGTCAACGCGCGCTATCGCGGCTTCCACTGGTATTCCTGGCTGACCGGCGTGCCGCTGCTGTGGCTCGCCTACGCGTCCGGCATCGGCGGCTACTGGATGGTGTGGGACGAGGTCGCGCAACTCTCGGCGATGGCGACCACGGAATGGCTCGACTGGCTGCCGCTGTTCGGCGAGGCCC
>CAZYTR010000384.1:0-5059 GCA_964650365.1 uncultured Alcaligenaceae bacterium | reverse complement strand
TTCTGGTTCGCCTGCGCCTGGTCTTGTTCGGTTGATGAGGCTACACCCGCGGAGATAAGTGTCAGCGAGGACACCCGTTCAGGATGCAATACGGCAAACAGGAGAGCGGAAGGGCCGCCTTGAGATAACGTGACGACCGCCACCTTCTTGACGCCCAACCGGTCGAGCAGATACGCGTAGGCATGCGCCTGGTCGTCAAATGTGGCGCCATCACGAAAGGTCGAGCGCAAGTATCCAAAGCGCGAAGGTGCAATCCAGTGGAATTGCTCACTCAGCACCGCCCGCACCATGAGTTCGCCCTGATCGTAGCCGCCGCCGCTTCCGTGAATCACCAGAACCGGGGGACCTGATCCACCTTCGGTGTATTCGATATCCCCATAGGGTGACCGAATGACCGTGCCCTTTGCGCGGACTCGGTCATAGGCTCGATTCATATCCCAGATATATGCTGCTGAGGCCGAAACCAAAACTGCGATCAACGCTAACGCGATCCGGCCTAGAGTCCCTCTAAACATCTTGTTCTCGTTCTTGGAGCCGCCCAACGTATTGTTGTGCGGCGGGTCCACGCACGACGCGGAGAAATGGGCCGATGCTTCCGGCCCGTCCGCACCAACAAGTGGTTGGGCGTCAACGTTCCACTAAGTAGCGTGTTCATACCACCTTAGCCCCTCGATCGAGCAGTAGCTGCCGGAGAACGGACCTATGGCAGCGCGACTCCTCTTCGCAATAGCAGCCCACCGAGAAATTCGCGTCACGTGAAAGAGCAGCCAGCAGATCAAGGACTCTGCCGTTTTCAGGACTCGCCATCTCGGCGCGATATCGCTTCACAAAGCCGCTCCACTGACGTTGGCTTTCAGAGGCTAGGGCCAGTTTGACCGTCTCTGGCGAAGGCGCCAGGTTCGGAAACCAAACGTCGTACCAGTTACCCGATGAGAATTTAGACTTCGGAACGCCACGCGGCGGACGCCTTACAGTACCGATTCTCAACCCTTCGTTCGGAGCTCTCTCGGTACCTAGCCGGACTATTCGAATAGCCATGGATTCTCGACTTGTCAGCCGACCTCAGGACTTCTTTGGCGCGCAACATGTATTAGACGCTTGGCGATAATGCGAACCATGCCTGCGAAACCGGGCTCGACGCGAACAGAAAACCCTCTTGCTTGAAGTGTCGTTGAGACCCACTCTGGGGAGAGCCTGAGCTTGCGATATGAGCTGACGCGTAATTGCCACGTAGAACCATTTCGCTCGTGGAGCACATCGTGAACGCTAACGTAGTCAGGGGAGTACTCAAGAAAGCAGGTCAAGATGCGATCATTGTCGCTCCTTACCGGGACAAACCGTCCATTTTCAACGAGGGGGGAAGTGTAGTCTCGGAAGGTGACAATGAACGTACCACTCGGGTGCAGCGACTCTGCGACAAGAGAGAACAGTTGCTCGATGGACTGTTGCTCTGACAGATGAGTCAACGTGTCGCCCATACATAGGACGAGGTTTGCCTTTGAGTCCAGGTGCTTTTGAAACGCTAGCAGATCGTCCTCCACGATTCGAATAGGCAGCGTCTCAACATGGTCTCGTAGCACCTTAAGGAGTAATGGCGAAGTGTCGATCGCGACGACCGAATAACCGCGGCGAGCCAGCGGAATGGTGTGCATGCCGAAGCCGGCCCCAAGATCAACGGCGGTAAAACCGTTTGAGAGATTCTGGCAAATGGCGTCGATCTCGGCCTCGCCGCGAGCTACGGCCGCATCGAAGCCCCCGGCCATCCAAAGGTAGACAGGAGCAAGGTGAGTTTCGTAGTGTTCTGCGACGGTAGTCATAACTGCACGATCCAAGCGTTTAACGTCGCGCTTCAGGCGCGCACGAGCGCGCAGCGCGAGAGCGTCGCCTGCAAGCGCCGGTTAGGCCGCCGTGAGTTTGACTCTGCCGACATTGCCGAGCTTCACATGCTGCTTCGCTTGCCAAAGATCGTAGTTGTACTGCATCGCAAGCCAGCTCTCGGGCGAGCGACCTAGCGCCTTCGAAAGGCGCAGCGCCATCTCAGGGCTGATGCCACTGGCACCAGTGAGAATGCGATTCAGGGTCGAGGCGGCCACAGCTAGCTTTGCGGCGAGCTCGCGGCCGCTCAGATTGTTAGGCTCAAGGTACACTTCGGTAATGAACTCACCCGGATGGGGCGGATTGTGCATGGCCATTAGTGATAGTCCTCATAGTCCAGGACGTAGGCATGTCCGTCCTTGAATTCAAAAGTCATGCGCCAGTTGCCATTCACCCACACCGACCAACGACCCCGTTCTTCCCTCTTCAAAGGATGTAGCCGAAACCCTGCAATGTCCATGTCCTCAATGGACTTGGCCGTGTCCAAGGCCGCCAACAGCATTCGGATCCTCTTGGCATGGTGGGGTTGGATGCCTGCCGCGTTTCCAGACTCAAAGAACTTCCTCAATCCCTTGTGCCGGAACGACTGGATCATTCGACAAGTATACCGTGTTGCGCATCACGCAACAAGGGGCCTAACGTTACTGTTCAGGGGCCGCGAGCGGCGGCGGCGCGAGCGTCCCACTGGAGCACCTGGTTGGGTTTCAATCCTGCCTCAGCGCTTGATTTGGCCGATTAGACCTCTTGCCGCCGATGTAAGTAGTAGGGCGTCGGTAGACACTGCGATGAACTGAAACCCTTCCCCGATACGCTTGTTGATCTCATCTGGTGTCAGCGCAATGATTCCAGCGGGAACCTTTGAGCGCTTCGCAGCCGCGAGTACTCTCTGAGCCGCCTCCTCCACCTTGGGATGGGAGGTCTGGCCGAGCAATCCCATTGACCCCGAAAGATCGAACATGCCAATGAACACTAGGTCTATCCCTGGGACAGAGAGGATCTCATCGATGCGGTTCACTGCTTCAATATCCTCGATCTGTACGATCGCCAGTATCTCCCTGTTCGCGACCTTCGCGTACGCCGGCACCGATAGACCCCATCGGGCAGCCGCGAAGCTTGGGCCGAACCCGCGAACCCCCTCAGGCGGATAGCGCAGGGCCGCAACGGAGGAGGAGGCCTCCTCTTTGGTGTTGCCCAGAGGGGTAATCACTCCCATTGCTCCAGCGTCGAGAACGGGCTTCGCCAACCAATGGTGATTCCAAGGAATGCGCACTAGCGGGATGGTGGGAGACCCCTTGGTCGCATCAATCATCAACTGCGCTGTTTCGATGGTGATTCCACCGTGCTCCATGTCTATCCAGAGCCAGTCGAATCCAGAACGGGATAGAAGCGAGGCCACTGGTCCGCTCGGGATTTGCACGATTGGTCCGATCGTGACCTTTCCTGTCTGCAGCATTTCCTTGACCCGATTGATCGGCGGTTTGTCCTGAGCGGCGGCCAGTGAGGAAGTGAGCCAGATAGAAGCAAGTAGCAACGCCTTCATCGCGCGATACCCGAATTGTTTCTCGCGTTCCATGTTCGTCCTCCCAAGTAAACCGAACATCGACTCAAGCACACCGCCCGGAAGATTCACCGCCCATGGGTTGTGTGCGGGCAACGTGAAAGCTGTGCGGCCGGACGCCGCAGGCGGACGGTCCGAACGAGCGCCGGGTTGGGCGTCATCACTAACTTTCCGGCGACCATTTTCTCTCGTATGCCGCGCGAAAGTTTACGGGTGGCGAGGTCACAGACAGATACTCAAACTCGGAATTGCCATTGTTCTCGAACCCGTGAAGCTCACCGTCCTCGAACCGCGCGACATCGCCTTCTGCGATCGCCACAACTTTACCTTCCTCCAGGAGGAGCTGCCCGCTGCCCCGAAGGGCAACCCAGATTTGTTCGGACTCTGGGTGTCGATGCTGAGGATTCTTCGCGCCGGGCTGCACGGTTACGCGGGTAACGGTAATGCGAGTAGACCGGGAATTTTCCGGAAACAGCAATTGGCGAGAGGTTACCCCGGAGTTCGAGAACTGATTTGTATTCTCAGCGCGGATGAGTTCCACCGTCTTGTCCTTTTTGACGCCCAACATGTAATCAACGGAAGTTTTCCGTGTTATTCCACGGCAATGTTCCGCCTATCATGCAGAATCCACAGCCGCATGGCACTGCGGGAAATCCACTTTCATGCAAGTACACTACTATTGAATCAGGGACTTCCCAAGAACGCTTGCGCAGACCCCGATGTCGGTGTGGGTCGGGTACGCCGGTGATAGGCGGCCAAGTTCCGCTCTTGCCTTACGTCTCACGGTTTCCCATGTTTACTGAATATAAAACGCATTTCTTCAACGCAATTCCGCAATTGGAATCTTTCGAGTGGTCACTTTGAGCGAACTCGTTCTCATATTTTTTGTTTGACTTTTCTTCGTGCCTTCGTGGTGAGATTTTCGGTCTTGCAGTTTGTTTCAAACCCGGCGCATGCCGGCGGCGACCTCAGGGTAGCTGCGGAACGGCCGCTTCACGTCTTCAGCAAGGCCGCGGTGGGTAACCTGCCCCGCGTGTACTTGCAAACCGTTCGCCAGCCCCGCGTCTTCAGATAACGCGTCGAGTCCGCGGTCGGCAAGCCGGAGCACATAGGGAAAGGTCGCCTGCGTCAGCGCCAGCGTCGCGGTGCGCGCGCAGGCCGAGGGCATGTTGGGCACGCCGTAGTGCACCACGCCTTCTTCGATGAAAAGAGGATGTGAGTGCGAAGTCGGCCGCGAGGTCTCGGCAATGCCGCCCTGGTCGATCGCGATGTCCACCAGCACCGAACCCGGCCGCATGCGTTGCAGGAGCTTGCGCGAGATCAGCCTGGGGGCGAGCTTGCCGGGCACGAGAAGCGCTCCGATCACCAGGTCTGCCTGTGCGACCTGCTCCGCGATCGCCAGCGCTTCCGAGTAACAGGTTTTCACCCGGCCGCGGTAAATCTCGTCGAGATGCGCGAGGCGCTCAACGTCGACATCGAGCACCGTGACGTCGGCGCCCATGCCGGCCGCGATCTGCACTGCATTCGCGCCGGAGGCGCCGGCACCGATCACCACCACCCTGCCCGGCGCAACTCCGGGCACCCCGCCCAGCAGCACGCCGCTGCCGCCATTGGCCATCTGCAACG
>CAZYTR010000383.1:0-2179 GCA_964650365.1 uncultured Alcaligenaceae bacterium | reverse complement strand
CGTCGGGCGTCATGTCCTCGGGGAAGACTTTGTAACCCCACTCGATGGCGAAGTAGTCAGAGGGACCAAACTTCGGCAGCAGGCCGGCACCATCGCCTGGTTGCGCGACGTAGTTGAAGCGGGCATAGCTCATCGTGGAAGCCGAAGTCCCCCAGAGGTTCGTCCACTGCGGATCGCGCAGCTGCTTCACGGTAACGGCGGAGCTGGCCTTGAAATTGTGGCTCAGTCCCAGCGCGTGCCCGATCTCGTGCCGGAGTACGTAGCGCAGCAGTTCGCCCATCAGCTCGGGCGGCAGCGGCAGCTTCTGCGCGCGCGGATCAAGCGGGCTGGCCTGGGTGAAGTACCAGGTCTCCAGCAGCTTGAGCACGTCGTGCCACAACAGCGTGTGCGAGGAGATCACCTCGCCGCTGCGCGGGTCGACCACGGCGGCGCCCAGCGCATTGCGCCGCCCGCTGGGCGTCCAGCGGATCACGTTATGGCGCACGTCATCCGGGTCCCAGGAAGGGTCCTCGGATTCGCTGGGCGCATTTCGCGCAACGATCGCGCCCTTGAAGCCCACTTGCGCGAATACCCCTTGCCAGTCTTCGACGGCCTGCTTGATGTACGGGCGCCAGACCTCAGGCACGCCGCGGCCGATGTAGAACACGATTGGCTTCACGGGGTCCGAGAACAGTGCCTTCGGGTCTTTCTTCTCCAGGCGGTAGCGTTGGATGAAGCCGCGCTCGATGCCGCCGAAGTCGCCCGTGCCGTAGTCCTGGAACCTCGTGGCGAAGTAGCCCACGCGCGGATCCCAGAACCGGGGCCGCATCGGCTTCTCCGGGAGCAGATAGATGTTGGTGTAGAACATGAAGCTCTTGGAAGCGGATACCGACTCCTGCCTCTTTTCCACGTCTCTCAGCAACTCGTCGCGGTCGGCGACCCAGGTCTGGTAGAAGCGGATGCCGATGTTGTCGGGAAACGCCTTGACCCCCTCGATAAACGAGCGCTCAGGATCGATGTCGCGCACGCCGAAGTGCTTCATGAACCCGAGTGCGAACCCACTCGGGGGCGAGGTGAACAGCGCAGTGACGTCGATCACCGCATCGCCCCCGGTACCGCGGCCGACGATGTTGAACACTTTCACGATGCTGGGCAGCGAGGTTGCTTCCACGGCGCGCTCGATGCCCGGTGCGCGGGCCGACGCAATCTCGTATTCGACGACCACCAGACCCACTTTGTTGCCGCGGCGGACCCAGCGGACAACCCGGTTGTCCACGAGTGTCCCGGGCGCAATGAACTCGGAACTACCCGACAAGCCCGCGAACTCAGTGTTGAGCAGCATATCCCGCTTGTACATCCGATCGGGGATCTCGAGCAGCAGGTGATCGCAGACCAGGTGCACACTGAACAGACCTACCTGGGTCACGATCGGATCGTCCGATCCGGGCTTGCAACCCGCCAGATCGCGCAGAGCGACAGACTCGGCCGCTGAAGACAGTCCGGGCAATACCGTTAGTGCAAGGGTGAAGAACGCGCGCTTGAACATGGCTGAGATCTCACGGTCGTTATTTGATTATCGAAAAGCCAGCCGGGCAGACACCAAGTCTGCCTCAATGCGTGTTCCGGGTACTAAAGCTTTCGACTCATGCTGTAAACATTATCGTTTCCAGCGTGGTGCACCGCGCGGAGATGATAACCGAAACGCACCTCGGGCGGCGAGGCTTGCTCGGGCAGAATCCACCTCTTTACCGGTTGCTGGCTCATCGCATACAATCCGTGCCCCCCCGACATCGACCGACACAAGAACGACATAAAAATGAGCTAAACTGAAAAGTTAAGCTGAGTCAGAGGTCGAATCGAAATAATTCTAAAATCAATAAGGAACGGAAGCCATGAAAAGAGCATTGAAAAACCTGGCGCTGGTCTTCGGACTGATGCTGCTGGGACTGGCGGCCGCGCAGGCCGCCGGCAAGAAACCCAACATCCTCATCATCTGGGGCGACGACATCGGCGGCTTCAATATCAGCGCCTACAACCAGGGCATGATGGGCTACAAGACGCCGAACATTGATCGCATCGCCAAGGAGGGCGCGCTGTTCACCGACTGGTATGGGCAACAAAGTTGCACCGCCGGCCGCGCGGCGTTCATCACCGGCCAATCGCCCATCCGCACCGGCCTCACCAAGGTCGGCCTGCCGGG
>CAZYTR010000382.1:0-4285 GCA_964650365.1 uncultured Alcaligenaceae bacterium | reverse complement strand
TCGCGCCACAAGAATCCTTAATTCGTTGACTCGCGCCACAAGAATCCTTAATTCGTTCGACGGCGCTCCTTGGGGCAAATCTACCGTCCCGTTTCTCCTGCGCCAGACGTATTTGATGCCGTACCGCGTCCATTTCGGCATCGCGCCCCTGTGCGATGTCACTAACGGTGGGAACGACCCGGATATCGGGCTTCAGGCCGGCATCCGGCCGCTTTCCCTTCGGGAACGAGCCGATGAGCGGCAAGTCGAGTTCTATACCGGAATTTGGGAGGCGCAAGAAGAAGAACGCTCCGCCGTTGATGCCGCGCTGATTGCCACCGGTTGGCTGACCGACGAGTTTTCCCAGACGATTTTGCTGCATGACATCCGCGAACTGAAAGGTGGCAGAGCTATTCGTGGCACCGATCAGTACCCATGTACGGCCACGGAACGCGGGTGAGGCCGGATTGATGACGCTTCCGGGGTCGTCGTCGGCATTGCGTCTCAGCCTGTAGAAGCCACCGGTTGTTTCGATTGCCGACGAGCCCCAGTCCCGGAATGAAGGATCCCAAGTGTCGAGATACGGCACGAGCTCGTCCGGTACCTTGCGATAACGCACTAGCCGGTCGACGACCTGGCGCGGCACCGACGCTGAGATCAAGTGGCTCACGATTACATCGCCGACGTCATTGCCGCCCTCGTTGCCCCGGATATCAATCACCAGATCGGTTGCACCGCTCTCAGCCAGCGCCTTAAACGAATCTGCAAGAAACGCTTTCCAGTCCCACTTGGTGTTGTACAGCGCCCAAGTCGGCATTCGCAGATAGGCTACCTGATCATCGAGCAGGCGGAACTCAAAAAACGGTCCGTCACCACCGCCACTGATCGCGTCAGCGTCCTTTATCGACGAAAGTCGGGCCTCGAAGCTCAATGGCTGTACGCTGACATCGACTGGCCGGCTCGTTGTTGGGCCGCGAAGGCGCAGCGTCATGCGCGGGGCCGTTGACGGAAAGAACAACGGAAAATAGACATCGAACGCTTCGAAGCGATCTGTGCCTTGGACCTCCATGTACGCCACACGCTTGGAATCGTTGTTGCCGTCCGCCCGCGCCACGGTCAAGAGGCGCTCAAGAATAGCTGCAACCGGCTTGCCGTTTATCGCCAGCACTTCGGTTCCCGGCTGCACGCGTGATTCGCTGGTAAAGGACTTGGTGACGATCATTTGCGTGCCAAGCCAACGAAAATGGAACGGTACGCGTCCGGCCTGGAATAGTGCCTCCTGCATCGCCTTCGTTTGATTGTAGAAGTTGGCGTACGTGTGTCCGCACTTCACCTTGGCCGCAAACACAGAAAATGCAAGGTACGCATCCACGAGTGAGCGGTCGTGCTGAAACTCCAGTTCCAACGCACGGAACGCTGTTTCCATCTGAGCCGGCGTGCTGTAGCGATAGAGCCCTGGATGAAGCGCCGTGTAGGCTCGCCGAAGGATGGCGACATCTGCTTGCAGGTCGGAGGCCAAGATGACTGCAGCGGATTCTGGCTGAGGAAGAAGTGCCGAGGCCCCCTGGGCCACGGCAAGGCTGGGCATGGAGAGTGCCGCCAATAGCCCCGACAGCAGGGGAGCGCGCCAAGGCTTCATGGATGACCTCCGCTATTGGCCGTCGAACGCTGCGGTTGAGCGGCCGCCTGAGATTCTTATCTTTAGAAGGCTCCCTGATTGGCGGTCCGCTCCAACCGCTTGTTGAACTAAGCGCTCCGCGCAGATAAAGCCAGCGTGGTTTTCAAGCTGGCTCGATCATTCTCCAGCCCGAGCCTGGCCAACCTATACTTCCCAACCAACAAGCAGAAGCGAATGCCAGGATCAGTTTCGCCAGAAGCAGCATCCTGAAGCAGTTTCCAACTTCAACTTTTCTATCTGGAGGTATAGCCATGACCGAACTGCGTCAGAGAATGATCGAGTGTCTGCAACTCCGAGGTCTCTCGGAGCGAACTCAGGAGGCGTACGGGCAGTGCGCCAACTCAGCGAACATTATCACAAGTCACCGGACTTGATCACCGAGGAAGAGCTGCGCCAATACTTTCTCTTCCTCAAGAATGTCAAGCATTACGCGCGCGCCACCGCGACCATCGCCATCTGCGGCATCCGCTTCTTCTTTGAAACGACGCTGCAGCAACAGTGGACCATCTTCAACTTGGTGCGCCCCGCGCCGGAGAAAAAACTGCCGGTCATCCTCAGCCGCGAAGAAGTGCGCCAGATTCTTGCGGGCGTCAGGCTGCCACGCTACCGCGTCTGTCTCTCTACCATCTACTCCTGCGGTTTGCGCCTGCAGGAAGGAACCAATCTGCGCGTCGCCGACATCGACAGCGCGCGCGGGATGATTCACGTGCGCCACGGCAAGGGAGCTAAAGATCGCTATGTGCCACTGCCGGAACGCACGCTCGAACTGCTGCGCCAGTACTGGCAGCAGCATCGCAATCCGGTGCTGCTCTTTCCCGCCGAAGGTGGCGATCACATCTCGCTCAAGATCGCCACCGAGCCCATGTCCAAGAGCAGCGTGCAGGACGCTTTCCGCGCGGCGTTGAAAGCGAGTGGCAACAACAAACGCGCTTCCGTGCATACGCTGCGCCACACCTAGCACCCCACGCGGGCTGCCCGCGTGGGGACCCCGCTGTGGGCTACGCATCTGCTGGAGGCCGGCGTCAACCTGCGGCTCATTCAGGAGTGGCTGGGCCATAGCTCGCCGGCCACCACCAGCGTCTACACGCACCTGACCGTGAAAGCTGAACAACTCGGCGCCGCGGCCATCAACCAGCTCATGCGCGACCTCTAGCACCCCACGCGGGCTGCCCACGCGGGGACCCCGCTTGTGATCGTGAGTTGCTGATGCTGGAAGTGGCCGACATCTTTCGGCTGCATGGTCCTGAGTACCGAGCCAAGTTCGGCGACCGAATGTTGCCCTCACACCAGCGGGCCATGCAGGACATTGAACTGTGCCGCACCGAAGCACTCGGCGGCCAGGTCTATTACTGCGCCCAGTGCGACGACCAGCGCTACAGCTATCACTCCTGAAAGAACCGCCACTGTCCCAAGTGCCAGAACCAGCAGGCGAACGATTGGCTGAAAGCGCAACAGAACTTGTTGTTGCCGGTCCCGCACTTCCTGGTCACCTTCACCCTGCCCGATGAACTGCGAGCCGTGGCGCGCAGTAATCAAAAGACGATCTACAACCTGCTCTTTCGCGCTTCTTCTGCCGCCTTGCTGCAACTGGCCCAGGACCCGCGCTTGGTCGGCGCCCGCCTCGGCCTGGTGGGCGTGCTGCACACCTGGACCCGGCAACTGCTCTATCATCCGCACGTCCACTACATCGTCACCGGCGGCGGCTTGACTGATGATCGCCGCTGGCTTCCCTCCCGCGCGGACTTCCTAGTTCCTGTCAAAGCTCTCTCGCTCATCTTTCGCGCCAAGTTTCGCGACGAGTTAAAAAAGACGGAACTGTTCTCTCTAGTCGATCCGCGCGGCTGGCAGAAAGACTGGGTAGTCCATTCCGAGCCGGTCGGCTCAGGCGAGCAGGCTTTCAAGTATCTCGCCCCTTACATCTTTCGCGTGGCCCTCAGCAACAACCGCCTCCGTAAGCTGGAAGATGGCCGAGTCACTTTCTCTTACAAAGAATCCGCCACTGATCAAGTCAAGCACTGCACCGTGAGCGCCCAAGAGTTCATCCGCCGTTTCCTCCAACACGTCCTCCCGCCACGCTTCATCAAAGTCCGTTACTTCGGTTTGCTCAGTCCCGCAAACCGGCCTTTGCTCGCCCTGGCCAGACAGTCGCTCGCCCCTACTACCAGCAAGGCCAAGAGCGCCGACCTAAAACTGACTGCGCCGCTGGCCGCGCTTCGTTGTCCGCACTGCGGCAGCGCCTTGATTCTGCTGAGTCAGCTCGCGCCAAGAGGACGCTCCCCATGAAACTTTGCCCGTTGATTGTTGTCGTCCTGACCATTGTCCCGCTGCCCCAGCGGCGAGTTGCTCTCGCCGTCGCGCCGGAACGCTGTCAGCGGCAGCAAAAAAAGCCAGCCTCAATGACTGGCTTCCTCAACCCCATGCCCAGCAGATGCTCAGCAAGACTTCCCTGGCCGGCTCTTTTCCTTCCCGCAGCCCCTCCTGCCCTCAGCCCTCCTGCACACCAGTTGATTATTCAAACTCCAAGTAGTCTCTAACCTCCGGCTTAGTCCAACACAGAATTGTGTGGCGGCTTCCTCTTCCGTCAGCCGTCCCATTCGCACAACGCGCCACACCAATTCTTAATACGTT
>CAZYTR010000381.1:0-10811 GCA_964650365.1 uncultured Alcaligenaceae bacterium | reverse complement strand
CGCGCCACGCTGGAAGCCATCGCCTACCAGACCGCGGATGTGCTGGAAGCGATGCATGCGGACTCCGGTATCGCGGTCACCGAACTGCGGGTGGACGGTGGCGCGACGCAGAACGACCTGTTGATGCAATTCCAGGCCGATGTGTTGGGGGTGCCGGTGGTGCGGCCGAAGATCTACGAAACGACCGCGCTTGGCGCAGCTTATCTAGCCGGGCTGGCGGTGGGATTCTGGAAGAACACCGACGCCCTGGCGGCACAGTGGCAACTGGACCGCCGTTTCGAACCGGCGATGTCCGCGGCGCACAGGGCTGCGCTCAAGGCCGGTTGGACCAAGGCGGTAAAGCGCTCGCGCGCCTGGGTCGAGGCCGCCGAAGAGGACTGAAATACATCTCAACTTGAGTTGACAAGCGGCTGATTTTATTAGTATTGTGAGCATTCGCCCCCGGCCGTCCAGGCCAACGGCGCAGCTCGGGCAGCCATGGCAAAAATTGCCGTTTTCAATCAGAAGGGTGGGGTCGGCAAGACCACGACTTCGCTCAACTTGACTGCCGCCCTGGCCCGCCGTGGCTACAACCCGCTGTCCATCGACCTCGATCCGCAGGCGCACCTTTCCTATGTTTGTGGCAGCGCCGTCGGTAATGCCGACGATTCGATATTCGGTTTCTACCAGAACGCCAAGCCGCTCACCCAGTTGATCCGTCCGGCGTTGGGGGGGTGGCTGGTCATTCCCGCCCACGTGGAACTCTCAAGGGTGGATACCCAGTTCGGCAAGGGCCCTAATACCCTGAACCGACTCAACACCGGCATCATCAAGGAGAACCTGAATACCGGACGGCCGATCGTGCTCGATTGCTGCCCGATGCTGGGGGTGCTCAGCTTGAGCGCGATCTTCGCGTCCGACCGCGTGCTGGTGCCGGTCTCCGCCGACTATCTGGCGGTGCAGGGCGTCAAACAAGTGGAGAAGACGTTCAGGGCCCTCGAGCACGTGCTGAAAAAGCGGGTGCTGCGGCGCTACGTGATCACCCGCTTCGACGGCCGGCGCAAGATGTCGCACCAGATCTTCGAAGAGCTCAAGGCCCGCCTCGGCGACGACGTCTGCGATACCAGGATTTCCGAGAACGTCAGCGTGGCGGAGAGCCCCGCCTCAAGGAAAGATGTGTTCGCATACTCCCCCGACAGCCGTGGCGCCCAGGATTACGAAGCGTTGCTGAACGAGCTGGTGGATTCCGGTTTTATCGAAGCTCGAAACTGAGGGTGGAGGCGGGCGCTTGCACGGCGCTCAGGTTTTTTCCTCGTCTCCCTGCCGGGAGATGAGCGAAATGATTCCATCCAGATCGGTTGCGTCGTCCCTTGTCGCGGTCTCAATCTGTTGGCACTCGAGGATCTCGCAGTGCATGTACATCTGCGTGATCTTGCGCTCGGCCTCGGCCTGGTTGCGCGCTTGCACCACGAGGTTATCCACCGGCAGCCCGCTGCGGGTGCGGATCTTCAACCCGAACTTCATCATGGGAGGATTGGCTAGAGGCATACGCCGATCATTCTAGACGTTCTGTTCTTTGAAATCCCGCTGGTAGCGCTTGTAGTTGTTGACGTAGTGCTCGGCATTCCAGAGGAGCAGAGCGACTTCCTCGTCGGTCAATTGCCGCACGATCTTCCCGGGCGCACCGACCACCAGCGACCGGTCGGGGATTTCCTTGCCTTCCGTGATCAGGGCATTGGCGCCGATCAGGCAGTGGTTGCCGATGCGGGCGTTGTTGAGAATCACCGAATTGATGCCGATCAGGCTGCCTTCACCGATGGTACAGCCGTGCAGCATCACGTGGTGGCCGACGCTGACGTTCCTGCCGATGGTCAGTTTGACCCCCTCATCGGTGTGAAGAACCGAATGGTCCTGGATGTTGGAACGTTCGCCGATGGTGATCAGGTCATTGTCGCCGCGCACCACGACGTTGAACCAGATGCTCACGTCCTTTTCGAGCACCACCGAGCCAATCACAGTGGCGTTGTGCGCGACCCAGTGGTCGCCTCGGGTGACGACTTTTCTGTCGCCCAGGGAATGAATCATGCTTTTTTGATCCCGGTCAGGGTAGGGGCTGGAAAAGAACTCAATTATAGCGGCACGTTTACGCGCGCCATCCGCAAGGGGGATAATCCCGTCAATAGATTCCGCGAGGAGCAAGGCCATGTCATCAGTTATCGCAGCGAGAACGACCGGCGGCACCGATATCACCGCGTTACTGGGAGCAGACGCGGACAAGCTGCTCAGCCATGTATGCAAGGGGATTCCGAAGGAATCGCTCAACCTGCCAGGGCCGGACTTCGTGGACCGGGTGGTGGCGCAGACCGATCGCCCGGGCCCGGTGCTGCGCAGCCTGCAGCAGATTTTCGGGCATGGACGGTTGGCCGGAACCGGCTATCTGTCGATCCTTCCGGTGGACCAGGGCATCGAGCACTCCGCCGGTGCGTCGTTCGCCAAGAACCCGGCCTATTTCGATCCGGAGAACATCGTCAGGCTTGCCATCGAGGGCGGCTGCAACGCCGTGGCCTCGACGCTGGGCGTGCTCGGCTCATGCTCCCGGAAGTACGCCCACAAGATTCCCTTCCTGCTCAAGTTCAATCACAACGAATTCCTCACCTATCCGAACAAGTACGACCAGATCTTCTTTGCCGGAATCAAGCAGGCGCGCGACATGGGAGCGGTCGCGGTCGGTGCGACGATCTATTTCGGCTCCGCGGAATCGGCGCAGCAAATCGTCGAGGTGAGCAAGGCATTCGGGATTGCACACGAGATGGGAATGGCCACTGTGTTGTGGTGCTACCTGCGCAATCCGGCGTTCAAATCGGACAAGGATTACCACCTGTCCGCCGACCTGACCGGCCAGGCCAATCACCTCGGCGTGACCATCGAGGCCGATATCATCAAGCAGAAGCTGCCGGAGAACAACGGCGGCTACAACGCGCTCAATACCAAGGAGAACCCCTACGGCAAGACCGACAAGCGGGTGTACACCGATCTGACCTCAGACAGTCCGATCGATCTGACTCGCTACCAAGTGGCGAACTGCTACATGGGCCGCGCGGGGCTGATCAATTCCGGCGGCGCCTCTTCCGGCGCGAGCGATCTCGCTGAAGCGGTGCGCACCGCAGTGATCAACAAACGCGCGGGCGGCATGGGCCTGATCTCCGGCCGCAAGGCCTTTCAGCGGCCGATGAAGGAGGGCGTTGGAATCTTGAACGCGATTCAGGACGTGTACCTGTCGAAACAGGTGACCATCGCCTAGGCGTTGGGCTGGAACACAGCTCGACCGGCGGGGTGTGCCGTTCGCGGCACACCCCGTTCTGTTTCAAACTCCCGCGCAACGACCATGCGGTGCGACTCGCGCCCGCCGGCTGCCGCCGGACTGGAATCCGAGAGCGGGGAGCGGGTTACAATCTCCGTCAAAAGTATTGGGGCCGGCCGCAAGTCCGCAGAGGAGGAGTTCACTCAAGCCGAACTCGCCCCGGTTTTATCGAGTCCGGATGCGGGCACCGGTACCAAGATCAATAGAATCGTCCAGAAGCTGGCGGCCGAGGGCTGAAACGACTACATGCAGTGCACCCACTGCCAACACGAGAATCGCATCGGCGCGAAGTTCTGCGAACAATGCGGATCGCCTTTCCCGCGGGCTTGCACCAGTTGCGGCAGCGCGCTGCCTGCCAACGCAAATTTCTGCGCGGGCTGCGGGCAGAAAGTGATCGGCACCGAAGCGGAAGTGGATCGCCTGGGAATTCTCAAGTCTTACACCCCCAAGCACCTGGCCGAAAAGATCCTCACCAATCGGAGTGCGCTGGAAGGAGAGCGCAAACAGGTGACGGTGCTGTTCGTCGATATCGTCGGCTCGACGTCCCAGTCAGAGCGCCTGGACCCGGAGGAGGTACATGCGCTCATGGGCCGCGCCATCGAGCTCATGGTCGATGAGGTCCACCGCTACGAGGGCACAGTCAACCAGTTTCTGGGTGATGGTGTGATGGCGCTGTTCGGCGCGCCCATCGCACATGAAGACCATGCACGTCGCGCCGTTCAAGCAGCGCTTGCCATTCAGAGTGCCCTGCAGCCGCTGAACGACGAGCTGCGCAGCGCGGGCCGGGTCGGTCTGCAAGTCAGACAGGGGTTGAACACCGGACTGGTCGTGGTGGGAAGCATTGGCACCGATCTGCGGATGGATTACACCGCAGTAGGCGATACCACCAACGTAGCCTCGCGGTTGCAGCATGTAGCGGAGCCCGGAGCCATCCTGATTTCCGGACGGACGCGGAGGCTGATCGAAGGTTTTTTCCGACTGCGCTCGATAGGAGACATCGACCTCAAGGGCAAGACCGAGAAGATTGCCGGCTTCGAGGTTATTTCGGCCCAATCGACCCGCACGCGCATCGATATCGAAGCTGATCGCGGCTTGACGCCGTTGGTCGGACGGGACAAGGAAATCCGGACCCTCGTCGAGGCCTTCGAGAAAAGCAAGTCTGGGGATGGACAGGTAGTGCTGCTGGTGGGAGACGCCGGGATCGGCAAGTCGCGCCTGCTGATGGAGTTTCGCCGTCGCATCGGTGAGGAGGCCGCCTGGTGCGAGGGGCGCGCGCTTTCCTTCGGGCGCGCGATGGCGTTCCATCCGTTGATCGACATGCTGCGACGGCTCTTCCGAATCCAGGAGACCGACGCCGAGGCAGACGTAATCGAGCACCTTGAGCACGCCGTGCTGGCGCTGGGCGATGAGCTGAAACCCGCACTTTCCTACTTGCGACATTTGCTTGGCGTCGATCCAGGCAGCGTTGGCGCCATGGACCCTCGGTTGCGGCGAGTTGAGATTTTCGATGCGTTGAGGCGGTATTTTCTGCGCGCGGCGCAGACACGTCCTCAGGTGATGGTGTTCGAGGACCTGCACTGGATCGACGAGGCCACGGAGGAATTCTTGCGTTCGTTTCTTGACAGCGTGCCAACCGCCCGCGTGCTGATGCTTCTCACCCATCGCCCTGAATACAACTACCCGCTCGGTCAACGCAGCTACCAGACGGTGCAGAACCTGAGCGCCCTTTCAATCGAGGAAAGCGCCCGTATGGGCGACGCGCTGCTCGGCGACCAGAGCATGCCCAAGGAGCTTCGGGCGCTGATCTACCGTAAATCCGAAGGTAACCCGTTCTTCGTCGAGGAAGTGGTCAAGTCGATCCAAGAGTCAGGAACGCTCAAACACGAGGGCGACCAGGCTGTGTTGGCCAAGTCGTTCTCCGAGCTCCTCGTGCCCGACACGGTCCAAGACGCGATCATGGCGCGCATCGATCGTCTTGGAGAGGAACCGAAGCGGGTCCTGCAACTGGCTGCAGTAATCGGGAGGGAGTTTACCAGCCGTCTGCTCAATCGGCTGGCTGACATCCATGATGGTGCTGACGCACTGATGCGTGAGCTCAAGGCCAAGGAGCTGATCTACGAGAAGAGCGTGTTCCCTGAGATGGTCTACATGTTCAAGCACGCGCTCACCCAGGAAGTTGCGTACGGCTCGCTGCTGATCAAGCGGCGCAGGGAGCTTCACAACCTCGTAGGCTTTGCGATCGAGGACCTGTATGCCGATCGGCTCGGCGAGTACTACGAGGTCCTCGCCTATCATTTCTCCAAGGCAGAGGATAGGGAGAAGGCGCTCGAGTATCTGCTGAAGTGCGCAGCGAAGGCGGTGAGGGCGTTCGGGCTACGCGACGCGCTCCGCTTCTATGACGAAGCACTGATGGCGGCGCGACAACTCGGAGCCAAGCTCCCGGTGACCACGCTGATGGAGATCCATAGTGCTCGCTCGGACTTGTTCTTTGGCGTGAGCGATTTCTCGCAAGCGCAGGCTGAAGCCGACGAACTACTGAGCCTGGCGCGACGCACGGGCGACCGTACAATTGAAGCCGGTGCCCTGGTGCAGGGTGCACTCGCCAGAGTGTGGCGGGAGGACTTCCCCGAGGCCGTAGCGCAGGCCACTGAGGCCATCGCAATAAGCGAAACCGCTGGAGCGCAGCCGGCCCTCGCAGGTGGCCTGTTCGTTACTGGCCTGGTGGATGCCCTCACGGGCCGGCACGAGAAAGCAGACGAAGAGATGGGTCGGGCGTTGAGTATCAGTCGATCCGTCGGCGACTTCACCAGGCAGGGAACCGCTCTTTTTTTCCTTGGGGCCTTGAGGGGGTGGCACGGAAGGTACCGGGAGAGTGTAGCGCTGGGTACCGAAGGCGTTCGCCTGGGTCGCGAGCAGCAGTTGGTCGTCCCGCTGATCCGATGCCTCTGGACCCAAGGTATCGGGTATACGGGGATGGGCGACTACGAGGCTGCCTTGGGCGCTCTGAGGGAAGGCCTGTCGCTGGCAGAAAAACTCGGTGACCAGGCGTTTATGTGCCGCTACCTGAATACGCTGGGCTGGCTCCACATCGAGTGCGGAGATCTTGATCCAGGGCTTGAGTTGAACGCGCGGAGCCTCGAACTGGCTCGCCGCGATAAGCACGCGACCGGAGCGGAGCGGGCGGCCTTCACTCTTCTCAACGAGGCCGACGCGTTCATCGCCAAAGGCGACCTCGCCGCTGCATCTGAGAAATCGGGGGAAGCCCTCCACATCGTGAGGCACCCACCACCATCTCGATGGATGACGTGGCGGTATTCGACACACTGCTACGTTAGCCTGGGCGAACTGGCGCTTGCGCGTGGAGACCCGGCGACCGCGGATGGGTTCGCGAATCAGGGCCTGGAGATCGCTGTCCCAACGAGGTCGAGAAAGTTTGAAAGCCGAGCTTGGCGGATCAAAGGCGAGAGCGCCATGATGCGCCGGCACTGGGACGAAGCAGAAGAGGCGTTGCGCCAAAGCCTGGCCATCGCACAGGAAATTGACGAGCCGCGGCAACTTTGGGAAAGCCAGGAATCCCTTGGCCGTTTCAACCGGGAACGCAAGAGGGAAGAGGCGGCCGATCGTTCTTACTGCTCAGCGAACGAAATTCTGGAGCGTCTCCTGGAAAACGTGCGCGACCCCGGGCTTCGCGCGGGGCTGGAGTCGCAGCTGCGCGGCCTGCGGGAGCCGTAACGAAGCGAAAAGCGGCCGGGCTAAGCGGCAGTGAGTTTGGCGGCGAAGCGAGGGTAGGTTTCGGCGATGTCGCCGCGAATGGCGCCGCGGATTACCGCCAGGGTGCCGGCATCGGGGGGCGCAGTCATTGGAACGCGATCCGGGCAATCGAATTCGAAGCCGGTGTTGTCGCGGATTTCTTCCACGCTGCGTCCGGGGTGCACGCTGTCGAGCCTGAAGCGGCGGCGCTCGCGGTCGAAGGAAAATAATCCCAGTTCGGTCAGCATCGCGTACGGGCCGCCAAGGCGATGTACTCCGGGCTCGCTCACGCCCGGCGCACTGATGAAGTCCACTTTTGGCACCATGACCCGGCGGCTGTGCTCTTCGCGGAAGAGAATTACTCGCGGCACCAGAAAGTACAAATAAGCAGAGCCGAAGGAGCCGGGCCAGCGCACTTCGTTGTTCGGATACTCGCCGGTGCCGACCAGGTTGATGTTGGCCTGTCCGTCGATCTGGCCGCCGCCGAGAAAGAACGCGTCGATGCGGCCTTGTGCCGCCATGTCGAACAACTCGACGCCGCCGCTGGTGAAGCCTTCATTGCGCGGCGAGCCGAGCACAGTGACCCGCATCGGCTCCCGCGACTGCGCACGCGCCAGCAGCGCGCCCGCTCCGGGGATCGGGGATGAGGCGCCGACCGCGACGTGGCGGCAGCCGCGCAACAGCCGCGCGATCACCGTGATCAGCAATTCGGTGCGGCTGAAATCACTCATGCAACCGCGCGGCGGGTGTCGAGCCAGGAATCGAGAAACTCAGTGAACCCTGCGGCAGTGCCCGCGGCCGCGACATAATTCGCCAGCGCCGCTTCGTCATCCGGATACAGATCCCAGAATGCCAGCGGCCAGGCTCCGCGCTTGGCCGCTGCAACCTGCGTTACATAGATTGCAGGCAACACGCCGGCGGCCCGTTGCGGATCGTTCAGCAGATCGTTGTCGGTGATCTCCTCGACCGTCACCAGGGTTCGCCTCGCGGCGTGGGCCATCAGCATGAGTTCGCCCTTGGTGCCGACGAACACATTGCCATGACGATCGGCAAGCGGCGCGTGAAACAGCGCAACATCCGGGCGGATTCCGGGAAGCGCAACGATCCGGTCCTGCCCGGCAAACGGGTTGTCGATCACTTTCCAGTCCTGCCGGTGACGCAGCAGGTCGGTGCCGATCATGCCGCGCAGCGGCATGAACGGAATGCCCTTCTCACCGGCCTGCAGCGCCGCATAGATCGCCGGGCAGGTGGCGTCGAGGACGCGGATCGTACCTTCGCGAACCGCAGCGGTAAAGCGCGGCGCGCTGCCGAACTCCCCAAGCGTTACCGCGGACGTTTCGATGGTCGCGACCGTGCCGGCGCCGATCAGGATGTCGGCCTGCAGACCGCCTACAGGAACGCATACCAGGTGCAGGTCGCGCACGCCGCGGCGCACCAGCTCACGCGTGGCGGCCATGGCAACGCCCGAAGAGTCCTTCGGCACGGCAAGCAGCGCGCCATCGGGTATGGCGGCGGCGATCGATTCGAGCGACGACACGACGTCCGATTCCAAGTCCGGCTCCTGTGAATTCGGGGACATGGCAACTGCGCCCATTGTTACCGACGGGGCATTATGACGCGGAAGCCGCTTTTGTGTCTGGCGTCGCGACCTCGCCCGCTTGGTGCTGCAGCGATATTCGTCAGCGTTGAGGTACCGGCGTTTTCAATTTCGCGGGAATGATTTCGACGACTTGATCCTTATCAGATATCCAGATCTGACTTTCCTGGATGGTGAATTGCAGCTGCATGTTGCGAAGAGCTAGCTTTGCCAACGCCTGCGTTGAGGCCGCAGGCAGGCTGACCACGGACAGATTCTCCACCTTCCCGAGTTTCGCTTTGACCTGATCCCACCAAAGCCCGGTGCCGCGTCCACCGTAACTGTAGACAAACACCTGTCGGGCGCGACCGCAGGCCCTGCGAATGCGTTTCTCATCGGGCAGGCCGACGTCGATCCAGATTTCGATTCTGCCGGTCATGTCCATATGCCAGAGGTCGGGTTCGTCATCGGCACTTAATCCCCTGCCAAACGACAGGGCTTCATGGGCGTTCAGCGCGAACGCCAGCAGCCGAACCATCATGCGTTCGTCGGTCTCCGAGGGATGGCGCGCGATGGTCAGCGTGTGATCACCGTAGTAGCGACGGTCCATGTCGGCGATCTTCAAATCCGCCTTGAAGATTGTTGCCTTGATTGCCATAGGGTCAGAGATGCCGTTGCGAAATGTTGGCGTTGCGGCCGATTCCTGTGGTCTTGCGCTCGCCAATCGATTGAACAATCTGGAAGGGACGCGCCTGCATGCGTTCCCGGTGTGCCTGCATTGTCACCCGGCGCGTGAAGCGAACGTGCGGACGTGCATTTCTTCGAGTGTCGAAAGCCTCACATCGATTTGGGTTTGTCGACGCATGGCATTCTGCGGTCGAGCGCGTCGCAGATGTCTTCGATCAGGCACGAGGCCGTGTAAACGTTCTCCATGGCTTCCAGGTTGGAACCTTGTTGAATCGCGATAAGTCCCTGATCCAGAAGAGAATCGGCGTCCAACAGTTTTTTGCGCAGGTCGTTCATGGGCGTTTGTGTCGCGTTTTCGGCTCTCATATCGCCCTCCTTTGCGGGCGGCATACCCTGAATAATTGCAACCCCCGTGCCTGACGGCCGTCCGTTTGTCGGAAAAACCGGCCGCCGGTTCCTTCAAGGTTCTGGTGACGGCAATGCGAGGCGCCCGTTCCGGCTCCGAACTCCTCCCCTTGCGGGGCATATCTTTCTCGTGGCTGGAGGAAATGCTCTCAACGGTATAATCGCCGTCACAACAAGAGGAGGAGACCGTGTCGTTTCGTATTGTCCTGTTTTTTCTGTGGTTCGCCGCCGCCCGGGCTTTGGCGCAGTCCGAAGGCGAGGCCACCAGCCCCGCATTGCTGGACTGCGAACATCCCCCGAAATCTCTGGTGAAAATACTGCCGGAACCGGTAGCGCAGGTGGCACGCATCGAGTGCAACCCCTCTGCCCAGACGATCGTGGCCCGCGACGGCTGGACCTGGCGTTACCCTGGCAGCTTCTTCGATCGGCCGATCATTCCGGCCTATGCGCCCATGGACTCCCGCCAAAGTGGAGGCCCGCGTTTTTTCACCAGATTCACAGCGACCGAACTCGCGGCGGCCGATGCGATGAAGCGCCACGAAACGTTCGTGAAGGATCTCCCGACTTACCGGGAATCGGCGCCGCCGGTGCGCCTGGTGAAGCTGGTCGCGTACAACGATCTTGGGCACCAGTTGGACGCCTACTTCGGGTTTCGCTCCGATGGCGAAGGCTGGGTAGCGTTGTGCGCGCCCGAGTGCGCGCCCGAGTACCTGTTCCTGATGCAGAAGATCCGCTAGTGTCCTGTTCCGCTAATTCGTGGAATAACTTTCGAACCTTGGAAGCCAGGCCAATGATCTATTTGATAGCAATCCAACATCGATCGGAAAACCCGCGAAATCGGTGTCAGGCAAGGCGCGAGTCCTTGACAGTGGCGGGGCCCCACGGCAAGGACTCGTAACACAGCATGGCGCCGATTCTCGCCGGGTTTTCAGCCACGAATTAGCGGAACAGGACACTAAAGACGAGGCAAGCGCATGGACCTCTCGGTAACTCAGATTCTTCCGGCGGATGCAGAACGGGCGACACTGATCGGCCGCGCCTGGGTGCCGGGAC
>CAZYTR010000380.1:0-1760 GCA_964650365.1 uncultured Alcaligenaceae bacterium | reverse complement strand
CCCACAACGGCCGCGTCTGGCCGACCATCAAGGCAATGGTCTTGCCGACATCGAGCGCGCTGCCGCCGCCGAAGGCGATGATGCCGTCGCACTTGCCGGTCTTGAAGAAAGCAACGCCGTCATCGACGTTCCTGCCGACCGGATTGGCCCGGATGTCGGAAAAAACCGCGTCCGCCAGCCCGGCATTGCGCAACGACGCGAGCGCACTCTCGATCATCGGCAGCTTGCGCAGACCCGGATCGGTGACCAGCAACGGGCGCTTCATGCCGAGTTCCTTGCAAACAGCGGGCAACTCGGCGATGCGTCCGGGGCCAAAGCGCACCGAGGTCGGGTAGTTCCAGTTGCGGGTCAGGGATTTCGGATCCATGGTGCGGACCAGGTCAAAGATGAAAAGTTAAGGGTGAAAGGGGAAAGGTTAAAGGCCAAGGCGAAAATCAAGAACGGTGTCTCAGGTGTAGTAACGCGGACTTGATACGACACGCAGTGTCCGAACGTCAAGTTCTGGAAACGACCCAGCGCCGCCATTTAGCAAGCTGGGATTCGAACGTCCTCAACGGGTCGCTAACCGGCGCGCGCCGACTTTGCGCGTATTCGTGTTGAGCGGCGTGTTATGCGTGACGTTTTCTCCGTCAGTGCCAAAAGTCCAGACAAGGCCTCGTTTACTGCACGCGATGTCGGAAACGCCTTCGCGACCGACGGCTCAAGCAGCGCGACGGCTGTGCCCTTCGCCACCTCAGCGTAAAACTTTCCTCGCTCCAGCTTGGCAAAGTCTGAGCGCTTGTACTCTCGCCGCATTTCGTCTTTAGCCCTCTTCATAGAGTTTCCTTTCGCCTCGCGTCACACGACGCGCATTGATAATTCGAATTGTCCCGGGTCGATACGTGTGGCAGACGGCAACCAAACGACCGAGGCGCGAGTACCCAAACGTAATGTACCGCTCTTCGCCGACAGAATGGTCGGGATCAGCGCCCGACACGGCGCGGGGATCGAGGAACACGGTAGCCGCCTCATCAAACGAGACGCCGTGCTTCCGGAGATTGGTCTCGGCTTTCTTCGAATCCCAGTCGAATCTCATGAACGATCAGCGCCAGATTCGTCACGCATATACAGTGATTATGCGGACAGCAACGTCCGCATATTAAATGATGACAGCAGTTATCGTAGTCTAACAGCATGAAATGCCACAGCTTTGTGATGCCTGTGTCCGTATAACAACCCCCAATAGCGGGGGGCGCGGTCTTGTGGAGCGTCCGGGACCGTCAGGTTTTCAGGCGTAGATGAAACGACTTCGGCCGAGTCAGTTGCTCGTAGCCGACGCTTGACAGCGTGCAGCCGCGCCCCGAGTTCTTCACACCGGTCCAGGCCAGCGCCGGATCGAGATAATCGCAGCGGTTCATGAACCAGGTGCCGGTTTCCACCCGGTCGCCGATTGCCAGCGCCGCGTCGGGATCGGAAGTCCAGATCGCCGCGGTGAGGCCGTAGTCGCTGTCGTTCATCAATGCGATCGCTTCCTCGTCGCCCTTCACTTTCATGATGCCGATCACCGGCGCGAAGCTCTCTTCGCTCATCAGGCGCATCGAGTGATTCACGTTCACCAGCACCTGCGGCGCCATGTACGGCGTGCCTTCCTTGTCGGCGGGAAACTCCTTCGGGCTCACCAGCGACTTCGCGCCCCGGGCGATCGCCTCCCGGACTTGTGCGCGGGCAAATTCGGCGGCGCGCGCACGCACCATCGGCCCGAGATTCACGTTGGCATCGAG
>CAZYTR010000379.1:0-17198 GCA_964650365.1 uncultured Alcaligenaceae bacterium | reverse complement strand
GCCGAGTCCGTGGTATCCCGCCAACTGGAGGCCACGCTGTGCTGGCTGGCCGAGGAGCCGTTCAATCGCAGTCGCCCTTACCTTCTCAAGCACGGCACGCGCACGGTGAAGGCCGTGATCAACGCGCCCCGCTACCGCGTCAATGTCAACTCGCTGGCACAGGAGCCGGCCGATACGCTTGCTCTCAACGACATTGGGCGCGTGTCCATCAAGACCGCGCAGCCGCTCGCGTTCGAACCCTACCGCGGCAACCGTACGGCGGGCAGCTTCATCGTCATCGACGAGGCGACCAACAACACCGTGGCCGCCGGCCTCATCGAGTAACGGCCAAAGTTGATCGGGAAAACGGACTGGAGTTCGCATGATGGGCAAAGTCTATTTGATCGGTGCAGGGCCGGGAGCCGTGGATTTGATCACGCTGCGCGGCGCGGAAATCCTTAAGCGCGCCGGCGTCGTGTTTTACGACGCGCTGGTGCATCCGGATACGCTGGCGCTCGCCCCACAGGCCAGATTGGTCGCTGTGGGCAAGCGCTGCAGCCGCATCTCCACCGACCAGCGCTTCATCAACCGTAACCTGGTCGAGGCCGCGGCGAAGTATGCGGTTGTGGTCCGGCTCAAGGGCGGCGATCCGATGCTGTTCGGACGCGCGCAGGAAGAAATCGAGGCCCTGGCGGCCGCGGGCGTAGCCTGCGAAGTGGTTCCTGGCGTGACTTCGGCGCTGGCCGCCAGCGCGGAAATCGGCGTTTCGCTGACGCGCCGGGGCGTGAGCCGCAGCGTGACGTTCGCCACGCCGCGCGTCGGGGAGGGCGAGGACACCAGCGACTGGGCACCCAGCGTGGCAAGCGCGGATACCGCGGTGCTGTACATGGCGGCCGGCCAGGCGGCGGAAATCGCCCGGGTTCTGGCAGGCCAAGGCATGTCCCCCGCGACCCCGGTCATCATTGTCGAAAATGCCTCTCTTCCCGACGCGCGCCAGACCGGCACCACGTTGCGCGGCCTGTGGGAAAGCGCCGACCTGCAGATCCATGGCCCGGCGCTGCTGTTCTTCGGCGAGGTCTATCGGCAGCGGGCGCACGCTCTGATCGCGGCGGCGACGCCGGTAGATGGGACGGCTGATGAATTGCCGCAAAGACGGGCGTTACCGAGCTGAACGGTGCCGCATTCCGCAATCATCCTGTTCGCGCACGGTGCCCGCGATCCCGAGTGGGCGGCGCCGTTCCGCCGAATCGCCGCGCGGCTGCGTGAAGCGAGCCCGAACTTGCCGGTGCAGTTGGCATTTCTGGAACTGATGCAGCCGGCGCTTGCCGAAGCGGTGGAGCGCATGTTGGCCGACGGAATCACGCGCATCACTCTGGTGCCTTTGTTCCTTGCGCAGGGCGGCCATCTGAAGGAGGATCTGCCGCGCCTCCTGGATGACATCCGCCGTAGCCACCCCGGCGTCACGATTGACGTCACCGAGGCGATCGGCGATTCGCAAGTGCTGACCGCCGCCATCGCGGACTGGGCTCTGGCCCAGCATCTGGCGCTCACCACTTGAAACCGTAGCACCCTTCAGCGCCTAGAAAACCGCGCGCCCGGACTATAAAAGCCGCTAAAATTCAGGCTTTTGAGTGACGGGTATGCAGGTCTTTCGGGGTATCCCGGCGCGGGCGGACACGCCCATCGCGCTCACCATCGGCAATTTCGACGGCGTCCATCTCGGGCATCGGGCGATGATCGCGCGGCTCTCCGAGGCGGCGCGTTCACGCGGCCTGCCGGACGCGGTGATGACCTTCGAGCCACAGCCGCAGGAATTTTTTGCCCCCGACCAGGCGCCCGCGCGTCTGACCTCGCTGCGCGAGAAGCTCGAACTTTTGCGTCAATGTGGAGTGGCACGCGTGTACGTGTGCCACTTCGGCTATGGGTTTGCGCAGTTGACGGCCAATGACTTCGTTGCGCATGTTCTTGGCGATGGCCTGGCAGTGAAGTGGCTGCTGGTCGGCGACGATTTCCGCTTTGGTGCCCGGCGCTCCGGCGACCTGGCCCATCTCAAGTCGATGGCGCCGCAAGCGGGATTCGCTGTCGAGGCGATGGCCAGTGTGGTGGCGGCCGGTGCCCGGGTTTCCAGCACCGCGATCCGCGTCTGCCTGGAGAAGGGCGACCTGGACGGCGCCCGGCGTCTGCTCGGCAGGCGTTATTCGATTTCGGGAAGAGTTGTGGACGGCGACAAACTCGGAGCGACGATCGGCTACCCGACCGCGAACGTGCAGTTGAAACGGCTCAAGGCGCCGCTATCCGGAATTTTCGTCGTCGAGGTCGAGGGCTTGGGCACGGCCCCGCTTCCCGGTGTCGCCAGCCTGGGCGTGCGGCCGACCGTAAAGGAACGCGGCCGGCCAACGCTTGAAGTGCATTTGTTCGACTTCGACAAATGCATTTACGGCAAGCGCATCACGGTGCACTTCCTCGTGAAACTGAGGGAAGAGCAGAAGTTCGCGGATCTGGAAACGTTGGCTGATCATATTCGCCAGGATGCAGAGTTGGCACGCAGATTCTTTGCCCGTCGGGCGGCGAAGGCATAAGCAATACGAATTGAAGGAACTCGAAAGCAGAGAATGGCTGATTACAAGAACACACTGAATCTTCCCGATACGGCATTCCCGATGCGCGGTGATCTGGCCAGGCGCGAGCCTGGCTGGGTGAAGCAATGGCAGGAGGCCGGGCTTTACCAACGCATCCGCGAAGCGGCCAGGGGACGGCCGAAGTTCATTCTTCACGACGGCCCGCCGTACGCCAACGGCGACATTCACATCGGCCATGCGGTGAACAAAATTCTCAAGGACATCGTGGTGAAATCGAAAACGCTTGCCGGTTTCGATGCGCCCTACGTTCCCGGCTGGGACTGCCATGGACTGCCGATCGAACACCAGGTCGAAAAGGCGCACGGCAAGAACATCCCGGCTGCGCAGTTCCGCAAGCTTTGCCGTGAGTATGCAGCCGAGCAGATCGAGCGCCAGAAGGCCGGTTTCATCCGTCTCGCCGTGCTCGGCGACTGGCAGAACCCATACCGTACGATGGATTTCAAGACCGAGGCGGACATCATCCGCGCGCTGGGCCGCATCCGCGAACGCGGCTTTCTGTACCAGGGAGCAAAGCCGGTTCACTGGTGCATCGACTGCCGCTCCGCGCTGGCGGAGGCCGAGGTGGAGTACGAAGATCGCACGTCCCCGGCGATCGACGTGGCATTCAAGGTCGCGGACAACAAGGCGCTTGCACGGGCGCTGCGCTTCTCGCATATCTACGATCCGGTGTTTGCCGTTATCTGGACGACCACGCCGTGGACGCTTCCGGCCAACCAGGCAGTGGCCGTTCATCCCGAGTTCGATTATGTGCTGGTTCGCTTCCCTGCCGGGATATTCATCCTGGCGAAGGAACTCGCAGACAAATGCATGGATGCCTACGGGATCGCCGATCGCCAGATCGTCGCCGAGTTCCAGGGCGCGGACATCGAAGGCGTGCTGCTCCAGCATCCGTTCTATGAGAGGCAGGTTCCCGTGGTACTTGGCGAGCACGTTACGCTGGATGCGGGTACAGGGCTGGTACACACGGCGCCTGCGCACGGCCTCGACGACTACGTGGTCGGATCGCGGTACGAACTGCCGGTGGATAATCCCGTGGACGACGATGGCGTCTTCTTTGCCAAGGTGCCGTTGGTCGGCGGGTTGTCGGTGTGGAAGGCGAACGATGTCGTCATCAAGGCGATCGAGGACAAGCAATGCCTGATCCGGCTCGAATCCGTCAAACACAGCTACCCGCACTGCTGGCGCCATAAGACCCCGATAATCTTCCGCGCCACCCGCCAGTGGTTCATCGGCATGGAGGAGGGCGGCGAACGGACGCTGCGCCAAATCGCCAAGGCCGCGGTGGACGCGACTGCGTTCTATCCGGCCGGGGGCCGGGCGCGGCTCGAGGCGATGATCGCCACCCGTCCGGACTGGTGTGTGTCGCGCCAGCGCAACTGGGGCACGCCGATGGGGTTTTTCGTGCACAAGGAAACAGGCGAACTGCATCCGCGCACTGGCGAGCTGCTGGAGCAGGTGGCGCAGCGCGTCGAGAAGGAGGGCATCGAAGCGTGGTTTTCACTGGACGCGGCAGAATTGCTTGGCGGCGACGCCGCGATCTACCGGAAAGTGCCCGACACGCTCGACGTGTGGTTCGATTCCGGCACTACTCACGTTGGAGTGCTCGAGCGGCGAGCGGAATTGACCAAGCCGGCAGACCTTTATCTCGAAGGCCACGATCAGCACCGGGGCTGGTTCCAGTCTTCGCTGCTCACCGGTTGTGCCATCGACGGCCGCGCCCCCTTCAAGGGCCTGCTGACCCACGGCTTCGCGGTGGACGGTCACGGCCGCAAGATGTCGAAGTCGCTCGGCAACGTGATCGCGCCGCAGAAGGTGATGGATACGCTGGGCGCGGACATCCTGCGGCTTTGGGTGGCGACAACCGATTACTCCGGCGAACTGTCGATCTCGGACGAAATTCTCAAGCGCGTGGTGGAGAGTTACCGACGCATCCGCAATACGCTGCGCTTTCTGTTGGCCAACCTCGATGACTTCGATCCGAAATGCCACCTGCTGCCGGTGGCCGAGTGGCTGGAAATCGACCGTTACGCGCTGCAAATGGCTGTGCGTCTGCAGCAACAGGTCACCCGGGACTACGACAACTACGAATTTCATTTGGTGATGCAGAAGCTGCAGGCATTCTGTTCCGAAGACCTGGGCGGGTTCTATCTCGACATCCTCAAGGACCGGCTCTACACCGCAGGCAAGGATTCGCAGCCGCGGCGCTCGGCTCAGAACGCGCTGCACCACATCACCCACGCTCTGCTGCGGCTGATGGCGGCGGTGCTCTCTTTCACCGCCGACGAAGCCTGGGCGATTTTCGCCCGTGATCCCAGCGACAGCGTACTGCTGCGCACTTGGTACACGTTTCCTGAACCGGGGATGGATCTGCTCGGCCGCTGGGAGAAGATCCGCGCCATCCGTGCGGAGGTGCAAAAGGAACTGGAGGCGGTCCGTGTCGCGGGCAGGATCGGCTCATCGCTGCAGGCGGAAATCGAAATCCATGGCGACGGCGAACGCTACGAGGTGTTGAGTTCTCTGGGTGACGACCTGCGCTTCGTAATGATCACCTCGCAGGCCAGGGTGATCAAGAGTACCGAGGCAAAGATCGTGGTGAGTGCCAGTCCCCACCGCAAGTGCGAGCGTTGCTGGCACTACCGCGCCGACGTGGGACATGACCCGGCGCATCCGGACATCTGCAGTCGCTGCACGTCCAACCTTTTCGGCGCAGGCGAGCCCCGGGTCCATGCGTAGCATCGCGGTGTGGCTGGGCCTGAGCGCACTGATCGTCGTACTCGATCAGATCACCAAGCAGGCCATCCTGCAAACGATCGCGCTTGGCCAGACGGTGGAGGTACTGCCGCCGGTATTCAGTCTGGTACTGACCTACAACCCCGGCGCGGCGTTCAGCTTCCTGGCGTCGGCATCGGGCTGGCAGCGTTACTTCTTCATGGTCATAGCGCTGGCGGCCTCGATCCTGATCGTCTACATGATGAAAAAGCATGAGCGGGACCGCTTCCTTTGCTTTGCGCTGGGGCTGGTGCTCGGCGGGGCGTTGGGCAATCTGATCGACCGCGCCGTCTATGGAGCGGTGGTGGACTTCCTGCTGTTCCGCTGGCCGGGAGGCCCGCGGCTGCTGGATCCATGGCCGGCTTTCAACCTGGCCGATTCGTGCATCACCGTCGGTGCCGCGCTGCTGATCTGGGATAGTTTCCGGCGTTCTCGTGTCAAAGCGCCCTAAAGATTTAAACCCTCACCGCAAAGACGCGCTAGACCTTTTCACCGCAAAGACGCAAAGAACGCAAAGAAATTCAGTAACGGGTATAGAAACCAGGATCGAGCATCACGCCGGCCGACCGGTGACGCCATCGTATTGACTCAAGAATTGCGTTTGGCTGCCGTCCGTATCTCCTGTTTTCCTTTGCGTTCTTTGCGTCTTTGCGGTGAAAGTGCAATTGGTCTTTGCGGTGAAGGTTTATTGCGCCTCTGCGGTTAACGACTTATTGAGGGCGTATAATTTCGGTCTTTCCCGACGTCGCCACGCCTCATGCAAGTCATCCTCGCCAATCCCCGCGGCTTCTGCGCCGGGGTAGACCGCGCCATCGACATCGTCGAGCGCGCGTTGCAGCTTCATGGCGCGCCGATATACGTGCGCCACGAGGTCGTGCACAACAAATATGTTGTGGACGATCTGCGCACCAAGGGCGCCGTATTCGTCGAGGAGCTGGCGGAAGTGCCGGAGGGGGCCACGGTGGTCTTCAGCGCCCACGGCATATCCCAGGCGATCCGGCGCGAAGCGCAGGAGCGAAAGCTGCGGGTGTTCGACGCCACGTGCCCACTGGTGACCAAGGTGCACGTCGAAGTGGCCAAGATGCACGACGGCTGGCGCGAAATCATCATGATCGGCCACGCCGGCCATCCGGAAGTCGAAGGAACAATGGGGCAGGTCGAGGGCGACATGTACCTGGTCGAATCGGTCGAGGAAGTCGAACGGCTCGAGGTCAAGGACCCGGCAAATCTCGCCTTCGTTACGCAGACTACGCTGTCCGTGGACGATGCGCGCGCCATTACCGAGGCTTTGCGGCGGCGATTTCCCGGCATCCTCGGGCCCAAGAAGGACGATATCTGCTATGCCACGCAGAACCGCCAGGACGCAGTAAAGGAGATGGCCGCGCGCTGCGATGTCGTTATCGTGGTGGGTTCGCCGAACAGCTCCAACTCCAACCGGCTGCGCGAAGTCGCGGCCAATCTCGGCGTGCCTGCCTACATGCTGGACGATGCGGCAGACCTGAAGCCCGAGTGGATCGAGGGAAAAAAAGTGGTCGGCGTCACCGCGGGCGCTTCCGCTCCGGAGGTCCTGGTCCAGGCGGTCATCGCCAAGCTAAATGCGCTTGGGGCCGAGTCGGTAAGCGAGTTGAACGGCATTCCCGAGAAAGTGACCTTCCCGCTGCCAAAAGCGCTTGCCAACTAACGTCAACGAAAAAAAAGCGGCTCGCATTGCGAGCCGCATTCATTACTAGCAGTCATCCGCACCTGGCGCAACGCGCGTCGCGGAACTTGATCAGAGCTTCCCTAAGTCAGGCAGGGCGGGGACCCGTGCCCGGCTGTTTCGGTGGTGCCGGTTTGCGCGGCGGTCGCGGTGGTGGGGTGCCGGTTTCCTTTTGTACCGGCCCTGGTAACTGGCCGGCAGGCAGCGGGGCAACGCTGCGACACCTCGGCGGTTTGCTTCCGGCAATCTGTACGTAGCCTTTTTTGCACATGCGGACGCAATTGGCGCCGATCGGCAGTTCGTTGCGTCCGCAGGATTCACGCCTCAGGCGTTGCCGTTGGCTTGGCTCGTACATTTCGTAGTAAGCGTTTCCCGATTGCTGCGCCTGCGACGGCTGCTGTACCGCTGGTTTGCGTGGTTGGGCTTGCTGCGCCAGCGCAACGCTCGCGTGAGCCGAAACCCAAGTCGCGGCGGCCAGCGATACGAGCAGACGTTTCCAGTGTGTCGTCATCGCTTTCTACTCGATGAGTTCACGCCAGGATACGCGACGCCCGGCGCCGCCGGTGCCGCCGATATTGACTCCGACTGTTGTCTTGGTTCCAGTGGCTCCGGTCGCAACGCCCTTCAGCACCCCGCTGGGCAGTCGAACGACGACCACACCGACGAGGGTCTGCCCCGTGAACCTCTGCGCGACCTGCTGGCCCGTGGCAGAGGCGACGTAAGTCCCGTCTTTGAAATCAAACTGGTAAATCCAGGCATCACCACCCACGACGCAGGCACTGTTGCTGGGTACGTTGGTGACCACGACGACTGTGCCGAGCGCCAGCACGGGATCGAGGTTCACGCGCTCGCCCGGCGAGTTGTTGCTCGGATTGAAGTCCACATACCAGCCGTCCTTGGTGGCCCAGTCCACGGTGTTGGTGGTCGTGCTTCGCGAATCCGGGTTCAAGATAGTGATGGTCTGCTGCTGCAGCCCCGGGCTCGCAGTGCGGATGTCGCCGTGGGCCACGTTGCGGTCCTTGATTGCGTAGAAGGACTGCTGGAACGCCCAGGGCAGCGCAGGCGTAAGCGTGGCCGGGTCGGACAGATCGTCCTCGCCGAGATAACGCCCGGTACCAACATAGACCACCGGGTAACCGTTAACGTAGGCAAGTTCCGGCCGCGTGGTGATCGACTGGGGCTTACCTGATCCATCCTTCAACTCGGCCATCTTGAGCACGGTCGGCGGATTCGTGTTCATGGCGAACCGCCACAGGTTGCCGAGCAGGTCGCCGCCGTAGACGATTGTCGCCGTATTGTCGACGTTGAAGCTGTTGGCGAAGGCGCTGATCTTGGACAGACCGCTCGGCGTGGTGGTGTCGCCCTCGCCGGTATCCACCTTCTGCAGGATCGCACCGGTGAATACGTCCAGAACGTAGAGGAAACCGCGCCCGGTGCCGGGTGTGACGTTGTTGACCCCGGAGGTGATGAGCGCGATCCACTTGCCATCGGTCGCGCGCTTGGTGATGACCGCGGGGCCGAAGCTGTAGCCGATGTCATCGTCGCTCACGGCGCATAGCGCCGCGTCCGAACACACCTCCCACACGCCTTTAGGGCTGGCCGGATTAGTGACGTCCAGAGCATAGTAGCCACGTCCACCGCCGCCCAACCCCGCGATGAGCAGCGTCTTCCAGGCGCCGGCAACAGCGTCGTAAACGTCCATAATCTGGGGCGAACCGTCCACGCTGTACGCGTGCCTCACGTCCCAATTGTCGGTGGCGAGCCCGTGCAAATCAGGGAAGACCATGCGCGGGATATAGGCCCACATTTCGTTGCCGGTGTCGCCGTTGAAGGCGTGCAGCATGCCGTCGTTTGCGGCGATGTAGAGCACACCCTGGCGCGAGGATTGCGTTAGCTTGAAATCCGCGTACGACGGCGTGACGGCGTCGTTGAAGGCGAAGCGAGGCGCCTTTACGAATGCCGGGGTGGCATTGACCGGGTCGCCGAGTACGTGATCGCGATCGCGGTAAACCGTGGCCTCATGCGTGGTCCTGCCGCGGAGAAAATTCACCATGTTGTCGCCGTTGTTGGCATCGGTCTGCTGGGCGGCCGTCAGCAGCGGGCACTGCGATAGCGCGGTGCACTTGTTCTCGAAATAGGCTTTTTCCGCGACCGTAAGGTTCGCCCAGGTGAAGGACTTCACCTTGTTGGTACCGGCCGGGTCGAACGTCCAGATCGTGCGCCCATCCCCGGGAGGGGTCAGAGCTTCAGCCGCGCCGACTTTTGTGTCGAGCTGCGCTTGCGCCGACCAGACGATTCCCGGCAGGATATTGCCGTTGCTGGTATCGATCCGCTGTGCGGTGATTTCCCCGTCCCATTTCACCGTCCTGAACGTCGAGCTGTAGATGAAGTTATCGGTCTCGGTGATGTTCGGGCTGCTGGTGGCGGAAGCGGAGGCCGCTGCCGTTTGAACCTTCAACGCGGAGAGCGCTCCGGCGAGGCCGTCCGCGAGCGTGTTCGGATCGGCGGCGCTGTAAAAGGTCCCCCGGCCGTTTACCGCGGCGTGCCACAAGTCGTCGAGTGTGGTCGGGGAGCTGGACGAAGGGGTCGGCCAGTTGCAGGTGCCGGTGCTCCAGGCGCAGGAGGTGTCTGCGTTCTTGATCTTGGAGTAATCGCTCGTCGGATCCGACTCGTAATCCGGGACGTAGTCCATCAGGCCCTGCAGGCCTAGCCCCAGCGTAAAGGTGACCATGTGCTGAAGCTTGGCGATGTCCTTGTCGGTGGTCGGTACGTTCGTGTTGTCCGACTTCGAAAGTGGCGCGCCGGTGCGCAAGTCGGTCTTGTAGTAGTACATCGCCACATCGGCCAATGTGTTGGAACTGCCGCCCGGCGTAGTCGTAACGGTGCCGGACGTCGTTGTCTCGGCCGCAGGCGGGGGCAATGGTGTCGCGGGTAGGACGCAGCCGGTGATATTAGAATACGCGTTGGCGGGGGCGCTGTTGCTCGAAAATACCGCATCGATGAAGGTCTGATTGTAGGTGCGCACCCGCTGCTTGATGCGCCTGGTCGGACCCGTGTTCGAACAGCCGCAAGGGGTTTCCGTATCGGAGGACAAAGTGGGGAGGGTGTTGTCAAAGTTCGTGTTGGCGGTCCCGACGCAGACGACCTGCTGCGTTTCTGTTTTCGCCGTTACCACCGTCGTGTTCACGCCATCGAGAGTAGCGGTGGGCCGGCTCACGTAGAACGGGGCCGAAGTGTTCGCTACATTGTCCTGATTGCCGACGTTGTTGCTGCTGGTATCGATGGCGACAGTTCCGCTGTCGTTCCAGTAGCCATCGCTGGTCAGCAATGCGAAGTTCTGCTGGCAGGAATGCGTGATCGGATCCTGCGGCATCCCGGAGTTGATGCCTGTCGTCACACCCGCGTAATGACGTCCGACGCGTGACAACGCCTGGCGCAGCGGCGTGCTTCCGTGGTCGGTCTGATCGTACAGAATGTCGTAAAAGTCGCTTTTTTGCGTCGAATTGAAGGTCGCGATCGGCAGGTAGCGAAAGTCGGACGCGACATTTGCCGTGCTGCGAACCGGGCTGCCCGGGTTGATGGTGATGAAGCCGACGCGATAGCGGTCGTCGATCGGCAGGAAGGCCCGCCCTGTCGCGGTCTTCATCATCGCCATCCGGGTGCGGTAATACTGGTACCAGTTGGCGAAGTTCTGTAGTTCCTCCGCGTAGGTGCAGGACGTGGCGCTGGGGCAATCCGGGCGCACGGCAGTGGCGCTCTTCGCGTAGGTTGGGGTCGCGGCAACAATATCCGTCCGGATAAATCGGCCGTAGCGGGGGTAAATATAGCTTGTCGTGTTGAACTTCTTGCGGCACTTGGGAATGGCTGTGCCCACTGCATCGGAAACGGCGTTGGTGTCTGCGGCGTTGGCCGTCGTACTACAGTAACGAATCGGCGCCGGGATGGTAAAGGAGCCGCTGCTGCCCAGTTGGCAGTTCACGAGATTGACGTCGCTGCAGTATTCGTGCGCTGAAATCCTGAAGTAATACGGGTGGCCCGTGTACCTCACGATCTGGTAGCGGAATTCGGGGTTGGGGCCCGCACCGTCCGAGATCGGCAAACCGCTGTCGGTAGTGGTGGACGATTTCCAGTACAGGAAATACCCGGGCGAGGCGTTATTGATACCGTTGCGCCGGCATACCGCGGTGTCTGTGAGGTTCGCGGCGGTCGGCGAATTGGTAGTGCAGTAATAGATTTCCGGGTACGCGTTGGTCAGGTCTATTGCGTCACTACCCGAACCGCTGTAGAAGGCCCAGTAGTCCCGCTGTGCGGCCGTTGCCGAGGCGTTGCCCAGGCTGAGTCCGTTGGCTCCGACGGCTGCGGGATAGTTGATATCCGGGTTGTAGTAACCCTGATTGAACTGCGCGCTGTAAAACGGCGGCTCGCCCCAGTCGGAGGTATTTCCGTTCGAGGAAGCCCAGCACAGCGTGGCCGCGGTCGAGCAGACGCTGCTGCTGCAGGTCTTGCAGTTCCTCTTCTGTCCGCCAGCCCCGGGGCCGTCGATCACGTTGTCGGGCATGTAGTCCCACATCATGCTGCCCGAGTCATCGATGATGTACATCAGGTTGGGCAACACCGCATCGGAAGGCGAGGTCGCAAGCGGGACGTCGGCGAGGTCGGCGAGCTCGGCGCGCGCCGGCCCTGCGATTGCCATTGTCAGGCCCATTGCTACGAGGGTGGCCCGGATGATCTTGCGGCTGAAGAAGGTGTTCATTTTCGACTCCTTGAAATAAGCAGTGATGCGCTCTGGTACGTCACACCTGGAACAGGACGGAAACCTGGGTGATGCTGATGGTGTTTCGCGGTCCGTCCACTCGGGTGGTAATGCGGTAAAACAACTGGGGAATGCCCTCGAACTGGGTTGCGCCCACGGCCATGCTGCCCCCGCTGCCGGCGGCGGTAACCGGGAAATAAAGCCCACACTGGTTGGCAACGCCGGCGTTGGAGCCGTTATAAGCAGTATTCGGTTCCGTGCACATGCGGTGGACCACGTAGCGCACCACATTGCCGGCGGCATCGGGCGCGCCGCCGTTGAGCACAACGGCCGTACCCCAACTATTAATATCGAACCAGTTTGGTTCGATCGCCGGCCGGGACGAGAGATAACCTTGGGCGATATCGCTGTCCTGCAGAATGGTCCCGGTGCTGTTGGCCGAAAGCCAGTTATATGCGCCCTGGGCGCCGAGGTCGCTGCTCTGGATACTCGCCTGCTTGAAGGCCATGTTGCCGGCAATGCCGAGAGTCGTATCCATCGAGCGGACCATGGCGACGCCGGCAAGCGTCATCGCAACCAGCACGATCAGCGCGATGAACAGCACCACGCCGCGCTGTTTACACGGCGCCGTGCGGCCGGCAGAAAATGTGCGAAAGGTTTTCATGATCTTCGTCTCGGGTCAGGGCTGGGTCCAGATCAGGTTGCGCAGCGGCACCATGGTTTCGAACACGCGATAGCGGTAACAGGTCCAGTCCGCAACTGCATTGGTCAAATAGGTGACATCGAGCGCACCGCCGGCCCACTTCAGCCGTTTGGTCGGATCGGTGAGGGGTTTGATCGGGTCATCGGGGTCGTTAACGTCCCTGCACAGGCCGTCGGTGCCCGGCTTCTCCGGCAGCAGGCTGCGGGCGACCACTGCGATACGCACCGCCAGAACTCGTGACCAGCCATCGGCGTTGATCGGAGCCGTCGTGTCCCAGGCATCCACCGAGCCGTCGGCGGTCCCGGTCGTATCTTTGCCGTATTGCGCCTGCAACTGCACGATGCCCTCAGCGAGGGCCTGCGAGACGCCGCTGGTCATCACGTTGCGTACCATCAACTGCCCGTTTCCGGCGTCAACCGAATACATCATGACCCCGGGAGTCGCGCCGATGCTGTACAGACGCGCGCCACTCTGGGTGGTGTTGTCCCAGGCGTCGTAGGCCGCGCTGAGGTTGGTGCCGTTGTAGTTGCCGCCAGTGCGATGGACTTGGTCCTTCTGCCCGGTCGCTGTCGGCAATACGGTCGTTTGCGCGAGGCTGCAAGTTCTTCCCACCTGCCCGACGATGACCAGGTCGTTGATATTGAAACCATAGCGGTTGTCCACCTGCAAGAACGTCGAGGTCGTGGAAACAGCCGCGGCGATTTTCGGCGGGGCTAGCAGCAGGTCAGAGTTGCCGTACACCAACGTGATGCTGTCTCCCGCGGCCGAAACTTCGTCGGTGATCTCGGCGGCGGTGAGCGTAAAAGTGATGTTGCGTCCGGAATCGTCTCCTTGCACCGTGCAGCCGAGCAGCGGCGCGTAATTGATGCCGAAACCGGAAATCCGCGCGTCGCGTTCGATTGCGACCAGCGCGAGCAAGCCGTTCTGTTGTGCGTCGCCGCCGCTGGTCGAGGTGCGCTTGATTCCTTCCGACACTTCGAAGACCTGGAAGATGATGAGAATTCCGAGCAGCGAGATGACCATCGCCACCAGGATCTCGACCAGACTGAAACCTTGATAACCGCGATTCATGATTGTTGATCCTTCAGCAGCAACTGATCGAAGTGAGGACGCTGTACTGATGGGGCGGCGGCTGCGGCGTAAGGTTTGCCTCCTCGGGGTGCTGCCAGAAGATGGTTACGGAAACCGTGTTGGCCACATCGACAGTGATCACGGGAGGATTGGCCGCCACTCCGGGAAGAGCGCTCTCGACTTTTGCCGCCCAATTCGCCAGGACCGCCGGCGGGGTGCCGCCCGCGTAGGCGTAGCTGGCGAGATTCGTGCGATTGACCCACATGTCGCCGATGACCTCGTTGGCGAGGAATCCTGCGTCCATCCGGTACTTCGATTCGGCGACCGTTT
The DNA here is from genome assembly GCA_964650365.1 of uncultured Alcaligenaceae bacterium. Taxonomy (GTDB): domain Bacteria; phylum Pseudomonadota; class Gammaproteobacteria; order Burkholderiales; family JACQAP01; genus JACQAP01. Next base: position 3,255 of record CAZYTR010000379.1, on the reverse strand, counting down.
TGACCGCCATGGCCTGCATGCCGACCACTGCAAGGATTCCGAGCGAGAAAATCAGAATTCCGAGCAGGGCTTCGAGAAGCATGACGCCCTCTTGCCGGGATTTCGGTTGACGAAGCAGTTTCATGATTTCTCCGTTATGCACAGGACGCTGATCAGAGGCAGGCCCGCGGATCACCCGCGGCGACCGCTGGATCGCACATCCTGGAAGCCCCGCTGGCCGCGATGACCACACGCATGCATCGCATCGGCCCGCCGTCGACATGCTTGCAGGTGCCGCCGGTCGGGTTGTTGATATCCGTTCGGCTGACCAGCGGGCTGGCATCGCCATTTGGCACTCGCCAACCCATGCCGTTGAAAGTAAGACGGTTGGCACCGGGGTCGTCGCTGACGCCGTCTGCGTCCATGTCATTTATGATGAGCGCCGCTCCGGCTGAGCTTTCCAACGCAGAGCGCTGCTGAATCTGCGTCCCGGTGGCCGCCTCGGAAACCGTCCAGCCCGTGCCCGGTCCGATTACCATTTGAACCGTAACGTTGCGGGTGATGGCTTCCGTTCGGGCGATCTGTATACCGTTTGCGATCGTCTCTGCGGCGCTGCGGATCTCCGTGTTTCGAATCCAATGTTGAAACGCCGGAATCGCAACGACCGTGAGGATGCCGATGAGCGCGAAGCCGATCAGCAATTCGATCAGCGAGAAGCCGCTCTGTTGATGCCGATTATTTAGCATTTCCCGTTCTTCTTCTGTATCCAGCAATTGCCAGTCGGCGCGGCCCAGCCGGGGGGCGGGGCGACCGTGCGACGGGTATTGCTCTGGTCGATGGTGAGCACTAGCGGGCCCAGACCGCCGAGGCCTGCGGCACTGATGGTGTAACTCTGGGCGTCGGGAATGGTGCAGGTGTAGTTGAAATTCTCGGTATCCGCCGGTTCCGTGGCGCCAGTGCCGGCGGCGCAAGCGCCAGTGTAAGTGCGGTTGTCCTGGAAGAACTGTTCCATCTTCACCCGATGCCCGGCCAGCGTCGCCGTGGCTTCGGTGATTTTTCCCCGCACCAGATATTGAGTGTAGGAGGGGTACGCGATCGCGGAAAGTATCCCGACAATCGCAACCGCGATCATCAGTTCGATAAGTGTGAATCCGCGGTCTCTGATCGGGTGATGAATTCGTGCGGCTTCGAATCGCATTGCTGTTTCTCCCTGAAGATGTGGCAATCGTATTGAATTGGAACCAAGGCTGGAAGCGCGGCCCGACGAAAGGGCCGCTTGGCAGATCGAACGGTCGGACCTTCTCACAGATGCCGCTCCGACGAAAACTGTCCTGGCCGGGCAAGCAAAAGGAATCCTTGCGACATCAAAAGTTTATCAATCGGGCCTCGTAACGAAATAAAGTGACCGATGAACGGTCGTAATCCGGGAACGAACGGCAGGCGGAGGGCGCTGGTCACGAGTTGCGCGTCGGCACCGGGAGCACGGCCTACTGCAACGGCTCGGGACTCGGATCGAAGACGATCGCGATGACCTTGACGCTTTTCACTGCCAGGCCGTCTTTCATCGCAGGCGTGTACAGCAACTGTGTGGCGGCAGCAAATGCCGCATCGTCAAAAGTTTCCTTTGGTTCGGCTTCGACGATGGTGGCATCGTCCACCGCGCCCTTCTCGTTGATGAACACCCGCAGTTTCACTTCTCCGGCGATGCCCTGCCGGTACGCGGCGGGCGGGTAGTGCAGCATCACGTCGTTGATCGCCTGCGCCGCGACATCGACTTCCCTGGACGGGAAATAATGCACGCCCGGCGGCAGATCCAGCGAGACCGGGAATTCGGGCGTCGAGGTCGCGGCGTCACGCAGCGCGGTCGTCCCGGGTTCGCTTGTTGGCACCGACGCTGCCGAGGGAACTTGGATCGCGGATTGCGGTTCGGACCGCACCACTTGCGGAATTGTTTGTCGCGGTGGCGCAGCGTTGCGCGCGGCTTGCGCGGGCGCCGGTGCCAACGAGACGGTGAACTGGGTTGATGGCGCCTGCCATGACGCCGCGAAAGGCAGCGTATGGCCGACGCTGAGCAGCACGGCAATATGGAGAAAAAGGGAAGCGAGCAAACCGCCCGAGATCCGCACCCACGGTTCACGATCCCGGAAGCTGAAAAGTCGCAGGTTGGCTTGCATCGAAGGCGCGGCGCCGACGTGGACTCCCGGGCAGCAGGCAGTTCCGCGCTTACTCAATTTCCTTGTACCAGAACTTGCGCAGCCGGGCATGCAGTGTTGGTCCCGGGGCCTGCTGAACCGCGACACCGGAGACGACCGCTTGGACAGTCTGTCCCATGATCTGCACAACCACCGGTACCGGGGTGGGCAAATAACCGCCGCCCGCGTGAACCGTGGACCGGTCCAGAGTCGTCAGGCCGCTGCCAGGGTTGAGGTCGTTTACCGCAGTCGCATCGGCGAATGAAACCTGGTACTCGCGGGCGATACCGAGGTTGCTGCCGCACGAACCACCGCCGGCGCTGGCTGACGGCTGGTTGGTATTGAAGAAGGTAATGCCTGACAGCGTTATCGAGCCGCCGACGACTTTCTCGCCGGTACCCAGGGTGAAGTACCAGCCATTGGCGCTGGCGAGCGTGGCCATCGCGTCGGCCGGCGTGACGCCAGCGCCGCAATCGGCTGCGACTTGAATACAGTTGTTGGTGGCATCGAACAGGTCGGACTCGGTGAGCGTCGCATTGGTGCCGGCGGGAGAAAGCGGCGGTTCAGTCGTCGCGTTGGCAGTCACCGGGACGGTCAGTCTGCCGTAGTCCTTGATCATGTACATGCGATTGACCACCGTGGTATCAAACGGGTGCTCGCGATCGCCGCTGCCTATCAGCACGGCGTCGTAGCCGTTGCCGAAGACTACGTCCGGCGGGAACAGGAACTTCCGGCGCTGCGTAGCGGTGCTACCGCTGACCGAAGCGATTCTGGTGACACTCCACTCGTTCTTGTCGGTGCTGCCGAAGTCCAGGCGCCATACATTGCCGCAGGTATCCCCGACGTAACCCCGGTTCACGGTCGAGCCGCCCTGGTTGCGCAACACTGCGACATCCGACGATATCGAGCAGTCCATTCCCGCGGCGATCACATAAGTGTGGGTGCCGGTGTCGCTCGGATCACGCGCCCGCCCCGCGGCCTGCCAGATCGGTTCGCCGGTTTCCGCATCGATGATGAAGATGCCGCGCCCCATCGAACGTGTGGCCGTGCCGCCGGTATGCGTGACGGTCGTACTGGTGCTGCC
>CAZYTR010000378.1:0-3228 GCA_964650365.1 uncultured Alcaligenaceae bacterium | reverse complement strand
CGACGGCTGTCGTTGCTTGGATTGTGCGGAACATGAGATTCCTCCTTGGGGAGCGCTGGTCAGCTGCGAAGCCGCGAACGCCACCAGCGACCATTGGGCGCCGCGGGATGTTCCCCACGCTACGCCCACAGTAGGTACTGTCAAGCGTTTCCTGTATTGACCTTTAATTCCCCTGCGCTGATCTTCCTCATCAATAGTGACGCAGATTGGCATCAGCTCGTTGAAAACCTAAGCGAAACGGCGCGATCCGGCCGGTCGGATGCGGTCACTATTGGCGGGTGCAGGTAACGTGCTGCCGCTCGCTTCCGTCCCACCAGGGGCCGAAGTAGCCTAATGCATGCTGCGCATTCTTCTCGGGCTGCATTTCACCTTTGCCGCTTGCGTTGCCGTCGCTGCGGAGATATCGGGCGTCGTAACCGAGGTGCATGACGGCGACACGCTTACGCTGGTGAACTGGCAATACACCTACCGCATCCGGCTCGTTGATATAGACGCCCCCGAGTTGGCGCAGGAGCGAGGCAAGGATTCCCGGGCTTCTCTGTTCCACCTGTGCGCCCTCAAGCGCGCGACGGCTGAGACTTCTGGCGAGGATCGCTTCGGCAGGACGCTGGCGACCGTGACCTGTGCCGGGGTCAATGCGAATGCAGAACAGGTGCGCCGGGGCTGGGCTTGGGTGTTCGGCAGGTACGCGCCGAAGGACTCGCCACTGTATCAGCTCGAGCGCGAGGCGCGGCTGGACCGGCGAGGATTGTGGGCCGACGATGTGCCGACAGCACCCTGGGTCTGGCGCCAGCGCAGTCGCTAGCGGTGCGGCCGATGCTTATTCAGCCTAACCTACGCACAAGAACCTGCCATTCAATGCGCTACTTGCTCTGGTTAGTTTGCAGCAGCGAGCTGCAAATGCCACTTGGACGCCTCTGTCTTGACCCACTCGATATCCGCACGAGATCTCAGCGGGGAGTCTACGCGGAGAGTAATAATCTTGCCCTTCAGAAGCGTGGAGATAACTGCAGTCGCATTCAGGCCGGCCCTCTGGGTTGCGACGGAAATGCCTTCGGAGGTCAGATAAGTTATTCCAATCGAAGTCTGATCGTCTTGGAATATTTCTAGAACTATCGGGGATTGGACGTCGGGTTTTGCATCTTGCACCCCGAATTTTCTCGCGAGCGTAGCGAGTGCCGCTGCCACCTCCGATTCGTTTTCAGAGCGAAGCTTTTCCATGACAGATCCGCCTTCCTTCAGAACCTTTCGTAACTCCGATACCACCTCCTGAAACTCCCTTTGAGACAGGTTGCGCTTCGTAGAGTTTGCTGGGGTCGTTACAAAGAAGACCCGTGCAGATATCTTGCCACCAGCGAGATACTTAATGATTTCATCAGCCGGCAGGTATACGGCAAGTGTCTGGGCTCCTGCCGATGTTGGGAGGTTAGGCGTGTCTCGAAGGAACTGGGCACGTTGAGAATTGCCTTGAATCTGCCGTGTGTCAGAGAATCCTGATGAGGGAACAGGAACCGTTACTGAAACATCGCCAATCCTCTCGATTGACGCTGGCGTTTGAGAGAACGCGGTTCCACATGCGAACAACCAACAGACCGCTAAGAGCGCAAACCGCGATATTGGATGCGTCATCGGTTGTCCTTTGCTGTGCGTCGAATGTGGAACGCCCGTCTATCGTATCCTTGGGGAGACCATAAATCTATACTTCGAGAATGGGCTGACAAGATCCCTAGCCACCGCAGCACTAGCATTCGCCATGGCACCCACCGCCGCACGATGAAGGCCCGCCGAGACATCCCCGCGCGGGACTGGATTGCGCCCGCGCTCGCCGCACGCTTGCTTGCCGGTCGCCGTGGGCGTGGCGTGAGGCAGACAACCGCACCCCGGCATCGCAGCGCGTCTAGACCGGCGCGGCTTATGGGCGGATGATGCAGCAATGCCGCCGTGGGAGTGGCGGCGCATCCAAGGATCAAGGGGGAAACAATGATCGCTGCGCCGTGCAAGTGGCGCTTGCGCCTGCAATCACTGATTACCGCGCTTACGTCCATTGCAGTAGTGGGATGCGCCGAGTTGACCACACAACAAATACAGGTACCGCTTGCTTCCCGAGCGACCCTATCGGGCGCGAATGCGGAACTGCTCAATTGTGGCATGAGCGTCACATTTGATGGCAATGCTAGGCCGCTAAGCCAAGCGGATCAAGATGTACTCCGTCAGAACCCGATTTTAGAGAAATTCTACAAATGGCAAATTGACGGCTTTGGTTACGAAATGTATCGGCATTACCAGATGGTTGTTTGCGTATGTCGCGATATGACTTTTACGACTACAGAAGTGGCCAACTTCGAGAAGCAAGCAAGAACGGGGTCGGGGAATCGCTTTATTAGATCGATCTCCGGCAGGCATTTAAGGACTGGTTACGAGGCGGATGTGCCTGGCGAAGGCAGCTTGCGGGCGCGCGTGCTTGTCTGGTTCCCTTTAATTAGTCAGAATTGTTTCGCGTGGAGTGCGGTCCAGTACGTTGGAGACTTTCCGGCAGACGGAGAAAGGTTCTTGGCCTCTGTGCGAGAAGTTCCAAGCGCACAGGCAGGCAGCTCGGCTGGCCAAGCACCGCTTAGTTCGAAACCGCCCGTCAGCGCACGCCTAGCAGAACTCAAGGACTTGTTTGATCGCGGCCTGATAACGAAAGACGAGTACGACAAGAAGCGGAAGGCGATTCTTGACGAACTCTAGGCCGTAGTGATTCGTGGCCTATCGGCGGATGATGGGTCGGTGCCGCCGTGGGAGTGGCACAGGGTTTCTTGGCGCAGCACTACCCCGAGCCCTGTTACGGCGCGTCTAACGCGGGCAAGGAACTTATCACCTCGCGTTCCGCTGGCAGGCTAGGTGTCTGCCGCACCACGATAGTCAACGTAGGAACTACGTCGCTTTCGGGGACCTGGACAGGAATTAGCCTCGCGGCGATTCGATAGAACTCAGAAGGATTCTTACGTGCCCAAGCCGCGAAGGCTTGATCGCCCCCGATGTCGTCATAGACGGTCTGTACCGCTTCGCGAAAGGCGCCGGTAATCCGATTCGGCGTACCACGCGGACGTCCTCTGGGGTTTCCGCTTATGCCTTTTGTGAACGCCATAGGGCTGTTTCTTATTGTTGTAATCAGGACTCAATGTTAGACCGATCTCGCCTTCTTGCTGGTACTACCTACCTTCTCAAACAGAGAGGTACTTTCCC
>CAZYTR010000377.1:0-2876 GCA_964650365.1 uncultured Alcaligenaceae bacterium | reverse complement strand
GCTTTCCTGCCCGCTCGGCGTCCCTGCCGTGTCCGTCATACGGCGATCCCCCCAGACAGCGAAAGACCCGCGCCGCGCGCGAGGCCGCCGGCCCCGGCGTGGACATCATGCTCGACGTCAACTGCCCATGGTCGGTGCCGGAAGCGCTCGAGATGGCGAAAAAACTGCGGCCGTTGGACCTGCGCTGGCTGGAAGAGCCGGTGTGGCCGCCGGAAGATTACGCTGCACTGGCGCAGGTGCGCGCCAAGGGCGGCATCGCGGTGGCCGCAGGCGAAAACGCCACCACGCTCACGCAGTTCCAGCATCTGCTGGAAGCGCGCGCGGTCGATTACCTGCAACCGAGCCCGGCAAAGATGGGCGGCATCTCGGAACTGCGCAAGGTTTTCGCGCTTGCCGCGCGGCATAAGGTTGCGGTGGCACCGCACAGCTTCTACGACGGCCCAGCGTTTCTCGGTGGCCTGCACGTCAATGCGGCGATGGGCCAGGACTCGCTGGTCGAGTGGCGCTTCTTCGACCTGGAGTCGCGCCTGTACGGCAATGCGGCGGTTCCGGAAGGCGGCTCGATCGCAGTGCCGCAGGGCCCGGGACTCGGCTTCGACCCCGATCCGGACGTGATCCGCCGCTATAGAGCCAAATAAAGAGGCGGTGAATGGGGAATGTGGAATGGGGAATGGGAAATTCAGTGATTGAGTGATTGAGTGATTGGGTAATTGAGTGATTGGGTTACTGAATCACTTAATCACTTAATCACTTAATCACTTAATCACTTAATCACAAGCGGCCATGCGCGGCCGTTACGCTGCTGCGGCTGCAGGCGTATCATTTCAAGTTCCAGTGTCAGGGGAGGATAGAAAAGTGGCCGGGAAAGATGGAAATCTCAAGTCCGTCGCAGCCTCGTCGGTGCGCCAGCGCGTCGGCAGGCAAGAGTGGGAAATGCGCTGTGATCTCGCCGCCGCCTACCAGCTCGCGGCGCTGTTCAAGTGGACCGACCTGATCTATACGCACTTCTCGGCGCGGGTCCCCGGCACCGAGCACCTGCTCATCAATCCCTATGGGCTCATGTTCGAGGAGATCACCGCCTCGACATTGGTGAAGATCGACAAGGACGGCAACATCATCGATGATCCCACCGGGCTGGGCATCAACTACGCGGGCTTCGTGATCCACGGCTGCGTCCACGAGGCGCGGCCCGAGATCGACTGCGTGATCCACACCCATACCCGCGCCGGCGTTGCGGTCTCCGCGCAGAAATGCGGCCTGCTTCCGCTAAGCCAGCATTCGCTGCGGGTTTACTCGATGCTCTCCTACCACGACTACGAGGGCATTGCGCTCGATCTGGACGAGCGCGCGCGTCTCGCCGGCGACCTGGGCCAGCGCTCCAAGACGATGATCCTGCGCAACCACGGTTTGCTCTCGCTGGGCAACACGGTCAGGGAAGCCTTTGAGTTGATGTACTACCTCGACTGCGCCTGCCAGATCCAGATTGATGCGCTCGCCGGTGGGCGCGTCGAAGTCGGGCTCATCTCCGAGCAGACCGCGCGCAAGGGCTTCGAGCAATTCGAGCGGCCCGGCGGCGCGGAAGTGCACAAGGAATGGCCGGCGCTGTTGCGCCTGCTGGACCGAAAGGGAATCGCCTACCGCAACTGAGGCGCCTTCGCGGCGCGGCTGCATCGGCGTCTGGGTAAATGACGGCGCCGGCTGCGCCGCGAATTTTCACGCGCCGCGACGTGCCGGCGCGCCTGTTCCGCAGTTCTTCAAAGGGCACAACGGCATTCACTGACGCTTTGTGGCAGCAAGCGTTGCTGAAACTTCGTCAGTGGCTATGTCCGCTTTCCGACTCTTCTTTTTTTCGTTCAGAAACAGAGCGCATTCCCCGCAGCGCTGGGTGTCATTTTTTCGACGCCCCTCGTTGGCATAAGCATTGCGGAATAGTCACTGCGCCTGGGGAATCCGGGGAGCAAGGGAGGTCGAGTGTTTTCTGCGAGACACTTGACTCCCGCATGCCCCGGGCGCACCAAATCTTCGCAGCGACTATGTGCGCCGATGCGATGCTGTATACCGGTGACGTGATGCTCTGGACCTCGCAGGAGCCGCCGGCGATCATGAAATACTGACAAACCGGAAACCGAACTGGGCACAGATGAGCGAGCCTGAACTGATCTTGTACTACGGCCTTTCCGCAGGGGCGGGCCTTGCCGTCGCACGCATCGTCGGCGCATTATCCGAGTACGCCCGCCATCCATCGAGAACAGCCGCGTTCGCGTGGCTGGAATCCGCCACATCCGAACGCCAGCGTCTGTACATACCCAACGACGAACTGATCCGCGGCCCCGGATACGGGCAAGAGGATTGAAGCGGAGAACTCGTAGGGTCACTACAACTCCCGTCCCGCCTCGTGCAGCGTCCGGCTGACCGGCGAGAGCAGATATTCCATCACCGTGCGCGTGCCGAGATGGATTTCGGCGGAGACCAGCATTCCGGAGTTGAGCCGGTAGCGCCGGCCGTCGCGCTCCAAGTAAGGCGAATCCAGCGCGACCAGCGCGCGGAACCCGGAAGGCGGCATCACATGCGCCCGCGTATCCTTGCGGTCGCGCTCGCGGGTGTCGGGCAGCTCGGCCGCATCGGGGCTAACGTACTCGACCCTGCCTTCGACCATGCCGTACTTCTGGAATGAATACGCGGCGAGTTTTACTTTGACCGGCTGTCCGGTCTGCACGAAACCGGCATCCACGTCGGCGACCCAGACCTCGGCTTTCACTTGTTCGTTGTGCGGCACGACCGTCATCAGGATCGTTCCAGGCGAGACCACCGTTCCCGGCGTGTGCGTGGCCAGATCCTTCACCATGCCGTCGTGCGGCGCCTTGAGTTCCAGCAGG
>CAZYTR010000376.1:0-29411 GCA_964650365.1 uncultured Alcaligenaceae bacterium | reverse complement strand
GTACGGATCTCCGCCTCGACTTCCGGCTCGATGCCCAACGCCCTCGTGACCAGGTTCTTGTTCTGCGAGCGCTTGGCGGCCTCCTTGGTGAGCAGGCCGCTGTCGATCTGTTCCTGCAGCAGCGAATGGTCGCGGGTGATCTGCTGCAGCTTGTCCCCGTGAAAGCGGTAACAGCGGGAGTCACCGATGTGGGCAACTGTTATCTGGTTGTCGCACAACAATGTCACCACCAGTGTGGTCCCCATGCCCGCGTACTGCGGCTGGCTGTTGGCCGACTGGAAAATCGAGGTGTTGGCCCTCGCGATGATCTCCCTGAGCAGGCTGATCGCCAGCGGAGTACCCGAACTCTCGTCCAGTTCGTGCGGCGCATGCCGGGCGAGCGCTTCCCGGGTCTCGCTCGATATCAGCGCGGTTGCGATGCCGCTGGCGACTTCGCCGGCATTGTAGCCTCCCATGCCGTCCGCCAGCACCGCCAGCCCAATCTCCGGGTCGGTAGCAATGCTGTCCTCGTTGTGGGAGCGCACCATGCCGGTGTGGGTGGCTTTCGCCATCTCAAGCGAGGGTGTCAGATTCATTTCTTCCAATCCATCACAGGGTCACGTCCACGGTTCCGAATTGCGTCGCGCACTGGCGCAGCGTCTGCGCCATTTCTTCACCGCTCTTGAAGCGCGCAGCCACGTCTTTGGCGAGTGCCTTGTTGATGATCGCCACCAGACACTCGGGAAGCGTGGGGTTGATGCCGAGTATGTCGGCGGGGGGTTCGTTGGCGATCTTGAACATCAACTGGGTCATCGATTCGCCCTGGAACGGCAAACTGCCGCAGGCAAGCTGATACAGCGTCACACCCAGCGAAAACAGATCGGACTGGCCGTCGATCTTCCTGCCGGCCAGTTGTTCCGGCGACATGTACGAGGGTGTGCCCAGCACCATGCCGGTCTTGGTCTTGGACGAATCGGTGATGCGCGCGATACCAAAGTCGGTGACTTTGACCAAATCGGCCTGCGCGTCATACATGATGTTGGCCGGCTTGATATCGCGATGTACCACGTTCTGCTGGTGGGCGTAGGCCAGGGCCTCGGCGACGCGCGCGACCACTGACAGCGTTTTCGGCAAAGGCAGCAGGTTGCCCGGTTTGGTTTGCGGCACCAGGTCCCTGCCTTTGAGGAATTCCATCGCGATGTAGGCCAGATCGTGCTCTTCGCCCGCGTCGTAGATGGTGACGATATTCGGATGGTTGAGCCGGCCGGCAGTCTCGGCTTCGCGGAAGAAGCGTTGCTTCACCTCTTCCAGTTCGTCGGCTTCGAACTCCTGGGACAGCGCCATGGTCTTGATCGCGACAATGCGGCCGATCTTCGGGTCCTTGCCCAGATAGACAACGCCCATCGCGCCCTTGCCGAGTTCCTTTTCCACCTGATAGCGGCCGAGCATCGGCTTTTCCACGGCGCCGCCCTCGAGGACCAGCGTGCTGGCGTTGGTGCGCCCGCTGCCGCCACCAAGGATCACGGTCTCTGACATCTGCTTGGCGCGATTGAGCTTCTTATCCAGATCGCGGAACTTCGGATTGTAGGTGGCCATGTACTCGTACACCGCCTGGGCCTTGTTGAACTGGCGCTTGCGCTCGAAATCGAGCGCAAGGTTGTATACGTTGTCCATCAGCTGGTCATCGAGCGGCACTTTCTTCAACTTGTCGAAGGCCATGTCGAGCTGGCCCTGCCCCTGAAAAGCGAGGCCGAGCATGCGGTTGGATTCAGCCGAATCGAGGTCCGACCTGGCCTTGCCGCGCTCGGTGGAAAGAAAACGCTTGGTGGTGAGCAAGACGTGGCCGATCACCAGCAGCACTGCGGAGGCCATCAACTGGATCCACATCAGCTGGCCCGCCATCAGCACGAAATGCGCCGCGAACAGCGCTGCTAGCAACACAGTGCTCGCCGTGAAACCCATGCCTGCCTTGAGCCGCGGCAGCAGCAGGATCAGATACAGCGCGACCAGCAGGAATGCTCCCTTTTCAACCCAGAATCCCCAACTGGGCGCGACAAAAAAGTCCTCCTCCAGAATGCTGGACACCGAATGCGCCAGAGTCACAACCGGTGCCGTTCCGGGGGAAATCGGCGTCACCTGGTAGGTCCCGACGCCGGCAGCGGTGGCACCGATCAGCACCACTTTGTCCCGGTACTTCTCCGCCGGGATCTTTCCCGAGATTACGTCGTAAAAAGAATCCTGCGGAAATGCCGGTTTGCCGTCACTGTCCTTGTAGAAGTAGGTGTACATCTGCAGGTAGGGATCGGTTTTGATCGCCAGGTTCCCCAGTTTCACCCCTTCTCCGAGCCGCAGTTCGACCTCTGCCGGTCCCAGATTCAGGCTTCTGGCGGCGAGAACCAGCGAAAACGACGGGAAATACTGATCGTAGTAGCGCACCACCAGCGGTTCGGTGCGCGTGCTGCCGTCGACATCCGGAAGCGCGTTCAGGTGGCCGACTGCTGCGGCACCGGTCGCGATTTCTTCGAGCGGCGCAATCGCCTCCAGCGTCGGCACCGGGAAGATGTTGCTGTCGCCCGCGCCGATGCGGTCGATCACTTTGGTGATCTGGCTCTTCAGAATGTAGTCGGCGAGCGGATGGTCGGGATTACCGCGCGGTTCGCCGATGGTGAAAAGCATCGGCAGCGCCACGTTGCCGGCCTGCGCCACCGCGGCAGCAAGTTTGCGGTCGCTGTTGAGCGCATCGTCAGCCTCGGCCAGCACGGACGCAAAATCGGCAAGTGACTGCTGCTGCTGCGGTGGAATCGCCTGGTAGAGTTCCGCGAGCTTGTGAATGTAGACGAGCCCCGGATCCACCTGCGGCTCGAAAAAGAACGAGGCATAACCAACTACCTTCGCCCCGGCCTGTTTGAGACTGCTGATCATCTGCGCGTGGATCTCGCGCGGCCAAGGCCATCGCCCGATGTTGGCGATGCTCTGATCGTCAATGGCGATAACTGCTACGCGCTGCGAGGGGGCGTGGCTGGAGGCCCGCACGCCGAGGTCGTAGGCCTGACGTTCGAGACTTTGAATGAAATCGCTGCCGGACGCGACCAACAAAACGACGGCAACGACCAATCCGAGGAACCAATCGGCTTTCCAGAAAGCCGTCTTCTTCATGCCACCCACCCTGTTGGATGCCTGAAGGCTTTGATTTCTAGTGAGTTAGGACGCCAGACCTAGAGATTCTACGATATTCCCGTCAAAAGTATATGATTTTTTTCAAACTAGTCCCCCGACGATGCCACTTGACGCGTGTGTGGCAAGACCAACCCGCAGGGGCGCGCCCGGCACCGCGCCAGACCATGTCACATCCCCTCGACGATGATTTCGCTGCTTGTCGCAGTGCACTGGCGGGCGTTGCAGGTCGTCGCACGTCTGACTTGGTCGGGCCTGGGCCGCGAAGTCTGGGACTTAATCATCGGCACGGCGTCGTGCCAGCTACGATGCGAGATCAGCCGAACAGCACCAGCAGCCAGACCACCACGACGTTGGCCAGGGAAAATAGCACCGCGGCGCTGCCGATATCCTTGGCGCGCTTGGCGAGCCGATGATGCTCGAGTGATACCCGATCCACCGTCGCTTCAACCGCAGAGTTCAGCAACTCGACGATCAGCACCACCAGCACCGAGGCGATCATCAACGCCTTGCCTGGGCCTGATGCGGGAAGCAACATTGCGAGCGGGATCAGGACCAACGCGAGCCACACTTCCTGGCGGAATGCGTCTTCGTGCCGGTACGCCGCCTTGAGGCCGTCGAACGAATAGAACAGCGCGTTCCAGATGCGCCGCAATCCGGTCTTGCCTTTGTGCGGACTTTCTACTCGACCGGAGTCCATTTGAGGTCGAGCTCACGCGCTGCCTTGACGTCGTCGAGCCGGCGCACCGGGGTGGTATGCGGCGCGGACTTGACGAGATCCGGATCGCCATGTGACTCGTCGAGGATCTCCTTCATTGCCGCGACAAAGGCATCCAGCGTTTCCCTGGATTCGGTCTCGGTCGGTTCGATCAGCAGGCATTCAGGGACCAGCAGAGGAAAGTACGTGGTTGGGGCGTGGAAGCCCTTGTCGAGCAGGCGTTTGGCCACGTCCATTGCCGTGACGCCGGTCTTCTCCTTCAGACCCTTCAGGGTCACGATGAACTCGTGGCTGGCGCGCCGCGAGTCGAATGCCACGTCGAAACCGGCCTTGCGCAATTGAACCAAGAGGTAATTGGCGTTCAGCGTGGCGAACTCCGCCACCCGCCGCATGCCATCGCGCCCGAGCATGCGCGCGTACACGTAGGCACGCAGCAGCACTCCGGCGTTTCCCCCAAACGCAGACATCCGGCCGATCGATTGCGGACGATCGTCCTCGGAAAGCCAGCGGAAACGATCGCCCTCCTTTGCCACGACCGGAAGCGGCAGGAAGGGCAACAGCCGCTGCGCAACGCCCACCGGCCCCGCACCCGGACCGCCGCCGCCGTGCGGCGTTGCGAAAGTCTTGTGCAGGTTCATGTGGATCACGTCAAAACCCATGTCGCCGGGCTTAACCTTGCCGAGGATCGCGTTCAGATTGGCGCCGTCGTAGTAGAGCAACCCGCCGGCACCATGCACGATGTCACGGATGCTCTCGATGGTGCGCTCGAAAACGCCCAGCGTGGAGGGATTGGTGAGCATCAGTCCTGCCGTCCGCGGCCCGACCGCGGCAGCCAGCGCATCAAGGTCGACGTTGCCTTCGCGGTCGGTCGGCACTTCGGTCACCGTATAGCCGCACATGGTCGCGGTGGCCGGGTTGGTACCATGAGCCGCATCCGGAACAATGATTTCGCTGCGGGCGTCGTCACCGCGCGCGCGATGATAGGAGCGGATCATCGCGACGCCGGCGAATTCGCCCTGCGCACCGGCCATCGGCGCCAGGCTTACCCCCGCCATTGCGGTCACTTCCAGCAGGATCTCCTGCAATTCGTGCATGCAGCTTAGATATCCCTGGCCGGTCTCCGTCGGCGCAAGCGGATGACGCGCCAGGAATTCCGGCAACATCGCCAGCGCGTTGCATGCCCGCGGGTTGTACTTCATGGTGCACGAACCAAGCGGGTAAAAATGCGTGTCGATGGAGAAGTTCCTTTGCGACAGGCGGGTGTAATGGCGCAGTGCGTCCAATTCGGACACTTCCGGCAGAAGCGGCAATTCGCTGCGCAGCAACTCAGCGGGCAGGTCCGCTGTGATTGCTGGCGGCGGCGCCTGTGCGTGGGCGCGGCGTCCGTGTCTGGACAGATCGAAGACGAGCATGGTGTTCAAGGTCGGCAAGTCGGGCGCGGTTCATGCGCGCACGGGAGCGCGCAGGCCCGCTGTTGTGCGTTATCGCATTACTTCAGCGACGCAAGGGCGGTGTGGTAATTCCGCGCGTTGACGATTTCGGGAACCGGCTCGCAGTGTGGCGCCTCGTCGTTCCCGTCGGACACGACCACCGCCCGCGTTATCAGCGACAGGATTGCCATTGAGCGGTACGGTTGCCATCTGACTCTCCTCAAGCAAATCCGGTTTGTGAATTATGAAACGCAGTTTCAACCGCCCGTCGCCGCGGCTAGCGCCGCGGCGTAGGCGTCGAGATCGGCTTCGGTCTTGGTCTCGGTGGCACAGACCAGCAGTGCCGCCCCGAGCTCCGGATAATCGCGTGAAACATCATGGCCGCCAAGGATACCTCGGGAGCACATGTTCGCGAGCACCATTTCGGCTGGCCGCGGCAGTCGGATCACCGCCTCGTGGAAAACTGGCGCGCTGAAAACCGGCTGCACGCCGGGAATACGTGTCACCTTCTCCAGCAGCAACCGGATACTGGCATGTGACTGCGCGGCCACGTTCTTCAGTCCCTGGGCGCCGAGCATCGCCAGGTAGATCGTCGCGGCTATGACCGCCAGGCCCTGATTGGTGCAGATGTTCGATGTGGCTTTGGAACGGCGGATATGCTGTTCGCGCGCCTGCAGCGTCAGGGTGTATCCGCGCCGTCCTTCGACATCGACGGTGCCCCCGACGATGCGGCCGGGCATCTGCCTCACCAGCGCCTGCTTGCACGCCATGAATCCGAAGTAGGGTCCGCCGTTAGCGAGTGGCACGCCCAGCGGCTGGCCTTCTCCGACCGCGATGTCGGCGCCTTGGCTGCCCCATTCGCCGGGGGATTTCAGCAGCGCCAGCGCAGTCGGGTTGACGCAGGCAATCGTCAATGCGCCGCGCGCGCGCGCCCAGTCGGTCAAGGCATCCGCCGCTTCGAGCACGCCGAAGAAGTTCGGCTGTGCAACCACCAGCGCGGCAATATCCGCCTCGCCCAGTGACTCCAGCGTCTCTATGGATACGCGGCCATCCGCCGCTGAGAATGGCACTTCGACCAGTTCGATTCGCTGATTGGAAACGATGCTGGCGACGACGCGCCGGTAGGCCGGATTGACGCCGGCGGGAATCAGCACGCGCCGCGACGACTTGTGCAGGCGCACCGCCATCAGCACCGCCTCGGCAAGTGCGGAAGCGCCGTCGTAGAGGCTGGCGTTGGTGGCATCGAGCCCGGTGAGCGAAGCCATCATGCTCTGGTACTCGTAGAGCAGTTGCAGCGTGCCCTGGCTCGCCTCTGCCTGATAGGGCGTATACGCCGAATAAAACTCCCCGCGGGTGGCGATCTGCCACACCGCGGCGGGAATGTGATGTTCGTAGGCGCCGGCACCGATGAAGTTGAGCATCGGCCGGTCCTGGCGCGCCCGTTCATGCATCAGGCGCGTGACCTGCATTTCGTTCATGCCTTCTGGAATGCCCGCCAGACCGTCGCTCTTGAGGCTTTGCGGAATCTCGTCGAACAGTTGCTCGATGTTCGAAACGCCGATCGCCGCGCACATGGCGCGGATGTCTTCCTCCGTGTGGGGGATGAAGGGCATATCAAATTCGTGAGGCGTGAGGCGAGAGGCGTGAGGCGTGGGCAACCCCCGACCCAAAGTGACAAGGGACAGGTAACGAGTGATACGTCGAAATTCTGGCCGATGGACGCGACGTTGGTCGCGCCATGCGCTCTGCGCCTCTCGCCTCTCGCCTCACGCCTCTCGCCTCACGCCTTTCGCCTCACGACTTTTCGCCTCACGCCTCACGCGTCGCCCTCAATGCGCTTCCGCCTCGACCAGCTTCTGATAACGGGCCGCGTCCAGTAACGCTTCCAGTTCGGCCGGGCTGCTGGGCTTGAGGCGGAACATCCAAGCCTCGTACGCGCCCTCGTTGATTTTCTCCGGCGCGGTTTCCAGTTCGCCGTTCACCGCAACCACCTCCCCAGAAATCGGTGCGTAGATGTCGGAGGCGGCTTTCACCGATTCGACCACTCCGCATTCCTCGCCTTTGTTCAGTTTGCGGCCGAGCGCTGGATTCTCCACGAACACCAGGTCGCCCAGCAGATCCTGTGCGTGGTGCGTGATGCCTACCGTTACGGTCCCGTCGGCCTCGCGCCGCGCCCATTCGTGGCTGTCGGTGTACTTCAGATTTGCAGGAATCGACATAAATGCTCCAGATACTTATCGGATCAAAGAAGAAAGTCCGTCGACCAGGCTGCGTCCGTTCCGCACGAAGGGGTATTTTACCGTTCTTGCCGGCAACCACTTGTCGCGGATCTTCACTTTCGCCGATTCCCCGGCTTGCGCGCCGATCGGCATACGCGCCAGGGCGATCGAAGTATCCAGCGTGGGCGAGAAGCTGCCGCTGGTGATCTCTCCGCGACCGTTGTGCGCCTCTACTTGCTGATGTGCGCGCAACACGCCGCGTTCGAGCAGCACCAGGCCAAGCATCTGCGCACGCGGTGACGCGGCAAGCAGCGCTGCCTTGCCGGCAAAGTCGCGCGGGCTTTCCAGGTCCACAGTCCACTTCAGACCGCACTCCAGCGGGGTCACGGTCTCATCCATGTCCTGGCCGTAAAGGTTCATCCCCGCCTCCAGGCGCAGCGTATCGCGCGCGCCCAGACCCGCCGGGCCCACGCCAGCATCGAGCAGCGCCTGCCACAGGCCTGGCGCGTTTGCCGCCGGCAGCATGATCTCGAACCCGTCCTCGCCTGTGTAACCGGTACGGCCGATGAAAAACGCGCCCGACTCTGCGGCGAAGAATGGTCCTAGCGCCTCGGTCGCCAGTTTCGATTGCGGCAGTGCGCGCCAGACTTTCTGGCGCGCCGCCGGTCCCTGCACCGCGATCATTGCCAGGTCGCGGCGCGGCGTGATTGTTACCGCGGCTGCGGCGCGCACCATTTGCGAAGACATCCACGCCAGGTCCTTGTCCGCAGTAGCCGCGTTGACCACTACGCGAAAGCGTCTGGAATCCAGAAAGTACACGATCAAATCATCGAGAATGCCGCCCGAGTCGTTGAGCATGCACGAGTAAAGCGCTTTGCCCGGGATCTGCAGACGATCCACGTTGTTGGCGAGCAACTGCCTCAGGAAGGTGCGGGCGCCTTCACCGTCCACGTCCACCGCCAGCATGTGGGAGACGTCGAACATGCCTGCGTCCTTGCGCACCCTGTGGTGCTCTTCAATCTGCGAGCCGTAGTGCAGCGGCATCTCCCAGCCGCCGAAGTCCACCAGCCTGGCGTCGAGCGCGCGATGGGCGGCGTTGAGCGGAGTCTGCTTCAGCATCGTGGGCAACTCAAGAATAGAACAGGTAAAGACGGTAACCCGCGGCACGCAGCTCGCCGGTATCCAGAAAAAGCCGGATCGGCAACTCTGTCCCCGCTTTCAATCCCTGGGCAGCATCGGTCCACTGCAGGTACTCCGCTGGAAGAAAAACGCGGCGCGCGATGGTCTGTTCCTGCGAATCGGTAAGCGTCAGCTCGAGCGCCGGAAAGTCCTGCTCCACCGGCGCACGATTGCGGACAGCGACCATCAGCTCGATTTCACTTGGGTGGGCCGGATCAGGCGCCTTCATATCCGAAGCCTCGATATGCAAGTACTTCGACAGTCGCGGCAGTGCCACGGTGCAGCCCAACCTGTCACACGCGCGCTCGTAGAACTTCCGGGACTGCGGAACCAGCACCATCAGCTCGGTGCGAAACGCATACGCGGCCTGGGTCGCGAGCAGGGCAAGCAACAGTAATGACAGGCTCACCCATAAACCAGTACGGCGCGGCGCCACCGGCATCCTGAATTCCCATTCATACAGGCTCGCAGCGGGATCCGGCCGCGACGCGGTCGCCGCCGGCCTCTCCTTCGACCGCACCGGAATTTGCGCCGGCGCTGATTTCTCCACGGGCGCCGAGGCCAGCGGCAATTCGGATTGCGTCGAAGATGGCGCTTGGCGTTCCGGCGCGGCCGGCTGAGGCTCCCGGGCAGTCAGCGTCGTAAAGGCATCGAACACCTGCTTGCATTGGCCACAACGCACCTGGCCGCTGGAAGCCTGCAGTTGCTGGGTGGTCACTCGGAAAATAGTGCCGCAGTGTAGGCAGCGCGTGTACAGGTTCATGGCATCCGCATCAATTGACTCTCCTGCCGCATAACCTTATCCAGCCTTGCTTCTCGACAAGGGGTTCCATGTTGAACCATTCCGAGTAGGCCTCCGCGACAGCCCTCGCCTGCGGGAAAAGGACCCCGGACAGCACCACATGTCCGCCCGGAACGGTCAGCTCCGCGAGCAGTGGCGCCAGCATCTTGAGCGGACTGGAAAGGATATTGGCCATGACGACGTCTGCCGGTTGCAGTTGCGGTCCATCGGCTCCAACAAAAGTCACAACCACGCGATTCTGCCCGGCATTGTAACGGCTGGCGGCCAGCGCCAGCGGATCGATGTCCACGCCAACCACACGGCCCGCGCCGAGTTTCGCCGCAGCGATGGCGAGAATGCCGGAGCCGCAGCCGTAGTCGATGACGCTGTTGTCCGGGAACAGATGTCGGTCCAGCCAGTCCAGGCACAATTGTGTGGTCGGGTGGCTGCCGGTGCCGAAGGCAAGTCCCGGGTCAAGCACGATGTTGATGGCGGAGCCATCTGGCGCGGCGTGCCAGCTTGGCACGACCCACAGCCGCGCAGACGCCTGCATCGGCGCGAACTGGCTCTGGGTGATCTTCACCCAGTCCTGCTCCGGGACTTCCTCGGCGCGATATTCGGGGATCGGATCAAGGCCCGCGGCAGCACAGGCGCGGCTGAGCGCCGCGGCGGCGTCGGTGTTGGGATCGAACAGGGCGATCAGGCGATTGCAGCCAAAGGCCAGCTCGGCCCCTTCCCCCGGTTCCTGGAAGATCGGGGTTTCCTGCTCGGTGCCGGCACGCGCGTCGGCCACATCCACGGAAATGGCGCCGGCCTCGAGAAGCGCGTCCGACAGCGCCGTCGCCTGCGCGGCATCGAGGGTGAGTTCAAGTGCAAGCCAGGCGATGCCACACCTCCGCAGAATCCGCCGCTACTCCACCTTGCTGTACTTGGCGAGCTTCTCTTCCAGGTAATGGATGCTGGTGCCGCCGCGCATGAATGCGGTGTCGAGCATCAACTCCTGGTGCAGCGGCAGGTTGGTCTGTATGCCCTCGACGATCATTTCGGAGAGCGCAACGCGCATGCGCGCGATCGCCTGGTCGCGGGTGTCGCCGTAGGCGATGACCTTCGCGATCAGGGAATCGTAATACGGCGGCACGAAATAACCGTGGTAGACGTGCGAATCCACCCGGATCCCCGGCCCGCCCGGCACGTGCCAGGAGGTGATGCGGCCCGGCGACGGCGTGAACTTGTAGGGATGCTCGGCATTGATCCGGCACTCGACCGCGTGCCCGCGGAATACGATGTCCTTCTGCCGGAACGCCAATTTCTGTCCCGCGGCCACCAGAATCTGGGTCTTTACAATATCCACGCCGGTGATCATCTCCGTCACCGGATGCTCCACCTGCACCCGCGTGTTCATCTCGATGAAGTAGAACTCGCCCCTCTCGTAGAGGAACTCGAAGGTGCCCGCTCCGCGATAACCTATCTTGCGGCACGCCTCGGCACAGCGCTCGCCGATGCGCACACGCTCCTTCATCGGTATCAGGGGCGCAGGTGCCTCCTCAATGATTTTCTGGTGGCGGCGTTGCATCGAACAATCGCGGTCTCCGAGAAAGACCGCATTGCGGTGCTCATCTGCGAGCACCTGGATCTCGACGTGACGGGGAGTCTCGAGGAATTTCTCCATGTACACCGTCGGGTTGCCGAATGCGGCCTTCGCCTCCTGCCGGGTCATCGTAACCGCGTTGACCAGCGCCGCCTCCGTATGCACCACCCTCATGCCGCGTCCGCCGCCGCCGCCGGCCGCCTTGATGATCACGGGATAGCCGATCTTGCGCGCCACCTTGACGATTTCCTGCGCCTCCTCGGGAAGCGCGCCCTCGCCTCCGGGCACCACCGGTACGCCGGCCTTGGTCATCGCGTGCTTGGCGCTTATCTTGTCGCCCATCAACCGGATGGTGTCGGGCCTGGGCCCGATGAACACGAAACCGCTTTTTTCCACCCGCTCGGCAAAGTCGGCGTTCTCGGACAGAAAGCCATAGCCCGGGTGAATCGCCTCGGCGTCGGTCACTTCGGCGGCGCTGATGATCGCCGGCACGTTGAGGTAGCTTTCCGCGGAGGCGGCCGGGCCGATGCACACCGACTCGTCGGCGAGACGCACGTACTTCGCGTCGGCGTCGGCCACCGAGTGCACCGCCACCGTCTTGATGCCCAGTTCGCGGCAGGCGCGCTGTACGCGCAGCGCGATCTCACCGCGGTTCGCTATGAGGATTTTTTCGAACATGGAAAACTTCGTGCGCGCCGACTGGGAAACAACCAGGCCGGCGGGTCGATGCTCAACCGATCAGGAATAGCGGCTGGCCGTACTCGACCGGCTGGCCATTCTCCACCAACACGGACTTGATCACGCCACCTTGGTCGGCCTCGATTTCGTTCAACAATTTCATTGCCTCGATGATGCACAGCGTATCGCCGGCATTAACCGATTGCCCGATTTCCACGAAAGGTTTGGCGCCGGGCGCCGAGGAGCGATAGAAAGTGCCGACCATGGGTGATTTCACCACATGCCCCTCAAGCTCGGCCGGGGTTTCCGGCGCCGCTGCGGCCGGCGCCGCTGCCATCATCGTCGTGGCCTGGGGCATCGCCATTACTGCAGCCTGCACCGCACTGCCAGCGCGGCTGATCCGCACTTTTTCCTCGCCCTCGGTGATTTCCAGTTCGCCAATTCCGGATTCCTGCACCAGGTCGATCAGCTTCTTGAGCTTCCTTAAGTCCATTTAGGGAGCTCTCTATTTTTTGCTGGCCGCAAAGGTCAGCGCGCACTGCAAAGCGAATTCATAGCCCTGCGACCCCAGACCGCAGATCACCCCGACGGCTTTGTCGCTGAAATAGGAGTGGCGCCGGAAGGGTTCGCGCGCGTGCACATTGGAAAGATGCACTTCGATGTAGGGTATGCGCACCGCGGCGAGCGCATCGCGCAGCGCCACGCTGGTGTGGGTAAAGGCTGCCGGATTGATGATGACGAAATCGACGCCGGCGGGACCGGCCTTCTGGACTCGTTCGATCAGCTCAGCTTCTGAGTTGCTTTGAAAGCTGTCGAGACTGACCCCCGCTTTCAACGCCAGGGCAAGCAAACGTTTGTTGATATCCCGCAAGCTTTCCGCCCCATAGATCTCCGGTTCGCGAGAGCCGAGAAGATTGAGGTTGGGGCCATGCAGAACAAGAACCTTTTTGGGGCGTACGGGGCCTGAGGAAACCGCCTTTCCACCCTTCGAGGCGTTTTTCATGGCGGCAAGTTTGCAGCAGTTTCCAGGATTTTGTCCAGTTTTGGCGGAACTTCGACCCTTTCATCCGGTCCGGATCTTGCGTTTCGGGACCGCTACTCCCGAGGCCCGGGCGTCCTAAGAGTGATCTTGCGGTATGGCCCTAAGCGGGCCCAAATATCTATTACCTGGATGCTATCGAATCCGGACATTTAGCCGTCATTCGCAGAACTTAGGAACTTATCGGACCACAATCGCGGCACAATTCACATCGTGGGCCGGATAATTGCCGTCAGTTCTTGTTCGTTCAGCCCGCCAAGCTCGGTTCCAATCAACCGCCCCTTGCGATCGACGATAACCGTGAAAGGCAGACCACCGCGTTCGTTGCCGGCCACCCTGCTGAGCTCGATAGCGTCCATCTCGCCGATAAGAATCGGATAGTTCATGCGGTACTTGACCGCAAATTCGCGAACGTTAGCCACATTATCGACGGCGATCCCAACAAATTGCAGCCCTTGGTCGCCGAACCTTTCTTGCATCCGCACGAATTCGGGAATCTCCTCCAGGCACGGCAGACACCAGGTTGCCCAGAAATTCACCACCATCACCTTGCCCCGCCACTGGGCTAATGCCTGCGATTTGCCTTCCATGTCTGGAAGCGAGGCCGTCATGAGTTGGGCCACATTGCTTGAATCCGGCGCCCGTCCTCTGTGCGAGGGGTTCATCCAGAAACCAGCCGCGAGGGCCAACCCGGCGGTGAGCACCAACAGCGCGATCCCGCCGGTTCTGCTCATGGGGAAGGGGTTGGGTCCTGTGACCGTAAAGACAGATTCGACGCATTGCCTAGGGATCGCATGGCTTCACCGGATGATCGCGCCGGAAAAAGCCGTGTCATTTGTGTTACCGGGATGAAGCACACGCCAACATCGGCGCACCCCTGCGAAACAGCCTTCAACGTAAAGCTCCCGGCCGATTTAACCGCCAGCTTGATGACCAGTTTGCCGCGATAGGTCTCGACCCGCCCAAAGAATTCGTCGTCCTTGATTTTGCCGGGTGGAAACCGTGCTTCGCCGAGTCCGACCGATTGCGGAATCGCGGTAAACCGGAACTTGTCGCGATACATGTAATAGCCGTCGGCGATGAGATAGCGTACCTCCACCAGGCCGGGTTCGATAAGCCTGGCCGAGAACCGGAATGCCTGCTCCGGCGCCAGCAGGTCCCCGGCAGTGGCCGCCGACAGCGCACATGCGGCGCACGCCGCAAGCACCAGTTCGGCGAAAAATCTTGTGGCCAGGCGCAGGTTCATTTGGGAGGGAAAGGTGGCGTTATTCGGCGGCGGATTCGGCGGCGACCCAGCAAAGATATTCGCCCAGACCGGCCACCACAGGGACACAGACGATCTCCGGAAGTTCATACGGGTGGTTGGCGCGGATCGCGGCTTCGATGCGCGGATAACGCGAAGCGACCGTCTTGATCAGCACCGGTATCTCGATGACCGTTTCTATCCTGCCTTGCCAGCGATAGACCGATGAGCACTGTGCCAGCACGTTGACGCAGGCGGCGAGTCGGTGCTCGACGAGCAACTGCGCCAGCTTCCTGGCCGCCGCGAGGTCCGGTAAATTGGTCAGCACCAAGACGACTTCGCCGCCAGTGCCGGACACGTCATTCTCCAGTGGGAAGTACTCCGGCAGTTACGTCGCGCTGGCCGCTGCGGGTGGGATATTCACGTCGACCGCGCCCGCGCCGCAACGACACCCTGCGCCACTTGCGGATAGCGCAATCTTACCCGCAACTCTTTTTTCAGGCGGTGATTGGCAAGGCGCCGCGATTCCCGCATGAACGACAGCGTGCTTTCCGGAATCTCCCGCTCTGCGGCTTCGCGACTGATCCGAGGCGGGTGCGGCAGACCAAACTGGTCCGCAACCATGTCAAAGTAATCGCCCATTTTCATCCAGGAGTCGTCGGAAGCGTTGTAGGTGCGCCCGCCGCGGCCGCGACTCATTGCCGCCATCACAGTGCGGGCGAGGTCATCGGCGTGAATGTGATTGGTATAAGGATCCTGATCGGCTTCAAGCGCCGGCGTGCCGGCCTTCAGTCGCGCAAGCGGCAGGCGCTCCACTGCGTAGATCCCCGGCACGCGCAGGATGCTGACGTGCATACCGGTTTGCGCGCCCCATGCACGCAGCTGCTGTTCGGCGTCCAGACGACGCATCGCCCGATCGCTTGAGGGCTTCGCGCGCCGGGTTTCGTCCACCACCGCGCCGCCGCAGTCTCCATAGACGCCGCTGGTGCTGATGTACACCATTCGCTGTGGTAAACTGCCGCCCTTTGCGAGTGCCCGAATCAGGTTGGCGGTGCGCGTGTCGCGCGTTCCCGATCCCGGCGGCGGGGCGAAATGCACCACGTCCTGCGCGAGGCCGGCGAGCCGGTCCAGCGTCTGCGGACGATCCAGATCTCCAGCCACCGGAACGATTCCTTCAGCACGCAGCAGCGCATGCCGGTTCTCTGAGTGGGTCAGCGCGTAATTGCGCCAGCGCCCCCGCAGCTCACGCACCATGCGCAGTCCGACATCACCACAGCCGATGATCAACAACCTTCGCATGCCAGCATTTTAACCCGGAGACCGGCCCCAGCGTCTGCTAACCGCCATGCCCCACCAGGTCACGATCAAACCCAGCAATCACGTATTCATCGTCGGCGAAGGCGAAACCGTGCTTGCCGCCGCCCTGCGCGAAGGCTTCACGCTTCCCTATGGCTGCCGCAACGGTGCCTGCGGCTCATGCAAGGGCAAAATCCTCGAAGGTACGGTCGACTATGGCAATCCGCAGCCACACGCCCTCGCGGACTTCGAGAAGAAGGCAGGGCTGGCGCTGTTCTGCCAGGCCAGGCCGTTGACCGACTTGGTGATCGAGGCGCGCGAAATCAGCGGGGTAGGCCAGCTTGAAATCCGCAAGCTGCCCTGCCGGGTTCAGGAAATGCGCAAGGTCGCTCCCGACGTAATCGTGCTCAGGCTGAAGCTGCCGGCGAACGAACGCCTGCAGTTCCTGGCCGGGCAATACATCGACATCCTGATGAAGGACGGCAAGCGCCGTTCATACTCGATGGGCAATCCGCCGCACGACGACGAATGCATCGAGTTGCACGTGCGCAACATGGCCAACGGTGCCTTCACCGACTACGTGTTCAACAGAATGAAGGACAGGGACATCCTGCGTTTCGAAGGGCCGCTGGGCACGTTCTTCATGCGCGAGGACTCGGACAAGCCGATCATCTTCGTAGCAAGCGGCACCGGTTTCGCGCCTATCAAGAGCATCATCGAGCATGCCTTCAACCTCGAGACTACCCGCCAGATGGTGCTTTACTGGGGCGGGCGCCGGCCGGTCGATATTTACATGGGCGAGCTCGCCGCCCGCTGGGAGCAGCAACACGGCAATTTCACTTTCATTCCGGTGATTTCGGACGCGCTTCCCGAGGACAACTGGCGCGGGCGCAGCGGCTTCGTGCACCGCGCAGTCATGGAGGACTTCCCCGACATGAGCGGCTATCAGGTCTACGCCTGCGGCGCTCCCGTGGTCGTGGAATCCGCGCAACAGGACTTCACCAAGTTGTGCAAGATTCCCGAGGACGAGTTCTACTCCGACGCCTTCACCCCGTCGGTCGATCCCAAGCCCGCAACTGCGTAAGGCTCTTTTGCCGCCAAGACGCCAAGAACGCCAAGAAGGACAAACAAAAAGACCCGGTAGATAGGTACAAAAAACACCAAGCACCGCTTCGTATAACCGTGTGCACTTGTAATGATATTTGGGGATTACCTTGGCGCTCTTGGCGTCTTGGCGGCTAACCGGTTTGGCTAGCCGCTATTACGCAGGCCCGCGGCGATGCCGTTGATGGTCAGCAGGATCGCACGCTTGATGCGCTCCTGCGTTTCCCCCGCACGGTAGCGCCGCAGGAGCTCGACCTGCAGGTGGTTGAGCGGGTCGATGTAGGGCGAGCGGTTGCGCAGGCTGCGCGACAGCGCCGGGTTGGCCTCCAGCAGTTCTCCCTGGCCGGTGATCGCCAGCAGCCAGCGCACCGTGCGATGCCACTCATCCTGAATGCGCAAAAAGATGCGCTCGCGCAGTTCCCCGTCGGTGACCAGTTCGGCGTAGCGCGAGGCGATGCTGATGTCGCTTTTCGCCAGCAGCATGTCCATGTTCGACAGCAGCGCGCGGAAGAAAGGCCAGTCGCGGTACATCTCGCGCAGCAGTTCCAGGCCGCTGTCCCCCCTGCGCGCCGCCAGCGTCTCCACTGCCGCGCCGAACCCGTACCATCCCGGCAGCATGATCCGTGAAAGCGACCAGGAAAAAACCCACGGGATCGCGCGCAGGTCTTCGATACGGTCGGTCCCCTTGCGCGAAGCCGGGCGGCTGCCGACGTGCAGGTCGGCAATCTCGGTGATCGGGGTCGCGCTGCGGAAGAACTGCACGAAATCCGGGGTTTCGTACACCAGGCTCCGGTACGCCAAGAACGCGGTGGCGCTCATTTCCTGCATCACTTCGAGATACGCCGTGCGCTCCATACCGGCGGGTTCGAGCAGCGTAGCCTCGAAGGTGGCCGCAACCAGCGTTTCCAGGTTGCGCCGGCCGATGTCGGGATCGGAGTATTTGCTGGCGATCACCTCGCCCTGCTCGGTGATTCTGATCTGACCGGCAACGCTGCCCGGCGGCTGGGCCAGTACCGCTTGGTAGCTTGGCCCGCCGCCGCGTCCGACAGTGCCACCGCGGCCGTGGAACAGGCGCAGCTCGACGTTGTGACGCGCGAACACCTTCACCAGCTCGACTTCCGCCTTGTACAACTCCCAGTTTGCGGTAAGAAAACCTCCGTCCTTGTTGCTGTCGGAGTAGCCGAGCATCACCTCCTGTACGTTGCCGCGGCTCGCCAAAAACGCCCGGTAGGATGGAACCGAGAACAACTGACCCATGACCTGGCCACAACCCTGCAGGTCGCCGATGGTCTCGAACAGCGGAATGATGTTGACGTCGAGGCGCGGCGTCTCGCCTGGCTGCAGCAGCCCGACCTCTTTCAGCAACAACGCCACTTCGAGCAAATCGCTGACGCTGTCTGCTTTGGAGATGATGTAGTTGGGCAGCGCCGCTGCGCCGAAGCGTCGATGCATCTCTGCTGCCGTGTCGAGAATGGCAAGTTCCTTGCGAACTTCTTCACCGTAAGCAAGGTAAGGCGAGCGCAACAGCCGCGGCAGCCTCAATTCCTCCAGCAGCCAGGCGCAGCGTTCCACTTCCGGCAGGGCGGCGTAATTCTCGCGGCGCGTCCCGAGCGCGAACAGTTCGGCAACCACCTGCTCGTGCACTCCGCTGTGCTGACGCATGTCGAGTGGTGCCAGATGAAAGCCGAAAATGACCGCGGCACGGTGCAGGTCTCGCAACCTGCCGCGCGCCACCCGCTCCGAACCGTTGGCCGCCAGCGAATCGGCCAGCACCGTCAGGTCCTGTGCAAATTCCGCGCTATCCAGGTAAGGCGGCGCCTCGGCGATCGCGCGGCGATCGGGAACGTGATGATCGAGCAGCCGCGAGGTCGCGGCGAGCCGCGCGTAGATGCCGGTGAGCGCGCGTCGATAGGGCTCGTCGCGGCGATGTTCCGAGGTGTCGGGCGACTGCGCCGCCAGTTGCTCGAGTTCGGGCGTGGTTTCGACGATGCGCACCGACTGGGACAGTTCGCTGCCGAGCCGATGGATCTCCTCGAAATAGAAATCCATCGCCGTCGAGGAATGACGGGTCAGCGCGTGCCGCATCACTTCGTGAGTCACGTAGGGATTGCCGTCGCGGTCGCCGCCGATCCAGCTGCCCAGTTTCAGGAAACCGGCCAGCGGCGCGCGCCCAAAGCCTTGTTGCGCCAGCAGGTCCTCGATCTCCGCGTACAGCCGCGGCAGTTGCCGCAGGAAGGTGTACCGGTAGTACGACAAGCCGTTCTCGATCTCGTCGTTCACCGTCAGTCGCAGCTCCCGCAGCACCCGGGTCTGCCACAACGTCAGCACTACGCGACGCAGCGCCTCTTCGTTCTGCACCAACTCGTCGGGCGTGAGCTGCATGCGGCTCCGTTCGGTGAGCAGCCGGGCGATCTCCAGCTGGCAGTCGAGAATGCTCTTGCGCTGTACTTCGGTGGGATGCGCGGTCAGCACCGGCGAGATCAGCGCGTCCCGGAAGAAGGCCGTAACCTTCTCCGCCGGCAACCCGACAGCGCGGCCACGGGCGAGCGCCAGGGCAACGCTTCCCTCCTGCGGCGGCGAACCTGCTATCAGGTGCGCGCGACGGCGGCGATTGTGATGCTGGTCCTCGGCGATATTGGCAAGTTGCGAAAAGAAACTGAACGCCCGCACCACCGCGATGGTACGCACCGGGTCGAGCTTGTTGAGCGTGGTCTCGAGTTCGCGCCTGGCGTCCGGGTCGCGGTCGCGGCGGAAGCGGATGGCGTTCTGCCGGGTGCGTTCGATGAGATCGAAAACCGCTTCGCCCTCCTGTTCGCGCAGGGTATCGCCGAGTATGCGCCCGAGCAGACGAATATCCTCGCGCAACGGCGATTCCTTGTCCGGGACCGCCGGGGTCTGGCCAGGTGCATTCATCGAACCACTTTCAATCGCGCTTCATCGCATCAGAGCACCGGCTGCCTGCGCCCGCCGCCATAGTGCTTCAACTGGCCGAGCGTGAGTTCGAGCGCCTTCTGATAGTGGGCCGCAGCCTGTTCGAGATTGCCCTCCCGCTCCATCAGCCGTGCCAGCTCCAGGTACGCCGAATGTGTGGGCTCGATCGACAGACTCGCCTCGAGGTAACTGCGGGCCTTGCCCCACAAACCCTGGTGCGCGCACAGCCGGCCCAGCGTGAGCAGCAGCACCGCATCGCGCGGATGCGCGTGCAGCCATTTCTCGGCACGTTCCAGCTGCTGCCGGACGTCGTCCCCCAGGCAATCTGAATACAGCGCCAGCAGTCCCTGATCCCAGATCCGCTCGACGCCATCCTCGACTATTCGATGCGCCTGCGCGCACGCACCAAGATCGACAAAGCATCGTGCCGCCGCTGCGGCAATGCGCGGTTCCTGGCGGTCCTGCACCGGGAGCTTGTCCCAGTAATCGCGGAGCGCCTTGCCATCGAGTGCCTTGAGCTTCAGGTTCTCGATGATCGCATGGCGGCGCAGCTGCGAAACGACCGGCCGCTCGAATACCTTGCGCTTTTCCAGTTGCGGGATCAGCGCCAGCACGCGGTCCCAGTTTTTTGCCATTTGCTGCGCACGCAGCTCCAGCCGCAACGCGCCCGTATGGCTCTCCGTCAGCCGCTTCAGCACCTCGAGCGCATCGTGGTAGCGGCGTTCGTCCAGCAGCATCTCGGCCTGCGCGATCAATCGCATGCTGTCTTCGACGGGATCGTGGCTAGCGGCCTTGGCCAGGTAATCGTCGCGGGTGGAAAATGCGCGCATGCCGTGAGCGGCGCGCGCAGCCAGAATGGCGGCAAGGGCCGGCGACTCACCTGCCTTGAGCGCCGCAGTGGCCGCCTTCTCTGCCTTGCCGAAGCGGCCTTCGAAGAAATTGACCAGTGCCTCGTTGAAAGTGGCGCGCGCCCGGTTTTCGTTGCGCCGCTTGAGGTAGGCCCGCATCCGACCCGGCATGGCGATCGAAATCATGATCGCGCGCATCACCAAATACGTGACGAGGATGGTCAATACGGCGATGAGAATCGCAAGATTGAGCGAAAGCTCGGCGCGCCATGGCGGCAGCACCAACAGTACGTAACCGTTGTTGTAACGCGCCGCCAGCACCAGTGCAACGGCGGCGGCAAAGAGTCCGACTGTCCACGCCAGGCCTCGCATCAGCCCGCCCACTGCTGCGGATTGCAAGTCATGCTCAGCGCACAGTGCGTTCGCGCGCCAATCTGAGATTGCGCACTGCGTCCAGGCTCGCGGAAATGTCCGGAAGCTCGATGCCGAGCTCCGACTGCGACAGCTGCTTCACGGCGGACAGCGCGGCAGCCACTGGTTTGCTGCCGGTGTCGTAATAGCGTTGCAGCCAGTCCGAAGCCGCGCCCAGATCGGCCTTGAAGCTCGTCTCGTCGCGCGTGAGCAGCGCCAGGCGCGCGCCCAGCAGGCGCAGCCTCAGATTCTCGCGCAGGAAGAAAGCCTGCTCGGGTGACAGCAGCGGAGTCTCCGGTTTTTCGGCGTTTTCGATGCGCACCAGTCGCCGCAGATCCTGCACGGTTTCGCGCCACAGATTGGCCCAGAAACCCCCGCTCGCCGGCGCAGCCGTATCGTTGGCCGACTGCGGTCGCTCCTCCATGGCCAAGGACAACGCATCCACCGCCGTCATCACGTTGTCCAGACGCAGCGCCATGCCGACCACATCCACGTACGGCGCAGCCTTGAGCCGCTCGATATCCTGGCTGATCACCCGCCGCAATGTGGTCAACTGCGGGCGATCCATGCGCGCCAGGCGCGCATCCGCAGTCTCCAGCGCGATCAGCGCGGCTTTGACGTTGCCGGCAAGCTGGAGTTGCTGATTGGCGATCAGCAGCGCCTGCTCGACTTCGGCCAGCACCCATTGGTCGCGGCTGCTGGATAAGTCCCTGTAGAGCGATTCGAGCGCCATACGTTGGTTCTGGGTTTCCACCATGCGCGCTTCGAGCTGCCCGAGCCGCGATACCACATCGCGTAGTTCGTCGCGCGACTGCCCGGCCAGCGACCGCGTTTCGCGGCTAAGAGCATCGGTTTCGGCAAGACGCCTGGCCACGTCCTGCTGCAGCCCGTCGAAGCGCTTGCGTGCGTCATACCACTGCCACGCGGCGAGCACAGCCGTTGCCAGCGCCAGCAGCACAGCCAGGACGGCAAGTCGCGAGCGTCGCTGCGGCCGTGCGACGGGCCGCGGTTCGGTAACGGTTTGCTGTTCGGTTGATCGTTCGGCCATATTTCCAAGAAAGGCACGGTCAGGCCACGGGGTGAACCCGGCGCAATCTTGCAAACCAGGTCGCCAGTCCCGACACCAGCGCCTCGTTACCCATGCCGGCGACAAAAACCGTGCGCACGCCGAAGGCAAACGCGGTAACGGCCACGCGCGGATGGGAGACGAACATTGGAGTCTGGCACAACCACGGCCGGCATGCTTCCCCAGCCATGTCGAAGAGGTTGGTCACGATTTCCGAACTGGTAGCCAGGCACGCCCCAAGCCCGCCTTGCTGCCACAGCGGTATGAGTTCCGCGAGGTCGCGCCGCGGTCTTGCGCGCCGGTAACACTCCGCGTACACAACCTCGGCGCCACGCCGGCGCAGCGACTCGCCGAGCAATTCACGCCCGCCCTGTCCGCGAAAGATCACCACCCTCTTTCCGGCAAACTGCAGCCCGGACAACACCTCGAGCAAAGCTTCGCTGTCGAAAGCCTCTTCCGGCGTGATCATCTCGCGCACGCCGAATTTTTTCAACTCGGCGGCGGTTCCGGGTCCCAGCGTGGCCACGCGCAAGCCGGCGGGCAGGCCGCCTGCCCGCGCAATGCGCTGCATCGCCAGCCGCACCGCGTTCGGGCTGACGAATATCGCCAGGTCGAACTGCGGCAGACGCTCCAGTGCCGGCGCAGTCGCCTCATCCGGTAACGCGACGATTTCCATCGCCGGAAACAGCAGCGCTTCGCCGCCGAGGCGGCGAATCAGATCGGCTACACGGTGCGATTGATGCTCGGGCCGGGTTACCAGGACACCGATGCCTGTCAGCGATTGCCTGCCTGCCGTCCCGCGCACGCGTATTACCCGCCCAGCGCCGCGAGGATTTCGCGCGCACCCTTGGCAATCAGGCGCTCGGCAAGCGCTGCGCCTAGATCGGCAGGCGAGTCTGCCGCCGAACCGGCGATCTCGTCATACACCATGCGCACGCCGTCGGGACTGGCGACGAATCCGCGCAGCCTGGCCCGGCCGTTGACCAGCTCGGCATATCCGCCCAGCGGCACCTGGCAGCTGCCAGCGAGCGCGCGGCTCACCGCCCGTTCGGCCTCCACGCACCAACGGGTGGCGGCATCGTCAAGCGGCGCGATCGCCGCGACAAGGTCGCCGCGTTCGGCGCGGCACTCGATGCCGAGGGCGCCCTGGCCGACTGCGGGAAGGCTCTGCTCGGGCGTAAGCAGGCAGGCGATGCGCGCAGACAGGCCAAGGCGCTTGAGTCCAGCCGCCGCGAGGATGATCGCGGCGTACCTCCCATCATCGAGTTTGCGCAACCGCGTCTGCACATTGCCACGCAACGGCTCGACCTCGAGAACAGGAAAGCGCGCGCGCAGCTGGCTTTCGCGCCGCAGGCTGGAGGTGCCGACACGGCTCCCCGGCGGCAGGCTCTCCAGGTCGCGGTAGTCGTTGGAGACGAAGGCGTCGCGCGGATCTTCGCGCTTGGTGATGGCGGCAATCGTGAACCCGGACGGCAGATTCATCGGCACGTCTTTCATCGAGTGCACCGCGATATCAGCCTCGCCGGATTCGAGCGCCGATTCCAGTTCCTTCACGAACAGGCCCTTGCCGCCGATCTTGGCAAGCGAGGTGTCGAGCATGCGATCGCCCTCGGTGGTTACGCCCAGCAGCTGCGTCTCGATTCCGGCGTAAAGCGCGCGCAAACGCCCCTCGATGTGGCGCGCCTGCCACAGTGCAAGCGCGCTTTCGCGGGTGGCGATTACGATTCGGGGCGGAAAGCTCTT
The DNA here is from genome assembly GCA_964650365.1 of uncultured Alcaligenaceae bacterium. Taxonomy (GTDB): domain Bacteria; phylum Pseudomonadota; class Gammaproteobacteria; order Burkholderiales; family JACQAP01; genus JACQAP01. The sequence continues at coordinate 5,984 of CAZYTR010000376.1, read as the reverse complement.
GGCAGACGACAAGGTTTTGCATCCAGGAGGGTGGGAAACTCGGGCCGCCATCGCAATATCGGTGGCGGTCCAGAAAAGCTCTATTTCTTCAACCGGCCCGGGCCGGGCCGGCACAAACGCGTCACTTCTCCAACAGGCTGCGCAGCATCCACGCCGTCTTTTCGTGGACTTCCATGCGCTGCGTAAGAAGATCCATGGTCGGCTGGTCGTTGCCGCTCTCGGCGGCAGGAAATGCTTTTCGTGCGGTACGCGTGACTGCTTCGTGTCCGTCCAGCAGAATCTTGATCATGTCCTGGGCCTTGGGCACGCCCGCTGTTTCCTTGATCGACGCGAGCTTGGAGAACTGCGCGTAGGTCCCGGGCGTCGGCGCGTCCAGCGAGCGAATGCGCTCGGCGATCAGATCGACGCTGGTCCACATCTCGGTGTACTGGGTCTGGAACATCAGATGCAGCGTCTGGAACATCGGACCGGTCACGTTCCAGTGAAAATTGTGAGTCTTCAGGTACAGCGTGTAAGTATCGGCAAGCAGCTTCGATAGACCATTGACGATCTGTAACCGGTCCTTCTCCTTGATACCAAGATTAGCAGCCATTGTTAATTCCCTTGTCCCTCGAATTGAAGTGGGCCCGCGCCTGTTTTGAATCATAGGACAATTCTTCACGGTTTTCAGCGGGTCTTGCGCGAAGTAACTTTAAAGATCGCGGGTGCCGCGAACGCGCACGGCATCGCGAGCACGCATGAGTTCCCCGAAATCGTCCGGGGTGAGATAGCGCAGTGCAGAACTGGTGATCTTTCCGGAAAACTGCTCCAGCATCACGACGTTGCCGTCGCCGTGCCAGACGCGGACCCGATTGACGATCGCACCGGCCATGCCGCTGCGCAACTGTTCGTCATGAACTTCGGGCGCGCCGAACCCAGCCCTCAGGCGGCCCTCGACCTCAGCAAATCGCGCCTCATCGAATAGGACCGTCGTTTGCTTCAGACGTTCTCCGCTATACGCGAGCGTCATCCCCAGAACCGGCAAGCCCAGATGCTCGAGGGACGTCCCCACAGCGCGACACAGGATGTGCGCACCGGTCTCGGCACACGAGTAAAGCCTGCGGTCGAGATCGGCAAGCCGCGAGCCGAGCGCTTCGATACCCTGCGCGCCCGATGCCGCTCCGGCGACCAGCAAAAACAACGTGGCGTAAACACGTCCGCTCACAGGACGGTGCGCCCCAGTTCCTTGACGATATGCTGCTGGCGGCGGCTCACAGGCAGTTTTTCGTCGAGCCCGGCGAGCGTCACCACCCAACTCGACTCCCCGCCGTCGCCGCCCTCTTTCTCGAACCCGGTAATTCGCTCCTTTGCCACCAGGCAACTGCGGTGAATACGCACGAACTTCTCGGAAAACTCCTGCTCGAGTTTCGACAGCGACTCTTCCAGCAGGTACTCTCTCACAGCGGTACGGATGGTGACGTACTTCAATTCCGCGCGCAGGTACAGGATTTCGGTCACCGGAATCAGAACCACCTTGCCGCGCTCCTGCACCGAAAGATGGGTACGCGCGTCCGGTGCGATCTGCTGCAATACGTCGAGCCGCAGCGGCGTGATCGCGCGCACCCGTGTCAGCGCGTCGTGCAGCCGCCGCAGTCGGATCGGCTTCAGCAGATAATCGACCGCGTGCAGTTCGAACGCCTTCAGGGCGTAGTCGTTGTAGGCAGTGGTGAAAATGACCGACGGCGGCTCGGGCAGCTTCAGCAAATGCTGTGCTACTTCAAGACCGTCCATTTCCGGCATGCGAATGTCCAGCAGCACCAGGTCGGCGGGCGTTTCCTCCAGCAATGCCAGCAATTCGCGACCGCTCGCGGCTTCTCCTGCGAGCTCGATCGGGAAACTGCCGGCGCAGTCTTCCAGCAGATCCCTGATGCGGCTGCGCGCCGGCGCCTCGTCGTCGGTAATCACCACTCGCAACGATTGGGGATGCTTGCTCACTTTCGCTCCTTCATGTACGGAAGCGTGATGCGCACCTCGTAGAAACCCTCGCTGGAGCGGGTTTGCAGGCTGGCTTCGGCGTCGAAGTGCAGCGACAGCCGCTCCTTGATGTTGGCGAGCGCCATTTTGTTGCCGGTGTGATGACTGCCCTCCTCGTGGAATGGATTGCGCAACAACATGTGCACCTGATCGCCATCGCTGTAAATGTGGATGCTGATGACCCCCGGCTGCATCGACGGCTCGATACCGTGGTAGACCGCGTTTTCCAGCAGCGGTTGCAACAGCAGCGGCGGCACCAGCGCGTCCGCGGGCATCTTGTCGACCTGCCACTCGACCCGCAGACGATCACCCAGCCGCAACGCCTCCAGCCCCAGGTACTGGCGGCACAGTTCGACTTCGCGTCCCAGCGGCACCAGGTCGCGGTTGTCCGCCATCAGCACGCGAAACAGGTCGGCGAGGTCTTCGAGTGCCGTTTCCGCACGGCGCGGTTCGCTGCGCACCAGGGAAAGGACGGCGTTGATGCTATTGAACAGGAAATGCGGACGAATGCGCGCCTGCAACGCCTGCAGTCTTGCCTCGGTCAGTGCCGGCGAAAGCATCCGGCTGCGCAAATTGAAATAAGCGAGCACGAGCAGCGTGGCTACGGCGGTAAAGAACCAGCTGCGTGCCACACCGGGCGCATCCGGGATGAATACCGCCGAGGTTGCGATCACCACAACGGACGCAATGCCGAGTTCGACGGCCACGATCACCACAACAGCCAGCGGGTAATCCAGCTTGTGCAGCCAGCGATCCGCGACGCCGAGCAGCAGCACAGAGACAATGACCATCGGCTGCGCCAGCACGGAGATGCGCAGCCACTGATTCAGCATCTCGTGCCAGTTCGAGGATTTCAGTGCGGCTGCAACAACCGTCATCACGATGACTATCACCAACAGACGCAGCATGACCCCCAGATTGCGGAAATTCGGAAGAAGGTTCGGGTGACGATTTTGATTTATACTTGCCATCGGCTGATTCGGGCCAAAAATCACGCCAGAACAGGCGCTTAACGCAGTCATTGTGAACAGGGCAGGGCCTTAATGCAACCAAAGGAAAAACCCGCGGACAACGCCGGCAAAGCCTGGTCCGGCCGGTTCAGCGAACCAGTCGCGGAACTGGTGAAGCGCTATACGGCGTCGGTCGACTTCGACAAGCGGCTCGCGGAGTTCGATATCTCCGCTTCGCTTGCCCACGCGCGCATGCTGCATGCGGTCGGGGTGCTCACAGCCAAGGATCTTGCCGACATCGAACGCGGCATGAACGCGATCCTCGAGGAAATCCGCCAGGACAAGTTCACCTGGTCGGTTGATCTGGAGGATGTACATCTGAATATCGAGAAGCGGCTCACCGACCTGGTCGGCGATGCCGGCAAGCGCCTGCACACCGGGCGTTCGCGTAACGACCAGGTCGCGACCGACATCCGGCTCTATCTGCGCTGGGCTGCGGATGAAATCGTTGCGCTGGTTCGCGACTTCCAGAAAAGCCTGCTCGATCTGGCCGAGCATCATGTCGATACGCTGATGCCCGGCTACACGCATCTGCAGGTGGCGCAGCCGGTGAGCTTCGCGCACCATCTGCTGGCCTACTTCGAGATGATGAAGCGCGACGCCGGGCGCTTTAACGACTGCCGCAGGCGGCTCAACATGCTGCCTCTGGGCGCGGCCGCGCTCGCCGGCACCACTTATCCGATCGATCGCGAGCGCGTCGCCAGGGAACTGGGTTTCGAGGGCGTGTGCGAGAACTCGCTCGACGCGGTGTCGGATCGCGATTTCGCCATCGAGTTCTGTGCCTGCGCGGCGCTGACGATGACGCATCTGTCGCGGCTGTCCGAGGAACTGGTCCTGTGGATGAACCCGCGCTTCGGTTTCATCGCGCTCGCCGACCGGTTTTGCACCGGCTCGTCGATGATGCCGCAGAAGAAAAACCCCGATGTGCCGGAACTTGTGCGCGGCAAGACCGGGCGTATCAACGGCCACCTGGTGGCGCTGCTTACCCTGATGAAAGGCCAGCCGCTGGCCTACAACAAGGACAACCAGGAAGACAAGGAACCCCTGTTCGACACGGTGGACACGCTGACCGCCACGCTCAGGATCTATGCCGACATGGTCGGCGGTATCACCGTGAACAAGGAGGCAATGCGCCAAGCGCTCCTGGAGGGCCATGCCACGGCAACCGACCTGGCCGACTATCTGGTCGGGAAGGGTCTGCCGTTTCGCGAAGCCCACGAGGCGGTTGCGCGCGCCGTGCGCTTCGCTGCCGAAAAGGCTGTGGACCTCACGCAACTAAGCGTCGAGCAGTTGCGGCAGTTCTCCAAGCTGATCGACGCTGAGGCGCTCGGCAAGCTCTCCCTCGAGGGTTCGGTCGCCTCGCGCGACCATGTCGGCGGCACCGCGCCTACGCAGGTGCGCGCGGCGATTGCCCGCGCCCGCGCCTGGCTGGCCGCGCGCTAGCGCATCCGTTTTTTTGTTGCACGAAATTAAAAAGGGAGGAGACATCATGGACGGGAAATTCTCACGGCCCCTGAAAACGGCTGCTGCATTGCTTGCGGGCGCGGCGGTGACCATTGTTTGCACGATCGGTCACGCACAGGACAAGCCGATCCGCATCGGCCTGGTCACTTTCCTTTCCGGCCCGGCCGCCGGACCTTTCGGCGTGCCGGCCAAAATCGCCGCCGAAGCGATTGTCGATTCGCTGAATGCCGGCAAGGTACCCGCGCCTTATAACACCAAGGGTTTCGGCGGAACCCCGCTGGAACTGACGATCGTGGACGAAGCCGGTGGCGCGACCAAGCAAGTAACCGAGTTGCGCAACCTGGTCGAGCGCCAGAACGTCGACTTCGTCATCGGCTATATCTCCAGTGGCGACTGTCTCGCCGTGGCGCCGGTGGCGGAAGAATTGAAGATGCTCACCATCCTGTTCGATTGCGGAACGCCGCGTGTGTTCGAGGAGGCAAGCTACAAGTACGTATTCCGCACCCGCTCACACGCCACCATGGACGCGGTGGCGGGAGCGTTGTACCTGCTGGAGAACCGGCCCGCCGTGAAGAGCTTCGCCGGCATCAACCAGAACTATGCCTGGGGCCAGGATTCCTGGGCGGACTTTACCGCGGTGATGGCAACACTCAAGCCGGAATCCACGATCACCACATCGCAGATGCCCAAGTTCGGCGCCGGGCAGTACGGTCCCGAAATATCCGCTCTGCTGCAAACCAATTCCGATGTGATCCACTCCAGCCTTTGGGGCGGCGACCTCGAGGCCTTCATGCTTCAGGCCACGCCACGCGGACTGTTCAATCGCACCCAGTTGGTGCTGGTGGCGGGCGAACCTTACCTGCACCGCCTGGCTGGCAACATGCCCGACGGCACCATCGTTGGTGGGCGCGGACCGAACGGCGTGTACGCGAAGAAGAGCGCGCTCAACGACTGGCTGCGGCAGATCTACAAAGAGCGCGCCGAAAACTATCCGAACTATCCGGCCTATAGCGTGGCGATGGCGTTTCTGGGACTGAAGGCAGCATACGAAAAGGCGCGCGGCACCGGCGGCGGCGCGCCCGCTACCGACGAGGTGATCAAGGCATTCGAATTCCTCAATTTCGATTCGCCCGCCGGCAACGTAATGATGAAGCTCGGCAAGGGCCACCAGGCCGTGACCGGAACCGCCTACGGCACCACGCGCACGGTCAACGGCCAGGTCACGGTCGGCAACGTCAAGTACTACGCACTTGAGCGCGTACAGCCTCCCGAGGGCGAGAAGAGCCTGGATTGGATCAAGTCCGGGATGAAACCCGGCAAGTGGTGAGAGTGCGCACGCCGACATGAATCAGCTGCTCGCGGTCCTCATCGACGGGCTGATCTACTCGTCGTGGCTGTTCATCATCGCTATCGGACTCACGCTGATTTACGGCGTGATGAAAATCCTCAACATCGCCCACGGCAGCCTGTACGCGCTCGGCGCCTACAGCGCCGCGT
>CAZYTR010000375.1:0-1521 GCA_964650365.1 uncultured Alcaligenaceae bacterium | reverse complement strand
TGCGCGTAGTTCTCGTTCATAACCGTGACGTAATAGAACACGTCTTCCTGGTTTTCGAGCATGCGGCGCATGCCGTCGCGAATGATGACCGTGAGTTCGTAACCGAACGCCGGCTCGTAGGCCACGCAGTTTGGTACCGTTGAGAACAGCAGGTGGCTGGATCCGTCCTCGTGCTGCAGGCCTTCGCCGGAAAGCGTGGTGCGGCCGGCGGTGGCGCCGAGCAGGAAGCCGCGCGCGCGCGCGTCGCCCGCGGACCACACCAGGTCGCCAATGCGCTGGAAGCCGAAGCAGGAATAGAAGACGTAGAACGGCAGCATCGGCACGCCGTGCGCGCTGTACGAAGTCGCGGCGGCGATCCATGAGGAGATCGCTCCCGCCTCGGTGATGCCTTCCTCGAGGATCTGGCCGTCCTTAGCCTCCTTGTAATAGAGCAGCTCGTCCTTGTCTTCGGGCTCGTAGAGCTGGCCGTGTGGCGAGTAGATTGCCACCTGGCGGAACAGCGACTGCATGCCGAAAGTGCGCGCTTCGTCGGCGACGATCGGCACGATGTGCCGGCCCAGCGCCTTGTCGCGCAGCAGTTGCGACAGCAGGTTCACGAACACCATGGTGGTGGATTGCTCGCGGTCTCCTGTGCCTTCCAACAGCTTCGCGAAGCTGTCGAGCGCCGGAACCGGGAGCACCGGGCCTTTCGGTGCGCGCGCCGGAACGTAACCACCGAGCGCCGCGCGCCGCGCGTGCAAGTACTTCATTTCCGGGCTGTCGTTGGCCGGCTTGTAGAAGCGCAGGTCGTGCACGTCGGAGTCCGAAAGCGGCAGCGCGAACCTGTCCCTGAAGGCAAGCAGCGTGTCGTCCTCGAGTTTCTTCGCCTGATGCGCTGCCATCTTGCCCTGCGCCGCCGTGCCCATGCCGTAACCCTTCTTGGTCTGGGCGAGGATCACGGTGGGGCGGCCCCTGTGGGTCACCGCGGCGTGATACGCTGCGTAGATCTTGATCGGGTCGTGGCCGCCGCGCTTCAACCGGTCGATGTCCTCGTCGGACATGTCCGCGACGAGTTTCTGCAACTCCGGATACTTGCTGAAAAAAGCTTCCCGATTGAAACGGCCGTCGGTTGCGGCGTACTTCTGGAATTCGCCGTCGACGGTCTCGTGCAACCGCTTGAGGATGACGTTGTCGCGGTCGCGCGCGAACAGCGGGTCCCAGTCCGAGCCCCACATTACCTTGATCACGTTCCAGCCGGCACCGGCGAACAGGCCTTCGAGTTCCTGAACGATCGAGCCGTTGCCGCGCACCGGGCCGTCGAGGCGCTGCAGGTTGCAGTTCACCACGAAAATGAGGTTGTCCAGCCCCTCGCGCGCTGCCATCGCCAGCCCGGCGATGGATTCGGGTTCGTCCATTTCGCCGTCGCCGACGAAACACCACACCTTGCGGCCCTTGGTTTCGAGGATGCCGCGGTCCACGAGATAGCGCATGAAGCGCGCCTGGTAAACCGCCGTGATCGAACCCAGGCCCATCGAGCCGGTG
>CAZYTR010000374.1:0-6657 GCA_964650365.1 uncultured Alcaligenaceae bacterium | reverse complement strand
CCAGCTCTCGGGCGGCCAGCGCCAGCGCGTAGCCATGGGCCGCGCCATCGTGCGCGACCCGCAGGTCTTTCTGTTCGACGAACCGCTTTCGAACCTGGATGCCAAGTTGCGGGTGCAGATGCGCACCGAGATCAAGGAACTGCACCAGCGTCTCAAGACCACCTCGATTTACGTCACGCATGATCAGATCGAAGCGATGACCATGGCCGATACCATCGTGGTGATGAACGGCGGCCGGGTCGAACAGATCGGCACGCCCTTGGATCTGTACGACGAGCCGGCGAACCTGTTCGTGGCCGGGTTCATCGGGTCGCCGGCGATGAATTTTCTCCCCGGCAGGATCGTGGCCGGCCCTTCAGGCCGCGGCGTGCAGATTGCCGAGGGTTGCGTAATTCCTCTGCCGGGCGAAAGCGGGCCCCGCGACCGCGAGGTCATTCTCGGCGTGCGGCCCGAGCATTTCAACATCGGCGAACCCTGTGTACAGGCTCAGGTGATCGTGGTCGAGCCGACCGGTGCCGATACACAGGTTTTCTGCAAGCTGGCGGGCCACGACGTGTCCGCGATTTCTCGCGAACGCCATACTTTCCGTCCGGGCGATACCATCAGCCTCAAGCCCTTCGAAGGCAAGACCTATCTGTTCGATCCGGCTTCCTCGGCGCGCATCGCCTTATCCTGACCCAGAGGTCCATCATGACTCGAACTACACGGCGTCGATTTCTCCAAGCTTCCGCACTAGCAGGCGCCGCGCTCGGCGCGCCGATGCTGGCGCGCGAGGCTCGCGCGCAGGAACTTTCCTTCAAACCCGAGGCGGGAGCGAAACTCCGGGTGTTGCGCTGGAAGCGTTTCGTCCAGGGAGACGAAGACCAGTGGATGGCCAACACCAGGGCATTCACCGCAAAGACCGGCGTAGCGGTCACGGTGGACAGCGAAAATTGGGAAGACTTGCGTCCCAAGGCCGCGGTCGCCGCGAACGTGGGCAGCGGACCTGACATCATTCTGTCCACCAACGACGACCCGCACCAATATCCCGACAAGCTGCTCGAAATCGGCGATCTTTGCGAATACCTCGGCAAGAAGTACGGGCCGTGGTACTCGGGTGCGCTGGCGTATGGCAAAAGCGGCGGACGATGGATCGCGCTGCCGCTGGGCTCGGGCGGCAACTGCATGAACTACCGCACCAGTCACTTGAATGCCGCCGGCTTCACCGAATTTCCCAAAGATACCGACGGGTTCCTGAAGCTGTGCAAGGGGCTGAAGAAGAACGGCACGCCGCCCGGATTCGCGCTCGGCAACGCCACCGGGGACGCCAATGGCTGGTGCCACTGGCTGATCTGGGCATTCGGCGCGAAGATGGTTGACGAGCAGAACCGGCTGGCGATCAATTCGAAGGAAACCGCCGCCGCGCTGGAGTACGCCAGGGAACTGTATCCGACCTTTGTTTCCGGCACGCTGTCCTGGCTGGATCCGAACAACAACAAGGCCTTCCTCTCCGGGGATATCAGCCTCACCGGCAACGGCATCTCGATCTATTACGCGGCGAAGACGTCCAAGGACCCGAAGCTGCAGGAGATCGCCAAGGATATGAACCATGCTGTGTACCCGGTCGGCCCGGTCGGCCACCCGACAATGAGCTCGCTGTTCTTCACCTGCGTAATCTTCAAGTACACAAAGTATCCGAACGCCGCCAAAGAGTACTTGCGCTTCATGATGGAGAAGGAGCAGTACGAAGCGTGGCAGAAGGCATCGATCGGCTTCGTCACCCAACCGCTGACCTTCTACGAACGTAACCCGGTATGGACCGAGGACCCGAAGCACACGCCGTTCAGGTATTCGTGCAAGAACATGCTGCCAAATGGCTATGCCGGTACGCTCGGTGCCGCGTCGGCCGGCTGCATCGCCGACTTCATCGTGGTCAACATGGTCGCCGAGGCTGCTTCCGGTGCCGCAACGGTCAAGGACGCGATCTCCAGCGCCGAGAAGCGGGCGAAGCGTTATTACAGGTGAGGCGAGAGGCGTGAGGCGTGAGGCGAGAGGCGAGAGGCGTGAGGCGAGAGGAGTGAGGCGAGAGGAGTGAGGCGAGAGGCGTGAGAAGTGAGGGGAAGAATCGAGGGGACGCCGGCGCATGAACAATGCGCTGTCGCGATTTTTCGACAACCGCAATGCCCTCGGGCTGTTGTTCATGCTGCCCGCGGCGGCACTGCTGCTGGTATTTCTGACCTATCCGCTGGGACTGGGCGTGTGGCTCGGTTTCACCGACACCAAGATCGGGCGCGCCGGCGGCTGGATCGGCATCGAGAACTATGAATTCCTGGTGACCGACAGTGTGTTCACGCTGTCGGTGTTCAATACCTTCGTGTACACGGTGGTGGCGAGCATCATCAAGTTTATTCTTGGACTGTGGCTGGCCTTGCTGCTCAACAAGCACATTCCTTTCAAATCGTTCGTCCGCGCCATCGTGTTGCTGCCGTTCATTGTGCCCACGGTGCTCTCCGCGATCGCGTTCTGGTGGATCTACGATGCCCAGTTCTCCATCGTTAGCTGGGTGCTGATGAAGCTCGGGATCATCGACCAGTACATCAATTTTTTGGGAGAGCCGAACCTGGCACGCATGTCCACGATCATCGCCAACATCTGGCGTGGGGTACCTTTCGTGGCGATCTGCCTGCTCGCCGGACTGCAAACCATACCGCCGTCGATGTATGAAGCAGCGAGCATCGACGGAGCGAGCCCCTGGCAGCAGTTCTGGCACGTCACGCTGCCCATGCTCTCGCCGATCATCGCGGTAGTCATGACCTTCTCGGTCTTGTTCACTTTTACCGATTTTCAGTTGATCTGGGTGCTGACCCGCGGAGGACCGATCAATGCCACCCATCTGATGGCCACACTTTCGTTTCAGCGCGCTATCCCCGGCGGGGCATTGGGTGAGGGCGCGGCGATTGCAACCGCGATGATCCCGTTCCTGCTGGCCGCGATCCTGTTCTCATATTTCGGGTTGCAAAGGAGAAGGTGGCAGCAGGGGGGAAGCGATAAGTGAGGCGAGAGGGGTGAGGCGTGAGGCGAGAGGCGAGAGGCGTGAGGGCTGAAGGAAGAACTGGCGCTGTGTCCTGCAATTGAGCCGGCCGGTGGCCGGCGATAAGAGCGTTGACGCAAAGGAACGCAAAGGGTTCATTTCAATACCCCCTTGAGGGGTACGCAAAGAGAATCTAGACTTCTTACGAACCACGATATTCACGATATTCACGATATTCACGTTCGACAATGGCAAAGAACACCCACGACCGGGAAGGAATGCAGTACCTCCAATCGTTGCCCAGACAATGGGTGACGGTTTACATCCCGTTGCTCGTCTTTCTGTTCGTGCTGTTGTTTCCGTTCTACTGGATGGTGGTGACGTCGTTCAAGCCGGACGCAGAACTGCTATCCAGCGCCGGCAACCCGTTCTGGGTCATTAATCCGACGCTGGAACACTTCAGAAAACTTTTCTTCCATACCTCCTATCCGGAATGGATGTGGAACACGGTGGTTGTGTCGGTGGTGTCCACCTTCGTTTCGCTGGCAGCCAGCGTGTTCGCCGCCTATGCGATCGAGCGCTTGCGATTCAAAGGTTCGCGGCAGACCGGGCTGGCGATTTTTCTCGCCTACCTGATTCCGCCGTCCATCCTGTTCATACCGCTGGCAACCATGGTCTTCCAGCTCGGCATTTTCGACACGCGTTGGGCGTTGATACTGACTTATCCGACGTTCCTGATCCCGTTTTGCACCTGGCTGCTGATGGGCTACTTCCGCTCGATCCCGTTCGAGCTGGAGGAGTGTGCGCTGATCGACGGCGCTACGCGCTGGCAAATCCTCGTCAAGATCGTCCTGCCGCTGGCGGTGCCGGGGCTGATCTCGGCCGGCATCTTTGCGTTCACGCTGTCCTGGAACGAGTTCATCTACGCGCTGACTTTCATTTCGGCTTCTGAAAACAAGACGGTCCCGGTGGGCGTGATCACCGAACTGGTCGAGGGCGACGTGTATCACTGGGGCTCGCTGATGGCGGGCGCGCTGGTCGGCTCGCTCCCGGTTGCGGTGATGTATTCCTTCTTTGTCGAATATTACGTCGCCGGCATGACCGGCGCCGTCAAGGAGTAAAAGCGCTCACCGCAGAGGACGCGGAGGACGCAGAGGAAAAACAAAACGAGGAAAAGCAAAATTGGATTTAAAAGCGGGGTGATTGATCGTGAACCTCTATCGGCACAATTCAACGTGGGGGATCATTCGCCAATGAATGCCTTTAACTCCAGTCTGTTCTCTCTCTTGCCTTTCCTCCGCGTCCTCCGCGTCCTCCGCGGTGAGAGGTTTCCGTAGTAATTCTTGTGAGGGAATTTGGATCATGGCTGCGAGGAGATAGCTGCGTAGTTACGAGGGGTTCGGCGGAACGGGGATCGACTGCATGGTGCACAGGTCCTGGATGAAGAACCAGGGCCTGCCGCGACACTTGTTCGAAGGCCGTCCGGTGATCGGCATCTGCAATACTGGCTCCAAAAAGGGGCTGCACCGGACTAGAATGCAAGTCTGTCCGTTCCGGCGCGGCCCCTGTTCTTTCCCGGCGCCCCGGTGTTTACCGAAGGAGATGCCAACATGTTGCAAGCAGCCGATCTGACCATCCGTCTCAATTCCGCCGACGACGTGGTGATTGCCCGGGTGGAATTGCCCGCCGGCACCGAAATCATCAAGGAAAAAATCCGCGCTGCCGTGACCGTCCCGGCCGGCCACAAGATCGCCACCCACGACATTGCGGAAGGATCGCCGGTGCGCCGCTACAACCAGATCATCGGTTTCGCGATCAAGCCGATCAAGGCCGGAGACCACGTACACGTGCACAACCTGGCAATGGGGGACTTCCAGCGCGACTACGCCTTCTGTGCCGACTACAAGCCTGTGGACTATGTCGCCAACCCGGCCACTTTCCAGGGCATCGTCCGCGAAGACGGGCGTGTGGCGACCCGCAACTATCTCGGCATCATCTCCAGCGTGAACTGCTCTGCGCACGTCTGCCGCACCATCGCCAAGTTCTTTGACGAAGATTTCATGGCGCAGTACCCGAATGTGGACGGCGTGGTGCCGATCCATCACAAGACCGGCTGCGGCATGGGTTCCGAAGGCGAGCCGGTGGAACTGCTGCGCCGCGTGCTGGCGGGTTATGCCGTCCACCCGAACTTCCATTCCTCGCTGATGATCGGCCTGGGCTGCGAGGCCAACCAGATCAATAATCTTTTGGCCTCCCAGGGACTGAAGCGCTCGAAGCAATTGCAGGCCTTCACCATCCAGGAAACCGGTGGCACCAAGAAGACCATTGCCGACGGCATCGCCCGAATCAAGGAACTGCTACCCGACGCCAACAATGTGAAGCGCGAGACCGTACCGGCTTCGCACCTGACATTGGGCTTGCAGTGTGGCGGATCCGACGGTTACTCCGGCATCTCCGCAAATCCCGCGCTCGGTGCTGCCGTGGACATCCTGGTGCGCAATGGCGGTTCTGCGATTCTGTCCGAGACCCCTGAAGTCTACGGTGCGGAGCATTTGCTGACTCGCCGCGCAGCTACCCGCGAGATCGGCGAGAAACTGGTCCAGCGCATTCACTGGTGGGAGGACTACACCGCCAGACTTGGCGGCGAAATGAACAACAATCCTTCGCCCGGCAACAAGGCCGGAGGTCTCACCACTATTCTGGAAAAGTCGCTCGGCGCGGTCGCGAAAGGGGGCACCCAGGCGATGATGGGGGTGTACGAATATGCCGAGCGCGTGTCCGCGAAAGGCTTCGTGTTCATGGACACCCCGGGTTACGACCCGGTGTCGGCCACCGGCCAGGTGGCCGGGGGCGCCAACATGATCTGTTTCACTACCGGCCGCGGCTCGGCCTACGGCTGCAAGCCGTCGCCTTCGCTCAAGCTTGCCACCAACAGCGCGATGTTCAACAAGCAGGAAGAGGACATGGACATCAACTGCGGCGTGATCGTGGACGGCAAAGCCAGCATCCAGGAAGTCGGCGAGCAGTTCTTCAAGATGATCCTTAAGACCGCTTCCGGAGAGCCGAGCAAGAGCGAGGCGATGGGTTACGGAGAAGACGAATTCGCGCCCTGGGTGCTCGGGCCGACGATGTGAAGGGCCGCAAAGGCCGTGAATATCGTGAATATCGTGAATGTCGTGAATGTCGTGGTTCGTGAATGTCGTGAATGTCGTGAATGTCGTGAATGTCGTGAATATCGTGAATTCGAGGAAGGGAGTTTCAGTGCAGGCTAACCTTCAGGTTACGACGTAACTAATATGCCGGAGCTAATGCCGTGAAGGCGCGACCGTGCAGTGCAGGCGGCATCCGGATGATCGTCTAGGTTATTGCGATATTCACGACATTCACGATATTCACGACATTCACGGCTCTTCCGATCGACACAAAGCGGCTGCCGGTTCTGAAACTGGTGGCCGTTGCCAATTCTGCAGGGGTGACAAATGGCCGAAGATTCATCGAAGGAATTATTCGAGTACTTTCAGAAGATGTGGAATCCGCTGTCGTTCCCCATCCCCGGCATGTTCCAGCCGACCATGAGCGTCGAGGAGGTGGAGAAGAAGATCGCGGAGCTGCAGTCGGTCGAGAACTGGCTGAAGATGAACCTGACC
>CAZYTR010000373.1:0-22700 GCA_964650365.1 uncultured Alcaligenaceae bacterium | reverse complement strand
TCCTGGCCGGTGAAGTTCTTCGCCACGCTGAACGGCTGCGACAGGAACCTCTGGATCTTGCGCGCGCGCGAGACGGCGAGCTTGTCCTCCGGCGCGAGCTCGTCCATGCCGAGGATCGCGATGATGTCGCGCAGCTCCTTGTAGCGCTGCAGCGTCGCCTGCACGGCGCGCGTGGTGTTGTAGTGCTCCTCGCCGATGGTGTTGGGGTCCACCTGGCGCGAGGTCGAGTCGAGCGGGTCCACGGCGGGATAGATTCCGAGCGACGCGATGTCCCGAGACAGCACCACCGTGGCATCCAGATGGCCGAAGGTGGTCGCGGGGCTCGGATCGGTCAGGTCGTCGGCCGGAACGTAAATCGCCTGCACCGAGGTGATCGAGCCGGTCTTAGTGGAAGTAATGCGCTCCTGAAGCCTACCCATTTCCTCCGCCAGCGTGGGTTGATAGCCCACCGCCGAGGGCATGCGGCCGAGCAGCGCCGAAACCTCGACCCCAGCGAGCGTGAAGCGGTAGATGTTGTCGATGAAGAGCAGGATGTCGCGCCCTTCGTCGCGAAACGATTCCGCCATCGTCAGGCCGCTGAGGCCCACGCGCAGGCGGTTGCCCGGCGGCTCGTTCATCTGGCCGAACACCATAGCGACCTTGGACTCCTCAAGGTTGTCGAGCTTGATGACTTCCGCTTCGATCATCTCGTGGTAAAAGTCGTTGCCCTCGCGGGTCCTCTCGCCCACGCCGGCGAACACCGACTGACCGCCGTGCTTGGTGGCGATGTTGTTGATGAGTTCGAGCATGGTCACGGTCTTGCCGACGCCGGCGCCACCAAAGAGGCCGATCTTGCCGCCCTTGGCGAAGGGACAGATGAGGTCGATCACCTTGATGCCGGTCTCGAGCAGTTCGACCGACGGGGACAGCTCGGCGAACTTTGGTGCGGCCTGGTGGATCGAACGGCGCTCCTCGGTCTTGATCGGGCCGCCCTCGTCGATCGGGCGGCCGAGCACGTCCATGATGCGCCCGAGCGTGCCCTTGCCGACCGGCACCGAGATGGGCGCGCCGGTGTTCTTCACCTTCATGCCGCGGCGCAGGCCGTCGGCCGAGCCCATCGCAATGCAGCGCACGATTCCGTCGCCGACATGCTGCTCGACTTCGAAGGTAAGTCCCTTTTCGGCAAACGATGCGTCGTTCGATTCTTCGAGCACCAGGGCGTCATAGACTTTCGGCATCGCTTCGCGCGGAAACTGGATGTCGGTCACGGCGCCGATGCACTGGACGATCGTTCCTTGGGTCATGTTGTTTTCCTAAAAACGTAATTCGAATTCGTTATACGGCCGCCGCACCGGCGACGATCTCGGAGAGTTCCTTGGTGATAGCTGCCTGCCGGCTCTTGTTGTAAACCAGCGTCAACTCGTCGATCAAGGTCACGGCATTGTCGGATGCGGATTTCATCGCCACCATGCGCGCCGACTGCTCGGACGCCATGTTCTCCGAAGCGGCCTGATAGACCACCGTCTCGATGTAGCGCGTAAGCACCTGTCCAAGCACGGACTTGGCCTCCGGCTCGTAGATGTAGTCCCAGGTTCCCTCGGGCGCGCCGAGCCGTTCCCCCGATAGCGGCAGCAACTGCTCCATCACCGGTTCCTGCTTCATCGTGTTGATGAAGCGGGTGAAGAATATCAGCACGCGATCGAAGCGGTCTTTGGTATAGCCGTCAAGCATAACCTTGACCGCGCCGATCAGATTCTCGAGTTTCGGACGATCGCCCAGGCCCGCAGCCTGGGAAACGATGTTCGCGCCGAGACGCTGCATGAAACCCAGACCCTTGCCGCCGATGCAGCAGACGTCGATCTCTTCGCCCTCGGACAGCCACTGCTTGTAGTGGTTAAGCACCATGCGCAGGATATTGGTGTTGAGCGCGCCGCACAGACCCTTGTCGGTGGTGACTATAATGATGCCCACCCGCTTCACCGTATCGCGCTCGATCAGGAAGGGATGGCGATACTCGGGATTGGCGTGCGAAATGTGCGCGGCGACGTTACGGATCTTCTCGGCGTACGGACGCGCCGCGCGCATGCGCTCCTGCACCTTGCGCATCTTGGACGCGGCAACCATCTCCATCGCCTTGGTGATCTTGCGAGTGTTCTGCACACTCTTGATCTTGGTGCGTATTTCTTTTGTTCCCGCCATCGATTCTCAGTCCAGATTAGAGCGTCGTCGGTACAGATCAGCCAGCTTCTCGCGGCCGATTAATAGCTGCCGTTTTTCTTCCAGTCCTTGATAGCTTCATTCAGCGCCTTCTCGTCGTCCGCGGACAATTCCTTGTCCATGCGACCGGCAAGCGCTGCATACTTGGTCTTGACGTATTCGCGCATGGATTTCTCGGCAGCGAGCGCCTTCTTCACGTCGATGTCGTCGTAATAGCCAGTGTTCACCGCGAACAATGTAAGCGCCATTTCCCAGACCTGAAGCGGCTGGTACTGCTGCTGCTTCATCAGCTCGGTGACCATGCGGCCGCGCTCGAGCTGCTTGCGGGTGGATTCATCGAGGTCAGACGCAAACTGCGCGAAGGCCGCGAGTTCGCGGTACTGGGCGAGCGCCAGGCGCACACCACCACCGGTATCCTTGCGCTTCATGATCTTGGTCTGCGCAGCACCACCGACGCGTGAAACGGACACACCCGCGTTGATGGCAGGGCGAATCCCGGCGTTGAACAAGTCGGTTTCCAGAAAGATCTGACCGTCGGTAATTGAAATCACGTTGGTCGGCACAAACGCAGACACGTCGCCGGCCTGCGTCTCGATAATCGGCAGTGCGGTCAGCGAACCAGTCTTACCCTTGACTGATCCCTTGGTGAAGCGCTCGACCCAGGCTTCGCTCACGCGTGCCGCGCGCTCCAGCAATCGCGAGTGCAGATAGAACACGTCGCCGGGATACGCTTCGCGGCCCGGCGGGCGACGCAACAGCAACGACACTTGGCGATAGGCCCAGGCTTGCTTGGTCAAGTCGTCATAAATAATCAGTGCGTCCTGGCCACGGTCGCGGAAGTATTCGCCCATGGTGCAGCCGGAGTAAGGCGCGATGTATTGCAATGCTGCGGACTCGGAAGCCGTCGCGGCGACGACGATGGTATAGGCCATCGCATTGTGTTCTTCGAGCTTGCGCACCACGTTGGCGACGGTCGATGCCTTCTGGCCGATAGCGACGTAAATGCAGAACAGGTCCTTGCCCTTCTGGTTGATGATGGTGTCCACCGCGACCGCCGTCTTGCCGGTCTGGCGGTCGCCGATGATCAGCTCGCGCTGGCCGCGGCCGATCGGCACCATCGCGTCGATCGCCTTGAGCCCCGTCTGCACGGGCTGGGACACCGACTTGCGCCAGATCACGCCCGGAGCGACTTTTTCGATTACGTCCGTTTCCTTGGCGGCGATCGGGCCCTTGCCGTCGATCGGCTGGCCCAGCGCGTTGACCACGCGCCCAATCAGCTCCGGACCGACCGGCACTTCCAGAATGCGCCCGGTGCTCTTGACCGGATCGCCTTCGGAGATGTGTTCGTATTCGCCCAGCACCACCGATCCGACCGAGTCGCGCTCGAGGTTGAGCGCGAGGCCGAACGTGTTGCCGGGAAACTCCAGCATTTCACCCTGCATCACGTCGGCAAGACCGTGGATGCGGCAGATGCCGTCGGTCACAGATACCACCGTGCCCTGGGTGCGAACCTCGGAAGCGGTGGCGAGACTCTGGATCTTGCTCTTGATCAGTTCACTGATTTCGGACGGGTTCAACTGCATGGTTCAAAACTCCTATTTCGAAAGGGTCACGGCCATGGTCTGCAGCTTGCCGCGTACCGAGGTATCCCAAACCTTGTCGCCCACCTCGACCTTGATGCCGCCGATCAATTCGGGGTCGATGGTCACGGTGGCGGTGATCTTGCGCTTGAAGCGGGAGGACAACAGGCTCACCACTTGGTTGCATTGCGCATCGTCGAGCGGGTAGGCGGAACTGATTTTCGCATCCAGCTTGCCTTCGTCTTCCAGCTTCAGTTTCTCGAACTGCTCGCGAATTTGCACCAGCACCGCCAGCCTGCGATTGCGCACAAGCAACTGAATCATATTGCGGGCCGCGCCATCGATGCGTTCGCCGCAGATGGCGAGCATCAGGCGTTCGACATCGTTGGCGGTGACCTTCGGATTGCCGATCGCCGCCTGCATCTGGGGATCCTGGTAGACCGTGGCAATGAATGCCACCGTTTCCGCCCAGGCGGCGAGTGCGTTGCCTTCCTTGGCCAGGCGGAACACCGCTTCCGCGTAAGGTCTGGCGATAGTTGCGAGTTCGGCCATGCGCGCGTTATCTGAGTTCGGACTCGAGGCCGGAGAGCAGCTGCGCATGCGCCTTGGCGTCCACCTCGCGCCTGAGGATTTTCTCGGCGCCAGTCACCGCCAAAACCGATATCTGTGCGCGCAGCGACTCCTTGGCGCGGAACACCTCCTGCTCGATCTCTGCCTTCGCTGCGGCGACGATACGGTCGGCTTCAGCCTTGGCAGCCATCTTGGCTTCTTCAACCACGCCAGCTCCGCGTTTCTCGGCCCGGGAAATGATCTCGCCGGCCTGTTCGCGCGCGCGCTGCAATTCCTGTCCTGCGCGCTTCGCCGCAAGCTCGAGGTCCTGCTTGCCGCGTTCCGCCGCGGCGAGGCCGTCGGCGATCTGCTTCTGGCGCGTCTCAATTGCCCGCAACAGCGGCGGCCAGATGAACTTGACCGTGAACCAGATGAACGCAAAGAACGCGAGCGCTTGCGCGATCATCGTGAAATTGAGATTCATAGTTTTCTCTCCTGTATCCGGAATAGCGGATACAGGCTATTTGGGAATAACGGCAAGCAGCGGATTGCCGAACGCAAATAGCATAGCCAGACCGACTCCGATGATGAAAGACGCATCGATCAGGCCGAGCAACAGAAATACCTTAGCCTGCAGCGTCGGGATCATTTCCGGCTGGCGAGCTGCGCCTTCAAGGAAGCGGCTGCACATGATACCGACGCCGATACACGCGCCGGCGGCACCCAGACCGATGATAAGTCCGATGCCGATCCCGGTGTAAGCCTGGATCATGGCCAGCATTTGCAGATTCTCCATTTCAGTTTCCTTTCGTTAGCGGATATGGGTTTGTCAAGTGTTAAGGAATTAATGACTTTCGTGCGCCATCGACAGGTAGACGATGGTGAGCATCATGAATATGTAGGCCTGCAGGACTACGATAAGAATGTGGAATATCGCCCAACCGAGTCCCAGGACGCTACCGAAAATTGTGCCGACCAGCCCGGTGGCCGCCCACAGCCATAGCAGCAGAAAAATGATCTCGCCCGCGTACATGTTTCCGTACAAGCGCAGCGAATGCGACAACGGCTTGGATATGTATTCGACCAGGTTGAATAGCAAGTTGGCTGGCCACAATAATGGGTAAGAGCCGAACGGCGAACAAAACAGTTCGTGGATCCAACCGCCGAGTCCCTTTACCGCGATGGAAAAGTAAATCATCAGCAGCCACACTGACAGTGCCAGCGCAAATGTAGTATTGACATCGGCGGTGGGAACGCCGCGCCAGTTGTGCAGGTGGAATACGTGCTCGTAGATCCAAGCCATGATATCCACCGGCAGGAAATCCATGGCGTTCATCAGGAGTACCCAGAAGAAGACCGTGAACGCGGCCGGAGCGACGAACTTTTGCCGCTCGCCGTGGAAAATCCCCTTCACCTGTTCATCGATGAACTCGAAGGCCAGTTCGACGAAGGCCTGCCGTTTGTTCGGCACGCCGGCGGTGGCACCACGGGCAACCCACCAAAACAATCCAAGACCGACGATGCCGAGAATTACCGACGTCACCAGGGAATCCACATGCAACGTCCAGAACGAGCCCTCGCCCAGAGGCTTCTGCAGAAACGTCAAGTGGTGATTGATGTACGAAGTGGGGTTTAGTTGTTCGGCGGCCATATGCTGCAGGACTTGAATATTTATCTGGATTTCTACCGTCACTCACGCCGGTCGCTAACGAAGAAAGCCATGCTTGAAACCGAGATCGTCGCTATAAACGTTCCGATAAAAATGACCGCAACCACGTTCTTGTACGCCACCATTACCAACCAAAGTGCCAGCACTATGAATACGATCTTGGCTGCTTCCGCCTTAAACGCGGTCAACAGCACGTCCTCCACCGTTCTGCCTTTGCGCACGGTCGCGATCGCCGCAAACAGCAGCGCAGACGCCATACTTACCACGCCGCCGAGTCCAGCCGACACAACTCCATGAATACCCGCAAAGTAGGCGGCAAGCGCCAGAGCCGCCACCGTTAGGAGGCCCTGCCACCGCAGGACAGTGCGAACCGGCCTGCCTGCAGATGCAGAAGCCAACGGGAAGAAAGACATCACAGCAAGACCGTGCCGGTCGTCGCAAAGCCGGCGGATTTTAACCGGCCCGGTATTTCATGGTCAACGACAAGCACGGGTATTCGCAGAAATTCTTTCGCTCGACTGGAAGATATTGCTGCCGGGGACCGCGAAAGCGTCCTCAATGCGGTGAAAAGCCCGGATACATTCAACCACGCAAGCGTGCCAGGATTTCGTCGAGCTGATCGAGGCTCGTGTAATTGATTACCAACTTGCCCTTCTCACCCTTGCCCGGGGAGATGGTCACCGGCGCACCGAGCGTATCGGCAAGGTCTTCCTCCAGAGCCTGAAGGTCGCGATCCTTCCTGTGTTTGCGCGGCGACTTGCGGGCGCTCACCTCGGCACGGCCAGCAAGTTGCTCGGTTTCACGCACCGACAGCCCGCGGCTGACAACCTGGTGCGCCAACTCCACCTGACGCGGCCCGCTCACCGCCAGCAGCGCCCGGGCATGGCCCATGTCGAGCTTGCCCTGCATCAGCAGTTCCTGCACGGGTTTGGCAAGATTCAGCAGTCGCAACAAATTGGTGACCGCGGTGCGCGAGCGTCCGATTGCCTGCGCCGCTGTATCGTGGGTCATGCGGAATTCGTCTATCAACCTGTGAATGCCGCCCGCTTCTTCGAGTGGATTGAGGTCCTCGCGCTGGATATTTTCGATCAATGCCATCTCCAGCGCCGCCTGGTCTGGCACCGAGCGCACAACCACCGGCACTCGCGCCAGCCCAGCAAGCTGGGCGGCGCGCCAGCGGCGCTCACCGGCGATGATCTCGTACTTGCCGCCATCCACGGGGCGCACCAGGATCGGCTGGATCACGCCCTGGGCCTTGATCGAGTCGGCAAGTTCCGCAATCGACTGCGGGTCCATGCGCGTACGCGGCTGGAAGCGACCTGGCCTGAGCAGGCCCACCGCGAGCTCGACTTGGGCGTCTTCGGCCCGGGTATCGTTGCCGCCGAGCAATGCATCGAGCCCCCGGCCAAGTCCTTTGAGTTTCGCCATCTGCACTTTTCCTAGATGTTTTTGCCGAGCATCTCGCCTGCCAAAGCGAGATAGGCCAGCGCGCCTTTCGATTGCCGGTCGAAGCTGAGCGCCGGAATGCCGTGGCTGGGCGCCTCCGCAAGCCTGACGTTGCGCGGGATCACGGTACGGTAGACCTTGTCTCCAAAGTGTTGCTGGAGTTGATCCGAAACCTGTTGCGAAAGCATGTTGCGCGGGTCGTACATGGTGCGCAGCAAACCCTCGATTTCGAGCGCGGGATTCAGATTCATGCGCACTTTCTTGATGGTCTGCACCAGGTCGGACAACCCTTCGAGCGCGTAGTACTCGCACTGCATCGGAATTACCACCGCGTTGGCCGCGCACAGCCCGTTTACCGTGAGAAGATTGAGCGCCGGCGGGCAGTCGATCAGTACATAGTCGTACTGCGCCCTGATTTCCTCGAGCGCCCTCTTCAGCCGCGTTTCGCGTTCGGCCAGCTCCACCATTTCCACTTCCGCTCCAGCGAGCTCGCGGTTGGCCGGAATCAGGTCATAGCCGCCACTCTGACTGCGCACCCTGACCGATGACATCGGTGCGGACCCGAGCAACACTTGGTAGACCGTCGCCCTGAGGTTGCGCTTGTCGATGCCGCTTCCCATGGTGGCGTTGCCCTGCGGATCGATGTCCACCAGCAGCACACGCCTCCCGGCCATAACCAGGCTCGCGGCGAGATTGATACTGGTGGTGGTCTTGCCGACCCCGCCTTTCTGGTTGGTGATTGCGAGTACGCGCGTCATATTGCTCTGTCGGCGTCCGCTGCCGCACTCGGGCGCAGCATGACCAGATGGCGTTCCGCATCGAGCTGGGGCACGTGCAGGGGAATGATTGTTTCTGCCTTCCATGCCCGCGGGAGCTGCGCGATCTCTGCATCCGGGCGCGCGCCTTTCATCGCAGCCAGCACGCCGCCGGGCCTGCACAGGTGGCCTGCAAGCGTGATGAAGTCGGCGATGCTGGAAAAGGCGCGCGAGATGACGACGTCGAATGTTGTGGCAGGTCGGTACGATTCCGCTCTTTGGATCACGACCTTGACGTTCGTGAGTGCCAACTCGGTGCATGACTGAGTCAAGAACGCGCCTTTCTTCTGGTTCGAATCGAGCAACGTCACCTGCCTGTCCGGACATGCGAACGCAATCGGGATCCCCGGCAAGCCTGCGCCGCTGCCCACATCCACAAGTCCGCCTGCCGGCAAGTGCGGCACTACCGCGAGGCTATCCAGCAGATGATGGCTGACCCACTTCGTTTCCTCGCGGATCGCCGTGAGGTTGTATACGCGGTTCCACTTCGCCAGCAGCGCCAGGTAGTCCAGCAGCCGTTCAGCCGTCGATTGCGGCAACACCATTCCCAGGTCAGTAATACCCTGCCGCAACAGTACAGCCGCCTGGCTCAACCGTGGTTTCCCGCAGCATGCACCTGGCTGCCGTTGAGACCGCCGGGCTCGGCTGTCGCCTTGATGCCACGCTTCAAGTGCACCAGCAGCAGTGAAATCGCCGCCGGGGTGACGCCCGAGACACGCGCGGCCTGGCCCAGCGTCTCGGGCTTGTGCTTGTTGAGTTTCTGCTGCACCTCGATCGACAGTCCCCGAACGCTGCGGTAATCGAGTTGCTCCGGCAGGCGCAGCGTCTCGAAGTGCTCCTGGCGCTCCACCTCTTCGCGCTGACGTTCGATGTATCCCTGATATTTGGTCTGAATTTCGACCTGTTCAGCAGCCTGATCCTCGGCCACGCCCGGTCCGGCATCGGTCAGTGCCATGAGATCGCGATAGCGAACCGACGGCCGGCGAAGTAGCTCTTGCAATGTGTAGTCGCGCTCCAAAGGCTGGCCGAAAAGTTGCAGTACGGTTTCTGCGGCGAGTAGTTTCGGATTGACCCATGTGGTCTTCAGGCGCTCCAGTTCGCGCGCGACGACTTCGCGCTTGCGTTCGAAGATTTCCCAGCGTGAGTCCTCGACGACGCCCAGGCGCCTGCCGATTTCCGTAAGGCGCATGTCGGCGTTGTCTTCGCGCAGGCTCAAGCGGTATTCGGCACGGCTGGTAAACATCCGGTATGGCTCGGTCACGCCGCGAGTGATTAGGTCGTCCACCAGCACGCCGAGGTAAGCTTGATCTCGCCGCGGGCACCACGCTTCTTTGCCCTGCACCAGCAGCGCCGCATTTATTCCAGCAAGCAGACCCTGCGCAGCCGCTTCCTCGTAACCGGTGGTGCCGTTGATCTGGCCCGCGAAAAAAAGCCCCTTGATTGCCTTGGTTTCCAGTGACGACTTGAGCCCTCGCGGATCGAAGTAGTCGTATTCGATGGCGTACCCTGGACGCGTCACGTGTACGTTTTCCAAGCCACTGATCGAATGAACTAATTCGACTTGCACGTCGAACGGCAGGCTGGTCGAAATGCCGTTCGGATAGACCTCGTTGGTAGTCAGGCCCTCGGGTTCGAGGAAGATCTGGTGCGAGTTCTTGTCGGCGAAGCGCGTGACCTTGTCCTCGATGGATGGGCAGTAACGCGGCCCGACGCCTTCGATCACGCCGGTGAACATCGGCGAGCGATCGAGCCCGCAGCGGATGATTTCGTGGGTGCGCAGATTAGTGTGGGTGATCCAGCACGGAAGCTGCCGTGGATGCTGGCTGGCCAAACCGAGGAAGGAAAACACCGGTACCGGGTCGTCGCCCGGCTGCTCGGTCATCACCGAATAATCGATACTACGGCCGTCAAGCCGCGGCGGCGTGCCGGTCTTCAGGCGCCCCACCGGCAACTGCAACTCGCGCAGCCGCCGCGCCAGGCTGATTGCCGGCGGATCGCCGGCGCGCCCGGCCTGGTAATGATCCAGCCCGACATGCACCAACCCCGACAAAAATGTGCCGGTCGTCAACACCACGGTCCGCGCCGAGAAACGCAACCCCAGCTGCGTCACGACGCCGGCCACGCGCTCGCCGACAAGGCTAAGATCGTCTACAGCCTGCTGAAAAATTGTGAGATTTTTCTGATTTTCGAGCCGCCGGCGGACGGCATCGCGATACAGCACGCGGTCGGCTTGGGCGCGCGTGGCACGCACTGCCGGCCCTTTGCTGGAATTGAGGATGCGAAACTGGATTCCGGCCTCGTCGGTGGCGGCGGCCATTGCGCCACCCAGCGCGTCCACCTCCTTAACCAGGTGTCCCTTGCCGATCCCGCCGATCGACGGGTTGCAGGACATCTGGCCAAGAGTTTCGATGTTATGGGTCAGCAGCAGCGTGCGGCAGCCCACCCGGGCGGCGGCCAGAGCAGCCTCGGTGCCGGCGTGACCGCCGCCAACTACGATGACGTCGAAAGAATTGGAATGCTGCATTTTCGGGACGGAAAAGAGGGCCGAATCATACCCGAAACCCCCGACACCGAGGAATCCGCCGCCCCCGGGCACATCCGAATGTTCCACGTGAAACATCCGTTACGGCCGGACACCCAATGTTCCACGTGGAACAAAGCACTTACCTTTGCAGCAACAAATCGTAAGAAAGCCTGGCGATCAGCGCCACAACGACCAGCAGAAACATCCAGCGGATGAAGCGGCTGCCCTGACGAACCGCCAGCTGGGCGCCGAGCAATCCGCCCGCAATACTACAGGCTGCCATCGGCAATCCGACCGCGTAGAGGACGTTGCCGGTCGCCACGAACAAAACTAACGCTCCGAAATTCGTCGCCAGATTCAGGACCTTGGTAGCGGCCGCGGCACCGAGGAAATCGTATCCGAACAGCCGCACCAGACCGAACAGCAGAAAACTGCCCGCACCCGGGCCGAAGAATCCGTCGTAGAAACCGACGACTCCCGACAATGCGGACACCCCTGGCCCCTCGAATTCGAGCCGCCCCCGCCTGCCGGGCGCGGAGCCGAAGTTTCGCCGTGTCAGCGTGTAGATTGCCACTGCTCCCAGCATTACCAGGATCAGCGGCCGCAACACGCCCGGCTCGATCAGTGTCACCGCCTTTGCCCCGGCGACGCCGCCTCCACAAGCGACCAACGCAGCTGGCAGAATCGTCCGCCAGCGAATCGGCACCGACCAGGCGTAACGCAGCGTCGCAATGCTGGTACCGGCTATCGAAGAGAGCTTGTTGGTGCCGAGCAGCAGCGCGGGCGGCGCGGATGGATAAACCGCGAACAGCGCCGGAACAAGGATCAAGCCACCACCGCCGGCGACCGCGTCCACCAGTCCGCCGAAGAACGCAAACACGCACAGAACCAGAACGTCGGTCACGACTGCTTACTTGCCGATGCAGAAACGGGAAAAGATTTCGCCGAGCAGATCGTCGGCGTTGAACTGTCCGGTAATCTCGCCCAGCGCCTGTTGAGCCAATCGCAGTTCCTCTGCAAACAATTCGATTGCCTTCAATTGACCGGCCGCGCGCGCGAGCGCCGCGCCGGCTTGCTGGAGCGCACGCAAGTGCCGCTCCCTGGCCATGAATTGCGCTTCCTCTGCCGGTCGCCAGCCCACGGACTGCAGAATATTGGCGCGCAATAACTCCAAGCCGGCGCCGGACTTGGCCGATACCCGGATCTCCACCCAGCCCCCCAATTCGCGTGCCGATGGAAATTCTCCAGACAGATCTATCTTGTTGAAAATAAGTATTTTTTTGATCTTCGCCGGTAGTTTCGCCAGGATCGCGCTATCGGCGTCAATCATCCCGCGGGTCACGTCCACGACCAGCAGAGCAACGTCCGCCTGACCGATTTCGCGCCATGCGCGTTCGATGCCGATTTTTTCCACCAGCTCCTCGGATTCGTGAAGCCCCGCTGTGTCGATTACATGCACCGGCACGCCGTCAATTACCAGTTCGTGCCGCAACGGATCGCGGGTGGTGCCCGGAATCTCGGTGACGATGGCAACCTCGTCACCGGCGAGACGGTTAAGCAGGCTGGACTTACCGACGTTGGGCTGTCCGATCAGCACACATCTCGCGCCCTCGCGCAGAATCCTGCCTTGTTCCGCCGTGCGCTGAACCTCGGCGAGTTCTGCGCGCACCCCAGCCAGGCGACTGAATGCGTCGCCCCGCTCGAGAAAATCGATCTCCTCGTCCGGGAAATCCAACGTTGACTCGACCAGCGCCCGCAGTTCGATCAAGGCATTGACGAGATGACTAATGCGTGCGGAGAAGTCTCCCGCAAGAGAGCGCATCGCACCGCGCGCCGCGGCCTCCGAACTGGCATCGATCAGATCGGCGACGCTTTCTGCCTGGGCGAGGTCGAGCTTGTCATTGAGGAAGGCGCGACGGGTGAATTCGCCCGGCTGCGCCGGCCGCGCGCCGAGTTCCAGACAACGTCGCAGCACAAGTTGCAATACGGCCGGCCCGCCATGCCCGTGGAGCTCGAGCACATCCTCGCCAGTGTAGGAGTGCGGCGCAGGAAAGAACAATGCAAGGCCGCGATCGATGGTCCCGTCGGTAGCGTCGCGGAAATCGAACAGCGTAGCAGCGCGGGGTTTCGGCACGCGCCCAAGGATTCCCGCGATGATGGCGGGCACCGCAGGGCCGGAAACGCGGACTACGCCGATTCCCGCGCGCCCGGGGGCGGTTGCAACTGCAACAATCGTCTCAGCGCGGGGCATGAGCGGGTTTTGACCGCTCGATGGCGCGCGTGATCTGCCACTGCTGCGCGATGGAAAGAATGTTGTTCACCAGCCAGTAGAGCACCAACCCGGCCGGGAAGAAGAAGAAAAACACGCTGAAAACCACCGGCATGATTTTCATTACCTTCGCCTGCACCGGGTCCGGGGGCGTGGGGTTAAGCGCAGTCTGGATGATCATGGTGATGCCCATCAGCACCGGCAGGATGTAATACGGGTCCTGCGCCGACAGATCCGTGATCCAAAGCATGAACGGCGCGTTGCGCAATTCCACGCTCGCCAGCAAAACCCAGTACAGCGCGATGAATACCGGAATCTGCACCACGATCGGCAAACAACCCCCGAGCGGATTGATCTTCTCGGTCTTGTACATCTCCATCATCGCCTGCTGCATGCGCTGCCGGTCATCGCCGTATTGCTCCTTGAGCTTCTGCATTTTCGGCCCGAGTACACGCATTTTCGCCATGGATTTGTAACTTGCGGCCGATAGCGGATAGAAGATCAGCTTGATGATGATGGTCAGGATGATGATCGCCACGCCCCAGTTGTTCACCCATTTCTGGATCGCGGAGAGCACCCAGAACAACGGCGCCGCGATTACCGTGAGCCACCCGTAGTCCACCGTCAATTCCAGACGTGGGGCAAGTGTGGCAAGCTTTTCCTGCTGCTGCGGTCCGGCATACAAGCGCATGTCGACCTGCCCCGAGGCGCGCGGCGCGATGCTGCCTGCCGGCACGATAACGCCCGCAGCGTACATGCTGTTTCCCAGCGCTCGCGTGTAAAACTCGCGCGGGGTTTCGCCGGGGGCAAGCCAGGCCGCCACGAAATAGTGCTGCACGAAAGCGATCCAGCCATCGTTGGCGTGCTTCGGATAGTCAGCCTTGCCCTTGTCGATTTCGCCGAAATCCACCTTGCGAAACTTCGACTGGTCCGTGTACACGGCCGCGCCGGTGTAAGTCGGGACCATCTTCGAGTCTCCCGCGGCAGGATTCCCATCGCGTAGAAACTGGAAGTATGCGAACGCTTTCAGCTCGTCGCTGCCGCCGTTGACGATCTGAAAGGACTCGTCGATAAGATAGCTGCCGCGCTGGAAAACGATGCGCTTGGTCACCGCGATGCGATTGACTTCGGGTGCGGTCAAGGTAACGGTCACCTCATCGCTGCCCTCGCCCAGTTGATAGTTCGCGCTAGCGGCGCGATAGATTGTGGTGTGGTTAGGCAGGTTCTCGCCGATCAGGCCGCTTTGCACCACGTAAGTATGGTCGGCGGATTGCTCGAACAGAACGAAATTCCGGTTCTTGTCGGTCTTGTCCTTGTGCCCGGTAAACTCGAGCCTGCGCAACACTCCGCCAATCGGATCGATTTCCGCATTCAGCACATCAGTACGTACGGTGATCACAGGCACGGTCGCGGAACTTGAAGCCGCAGCTTTGGCCGGCGGCACAGCCGGGCTGGCTGGTGTCGTCACGCCGGGCGGAAGCGTCGGTGACGGTGTCGCAGTCACAGCCTGCTGCGCCGTTTCCTGCGACGAAGCCGGCTGCGGATTACGCTCCTTTACCCAGGCGTCGAACAGCAGGAAAGCAGAAACGGCGAAAATCATCGCCGCAAACAATCGCAAACTATCCATGGAAAGCGTTTTCTATTCAGGGTACCGGGTCGGCTCCGCCTGGATGCCATGGGTGGCAACGCAGCAGGCGCCTCGCGGCGAACCAGCTCCCGCGCAAGATGCCGTGGGTCTCGATCGCGGCTTTCGCGTATTCCGAACAAGTCGGGTAGAAGCGGCAGTGCATGCCGACCCACGGGCTCAAAAGGTATTGGTAGAGCTTGATCAGGGTTACGAACGTGGCTCGCATCAGCGGCGGCCGCTCAACAAGCTTTGCAGTTCACCGCGTGCTTCGCGCATTTCTTCGCTGACAGCAGGCCTGCGCACCCTCACGATAAAGTCCGTCGTGCCCAGAGCGCCGCGCAGCGTGCGAAACACTTCGCGCACCAGACGTTTCATCGCCGAGCGGGCAACTGCCCTGGGTGCGGTGCGCCGGCTGACGACAATTCCCAGACGCGCGGCCTTGCCGCCCGGATTATTCCTGGCGAGGACGATAAAGAAACGCCCCTGCAGTCGCGCCGAGAATGCGCCGGTAAAATGCGCCCCGCCGCGCAGCCTCGCCATGCGAGGCAGCTTGGGACGCGGCTCGGTCACACCGCCAGGCGCGCACGGCCCTTGGCTCGACGGGCATTGATGACTGCACGACCGCCTCGAGTTTTCATGCGCACCAGGAAACCATGGGTGCGGCTGCGGCGGGTTTTCGACGGCTGATAAGTTCGCTTCATTCGGCTTACTCCGATGACTGGCGTGAAAAAGCCCGTCATTACACTTGTTTTTGCAGGCTATTGTCAACCGCGAAATCGGTCGCGTCGGGCCTGTGGATAACTCCAAATTTTGCTGTTAAACTTCGGCCTCACCCTGGGTGGCCTTCCTCGGCCGCATCTCGTAGCAAACACAACCTGGCGCCGATGGATAGCTTCTGGAATCACTGCCTACGCCATTTCGAAAAATCTCTTCCGGCGCAACAGTACAAGACCTGGATTCAGCCGCTGCACGCGCGTCTGGACCAGCACACGGTGGTGGTTTCAGCGCCAAATCGCTTCGTACTGGAGTGGGTCAAGGACAAGTTCGTCTCTGAAATCGAGCGGCTGTCTTCAGAGTACCTGCGCCAACCTACGCCGGTAGTACTTACGCTCTCGGAAAGCGCCGCCGAAGAAACGAGCCGGCCCGCGCCGGAGGCCGAAGTACCGGCACCCAAACCGAAGATCAGGGAGCAAAGCCGCCTCAATCCATCGTTTTCTTTCGATTCGTTCGTAACCGGCAAGGCCAATCAACTGGCTCGCGCCGCCGCGTTGCAGGTCGCCGAACATCCGGGCGTGGCTTACAACCCGCTGTTTGTTTACGGCGGTGTCGGTTTAGGCAAGACCCACCTCATTCAAGCGATCGGCAATCTGCTGCTCGAATTCAACCCGTCCGCCAAGGTCCGCTATATCCACGCAGAACAGTATGTTTCCGACGTGGTTCGCGCCTATCAGCACAAGGCCTTTGACGGCTTCAAGAAGTACTACCACTCCCTGGACCTTCTGCTGATCGACGATATCCAGTTTTTCAGCGGCAAAAACCGTACGCAGGAGGAATTTTTCTACGCCTTCAACGCGCTGATCGAAGCGCACAAGCAGGTCATTATCACCTGTGATACCTACCCGAAGGAAATCGCGGGAATCGAGGATAGGCTGATCTCCCGCTTCGGTTGGGGCCTTACGGTCGCGATCGAGCCGCCGGAACTGGAAATGCGGGTGGCGATCCTGCTCAAGAAGGCGGAAGCCGAGCGCATCAGCTTGCCGGAGGATATCGCGTTTTTCGTTGCCACCCACATCCAGTCCAACGTGCGCGAACTCGAAGGAGGCTTGAAGCGTGTTCTCGCCTACGCCAAGTTCGCCAATGCCCGGCTCTCGGTGGATCTTGCCCGCGAAGCACTAAAAGATCTACTCGCAGTGCAGGTAAGGCAGGTTTCGGTGGAAAATATCCAACGAATCGTAGCCGATTACTACAAGATCAAGGTCTCGGAGATGTACTCCAAGAAACGTTCGCGAGCGGTTGCGCGCCCGCGCCAGGTCGCCATGGCTCTGGCCAAGGAACTCACGCATCTGAGTCTGCCGGACATCGGCGATGCTTTCGGTGGTCGCGACCACACTACAGTGCTGCATGCCTGCCGCAAAATAGCGGAATTGCGCGCCGTCAATGCCGAGATTACCCGTGATTTCGACGCGCTCCTGCAGACTTTGCGCGGTTGATGAACCCTGTACAGTTTGTTGATAAACGACGCGCCATCGAATCGGCAGCAAGTACCCACAATCCGTCCACTGCCGCTACACGAGTTATACAGTATAGGAAGCGCATGTTTTCAAAGCGACAAATGCAATAGCCAACAGGTTTCCGGCGATCTATTAACCTTATTAAGGTTCAAGAATGAAGATCTTAGAAATAGAGAAAGACGTTCTCTTGCGGCCATTACAGGCGGTATCCGGGATCGTGGAACGCCGGCATACGCTGCCGATCCTGTCCAACGTCATGTTGGAAGCGGATGGCACGGCCCTGAACCTGTTGGCCACTGATCTGGAAATTCAGGTGAAGACAGCTGCGGTGCTGGAGAAGGCCGCTTCGCGCTACGCGGTGACGGTGTCGGCGAGAAAGCTGCAGGACATTCTGCGCTCCCTTCCGGACAAGACTGTTGTCAGCCTGGATGCGCAGGAGGGGCGTCTGCAGGTGAAGGCGGGCAAGAGCAGATTCAATCTGCAGACCCTGCCGGCGCAGGATTTTCCCAAACTTGCGGACGGCGGCGACGGCGCAGTCTCGGTACGACTGCCGCAGAAAGTGCTCAGGCAGCAACTGCTTCTGGTGCAGTATGGTATGGCGCAGCAGGATATCCGTTACTATCTCAACGGCCTGTTGCTGATGGTCGAGGACCGTCAACTGACCATGGTGGCGACCGACGGCCACAGGCTCGCCTACGCAGCTTCCAAACTGCCGCAGCCGGTGGCGCGGTCGGAGGTAATCATTCCGCGCAAGGCCGTGCTTGAACTGGCAAAGCTGCTGGCGGACGGCGAAGAAGAAGTCGAAATCCACATACTGCCGAACCAGGTGCAGTTCCGCTTTTCCGGAATAGACCTGGTTTCGAAGGTCGTTGATGGAAAATTTCCGGACTACACGCGGGTAATACCGACCACCTACAAGAAACACTTTACCCTGGACCGCTTGTTGCTGCAGCAGGCGTTGCAGCGGGCTGCAATACTTTCGAACGAGAAGTTTCGCGGCGTGCGCTGGGTGATCGGTCCCAGCAGCCTCAAGATTGTCTGCACCAACGCCGAACAGGAGGAGGCCGAGGAAGAGCTCGAGATTGACTACAACGGTGAGGTCCTCGACATCGGCTTCAACATTACCTATCTGCTGGATGTGCTCAACAACCTGGATGCGAAGGACGTGGACTGCGCGGTGGGCGACACCAACAGCAGCATGCTGATGTCAGTGCCGGGAAACAAGGAATTCAAGTACGTCGTGATGCCGATGCGCATCTGAAATTCACAGCGGACCTTCACCAATGTCGGAATCGGAATACAACTCGGACAGCATCAAGGTTCTCAAGGGCCTCGAGGCGGTCCGCAAGCGCCCCGGCATGTACATCGGCGACACCAGCGATGGCACCGGGCTGCACCATATGGTGTTCGAGGTGCTCGACAACTCGATCGACGAAGCGCTGGCCGGGCACTGCGACGAAATCAAGGTGGTGATCCACGGCGACAATTCCATCAGCGTCGTCGATAACGGGCGCGGAATTCCGACCGGCATCCACCCGCAAGACGAGGAGGGACGGTCCACCGCCGAAATCGTCATGACTGTGCTTCATGCCGGCGGAAAGTTCGACAGCAACAGCTACAAGATTTCCGGCGGTCTGCACGGTGTGGGCGTATCGGTGGTGAACGCGCTGTCGGACTGGCTGAAGCTGACGATCCGCCGCGACGGGCAGGTGCATTTCATGGAATTCCGCAGCGGTGACCCGGTTGCTCCCCTGAAAGTCGTCGGGACGACGGAACGTCGCGGCACGGAGGTGCATTTCCACCCGAACCCCGAAGTTTTCGGCAACATCGAGTTCCACTACGACATTCTGGCGAAACGGCTGCGCGAACTTTCATTCCTGAACAACGGTGTTCGCATCGAACTGCATGACCAGCGCAATGCCAAGGAAGAGACCTTCGCCTTCGCCGGCGGCGTCAAGGGCTTCGTCGAATACATCAACCGCGCCAAGACGGTCCTGCACCCGAACATATTCCACGCGGTCTACGATGTCGGCGGAATCGGCGTGGAAGTCGCCATGCAGTGGAACGATTCGTACCAGGAATCGGTGCTGTGCTTCACCAACAATATTCCGCAACGCGATGGCGGCACCCATCTGACCGCATTGCGCGCCGCGATGACGCGCACGCTGAACCAGTACATCGAGGCCAACGAGCAGGCCAAGAAAGCCAAGGTCGAAACCACCGGCGACGACATGCGCGAGGGCCTCAGCTGCATCCTGTCGATCAAGCTGCCGGATCCGAAATTCTCGTCGCAGACCAAGGACAAGCTGGTGTCATCCGAAGTGCGGCCGGTGGTGGAAGACGCTATATCGCAGGCCCTGCACGACTGGCTGCTGGAAAAGCCCGGCGATGCCAAGATCATCGTCAGCAAGATCATAGAAGCGGCACGCGCCCGCGAGGCCGCTCGCAAGGCGCGGGAAATGACCCGCCGCAAGGGTGTGCTCGACGGATTCGGCCTGCCGGGAAAGCTCGCCGATTGCCAGGAGAAGGATCCGGCGCTGTGCGAGCTCTATCTGGTCGAGGGAGATTCCGCCGGCGGCTCGGCAAAGCAGGGACGCGACCGGAAATTCCAGGCGATCCTGCCGCTCAAGGGAAAGATTCTCAATGTCGAGAGGGCGCGCTTCGACAAGCTGGTATCTTCGCAGGAAATCGCCACCCTGATTACCGCGCTCGGAACCGGGATCGGCAAGGAAGACTTCAAGCCGGAGAAGCTTCGTTATCACCGCATCATCATCATGACCGACGCGGATGTCGATGGCTCGCACATCCGTACGCTTTTGCTGACGTTCTTCTACCGGCAGATGCCGGATCTGGTCGAACGCGGCCACATCTACATCGCCCAGCCGCCGCTCTACAAAGTCAAGCACGGCAAGGAAGAGCGCTATCTCAAGGACGATCACGAATTGAAGGAGTATCTGCTGCGGCTGGCGTTGAAAGAAGCCGAGCTCTACCCGGGGGAGGGGCGGGCGGCGCTGGCGCAGGATGCGCTGGAATCGGTGGCCCGTTCGTACATCCTCGCCGAGGCGGTGATCGAAAGACTCGGCAAGCGCATCGATCAGGCGGTGCTGGCGGCGCTGCTCAAGGATCCCGAAATCAGTCTTGCCGGCGCGCAGGCGGCACAGCATTCCGCTGAACGCCTCACCGCGCTGTGTAAGCCGTCGGGCCTGGTGATCGAGCCGCAATATGACCAGAAGAACGAAACCCAGATGCTGGTGATCAAGCGGCTAAGGCACGGCAATCTGCGCACAGGCTATCTGGACAACGAGTTTCTCGACAGCGGCGATTACGCACAGATCAAACAGACCGCGCAAGTCCTCCATGGCCTGCTGGCGGCGGGCGCATACGTCAAGCGCGGCGACCAGGAACGCCAGGTTGGCGAGTTCAAGGAGGCCCTAGACTGGTTGCTCGAGGAGGTCAAAAAAGGGGTCTCGATCCAGCGCTACAAGGGACTCGGCGAAATGAACCCCGAACAATTATGGGAAACCACCATGGATCCCAAGTCGCGTCGCTTGCTCAAAACCCAGATCGAAGACGCGATCACGGCAGACGAGATTTTCACTACGTTGATGGGAGACATGGTGGAGCCCCGCCGCGCGTTCATAGAGACCAACGCCCTGGGCGTGCGCAATCTCGACGTCTGAGTGCCGCCCTCAGGCGGCCTTGCGTTTCGGACCCTTCGACTTGGCGGGGGGTTTTTTCTTGCCGGTGGAACCCTTCGCGGACTTTGCGGCCAAAAGTTCTACCGCCTCTTCCAGAGTCAGCTTGGCGGGATCGGCCGAAGGCGGAATCGTAACGTTGATTTTGCCGTGCTTCACATACGGTCCGTATCGGCCGCCGTGAACCACCACGGACCTGCCATCTTCCGGGTGTGTGCCGAGCGCGCGCCCACCCATACCGCCGGCCTTCTTTTCGGCAAGCAGCTGGATTGCCCGCGCCAGGGCGATGTCGTGCACGTTGTCGGCTTTGGGAATGGACTTGAACATGCCGTCATGTTTCAGGTACGGGCCGAAGCGTCCGATGCTGGCTTCGACCGGCTTGCCGGTTTCCGGGTGCACACCGAGCTGGCGCGGCAACGCGAGCAATTTGAGTCCCGTGTTCAGGTCTGCTGATGCGGCGGGAATGTTCTTCGGCCATGCAGCGCGTTTCGGTTTCACGGCCCTGTCCTGTGGCGTCTGGCCGAGCTGGACGTAAAAGCCGTAGGGCCCCTTGAGAAGTAAGACCTCGAGACCGCTTGCCGGATCGCTGCCGAGGATCACCGGGCCCTCCGGCTGGTTTCCCCAGGGCCGGGTGTAATCGCATTCGGGATAGCCGCTGCAGCCAATAAACATTCCACGCCGGCTGTTCTGCAGGAATAGCTGTTTGCCGCACTTCGGGCAGGATTCGTCGAGCGGGCTGCCGCGAGCGACCTTTTCCTTGCTCTTGAGTTGGCGGGAGAAATCTTTCCAGAAGTCCTTGAGCACCGGAATCCAGTCGCGCTCGCCGTTGGATATCTCGTCCAGCTCTTCTTCCAGATTGGCGGTGAAGCCGTAGTCCACATAGTGGTCGAAGTGCGAAGTCAAGAATCCGTTGACCAGTCGGCCGATGTCGGTCGGCAGAAAACGCTTCTTCTCCAGCAACGCGTAGCCGCGATCCTGCAGCGTGGAAATGATGCTGGCGTAGGTCGAAGGCCTGCCGATCCCGTATTCTTCCAGGGTTTTTACCAGGCTTGCTTCCGTATAACGCGGCGGCGGCTGGGTGAAATGCTGCTCGCCGAAAAGCCGGTCGATTGGAACGGTGTCCTTTTCTTCCAGACGCGGAAGCCTGGCCTCCTCTTCCTGCTCCGCGTCATCGGCGTCTTCGAGGTAAACGGCCATGAAGCCGGGGAACACCAGAATCTGGCCGGTTGCACGGAACAGGGTATCGGCACGGCCGACTGCGAGATCCACCGCCGTCGTATCGTACCTGGCCGGGGTCATCTGGCAGGCGAGCGTGCGCTTCCAGATCATTTCGTAGAGCGCTGCCTGTTCCGGGGTCAGGTACTTGCGGATCGACTCGGGCGTGCGGAAAACCGAAGTCGGGCGAATCGCTTCGTGCGCTTCCTGGGCGTTCTTCGACTTGCTGCGGTACTGGATCGGTGCGCGCGGCAGATAATCGGCGTCGAACTTCTTCTGGATGTAGTCGCGCAGCTCGTGCAGCGCCTCGTTGGCAAGTGCCAGCGAATCGGTACGCATGTAGGTGATCAAACCCACGGTACTGCCGCCGATTTCCACGCCTTCGTAGAGCTGCTGGGCGGTACGCATCGCGCGCTCGGTGGTGAAGCCCAGTTTGCGCACTGCTTCCTGCTGCAGTGTAGAAGTGGTGAACGGTGCCGCCGGCTGGCGGCTCTTGGGCTTGCGCTCGACGCGTATTACCTTGGCCGTGCCCTTTGCGCTCTTTTCGATGTCGGCGAGCACCTGCCGGTGCTGCTCGTCGGTGACGATGGTGAATTGCTCGATCTTGTCGCCGCGATACTGAATCAGGCGCGCCCCGAATTTCTGTTTTTCCTTGTGGCTGTCGAGATGGATGCTCCAGTATTCGCGGCTCTGGAACTTTTCGATCTCCTGCTCACGTTCGACGATGAGCCGCAGCGCCGGGCTTTGTACCCGGCCGGCCGACAGCCCGGGGCCGATCTTCTTCCACAACAGCGGCGACAGATTGAAGCCGACCAGGTGGTCGAGTGCGCGGCGCGCCTGCTGCGCGTTCACCAGCGGCATGGAAATCTGGCGTGGTTTGGCGA
>CAZYTR010000372.1:0-2103 GCA_964650365.1 uncultured Alcaligenaceae bacterium | reverse complement strand
CGACCCCGAAACGCGCGATGTGATCCAGACGGTTTACATGCGCCGCGTACAGAAGGTCAACGGGAAGCTCTACAACGTCGAGTTCGAACAGGTTGCCAACGTCAAGGATCCAGGAAAATAACCAGTGCTGAGTGTTGAGTGTTGAGTGTTGAGTGTTGAGTGTTGAGTGTTGAGTGTTGAGTGCAAAAAAGTCTAGTTTCGCCTGCGTACTTTGCCGATTTTTTTGGCATTCCTCTGCGTCAACTATTTTTTCGCTGTCCCATGGCCGGTTTGAAAGTGGACGCGGGCGGGGCGAATCCGTAGAATGCGCGGCTTTCTTCAGTCTCCCGGACGGGGCGCGGGCGCCTCCAAGCCGGCCAGCGGTTCATGAGCGAAATATCCAGGGAAGTTCTCGCCGCAAGAGTCGAGCAGCGGCGGACCTTTGCCATCATCTCGCACCCGGACGCGGGCAAGACCACCCTCACCGAGAAGTTGCTTCTTTTCGCCGGTGCGATCCACATCGCCGGTAGCGTCAAGGCGCGCAAAGCCACCCGCTACGCCACCTCGGACTGGATGGAAATCGAGAAGCAACGCGGCATTTCGGTCGCCAGCTCGGTGATGCAGATGGAGTACCGGGGCAAAGTCGTGAACCTGCTCGACACGCCCGGCCACCAGGACTTTTCCGAGGACACCTACCGGGTGCTGACCGCGGTGGATGCGGCGCTGATGGTCATCGACGCCGGCAACGGCGTGGAAACACAGACGCTGCGGCTGCTCGAAGTGTGCCGTTCGCGCGGCACGCCCATCCTCACCTTCATAAACAAGATGGATCGGGAAGTACGCGAGCCGCTTGATCTCGTGGACGAGATCGAGCGCGTGCTCGGCATGGCCGCGGTGCCGTTTTCGTGGCCGATCGGCATGGGCAAGTCGTTTCACGGCGTTTACGACCTCGTGGAGGACCGCATCCGCGTGTTCCGCGCCGGCGACGACCGGCTGGGACAGGCTGACGAAGTCATCAGCGGACTGGATGATCCTTCGCTGCGCCAGCGCTTCGGAGCCGAGTTCGAGCGGGCGCGCCATGATATCGACCTGATTCGCGCGGCCACGCCCGCCTTCTCGCGCGAGGAGTTTCTGGCGGGCAGGCAGACACCGGTGTTCTTCGGCTCGGCGATCAACAATTTCGGCGTTCGCGAAGTGCTGGATGCGCTGGTGGACATTGCGCCACCGCCACAACCGCGAGCAGCGGTTCAGGGCAAGGTCGATCCGCATGGCGAGCACTGCTCGGGCGTAGTTTTCAAGATCCAGGCCAACATGGATCCCGCTCATCGCGATCGCGTGGTCTTCGTGCGGGTTTGCTCGGGGCGCTTCGAGCGCGGCATGCGCGTGAAGATTCAGCGCACCGGCAAGGAAATTCGCCCCAACAACGTGGTCTCCTTCCTGTCGCAGCGGCGCGAATTGCTCGACGAAGCTTACGCCGGCGACATCATCGGCATCCCGACCCACGGCGGTATCCAGCTAGGCGACACGCTGACCGACGGCGCGGAACTGCAGTACACGGGGCTGCCGTATTTCGCGCCGGAAATCTTCCACACCATCGAAATCGTGAATCCGCTGCGCGCCAAGCAACTTCGCACCGGGCTGATGCAGCTCGGCGAGGAAGGCGCGATCCAGGTGTTCCGCCCGTTGCGCAATACCCTGACGCTGCTGGGCGCGGTGGGGAGCCTTCAGTTCGACGTCGCTGCGCACCGCTTGCAGCACGAGTACGGCGTGGAGGCGCGCCTGACGCCGGCTTCGTACACCTGCGCGCGCTGGGTGTCGGCCGACGATCCGGCGGAGCTCGAGAAATTTGCAGAAGCCAATGCCGGCCGGGTGGCGCGCGATGCCGCCGATGCGCTGGCGGTGTTGACCAATACCAAATACGAGATGAAAGTCGTCCAGGATCGCTGGCCCCGTATCAAATTTCACGCCCAACGCGAACACGCCGGGCTGATGGCCGATCGGCTTGCCGATATTGCCTAAGACCTAGGGAAGCTCTGCATAAGTCCCGGATGCGCGACCGAGGCGATTCGGGTCGAGGGCAAGACGGCGAGGACGCCGTGTAGCCGGCCTACATAAGGAGGAGCC